>CALXLH010000011.1 GCA_944389145.1 uncultured Spirochaetaceae bacterium
TTGTAGGGATAGAGGCTTTCATGAAGCCCGCCCTCTCCGCTGTTCCAGTATGTTCCCAGCTTCTCTGCTGCCGCGGCAAGCGCCTTGTGCACGTTGAGGCTTATGGCTCCATAGCTCATTGCCGAGAACATCAGCGGAGTCCTCAGCTCAAGATGGGGCGGAAGATTGTCCACGATATCCCCCTGGTTATCACGCTCTATCCCGGACGGGCGCTGTCCGAGGAAGACAGCCGTCTCCATCGGTTCCCTCAGGGGATCGATCGAGGGGTTTGTGACCTGGCTTGCATTGAGCAGCATCCTGTCGAAGTAGATCGGAACGGCCTTGCCAGATGCGCCCATCGATGAGAGGAGCACCCCTCCGGTTTCCGCCTGCAGCATTATCTCGCTTATATCGCTCTCTCCGAATACATGGTTCGGCCTGAACCTGTTCTCATCCTCCGTTATGAAGATGGCGCCCGTAGGGCAGAATGACACGCAGCGCTGGCAGTCCACGCATCTTTCGTGATGGAACTGTAGCGTCTTGCCTCCATCGATCTCTATCGCTCCGAAGGAACATTCCCTTGCGCACCTCAGGCAAGAGATGCAGCTCTCGTCCTTCCTGATCCTGAATCTCCTATTCATCCTTCCTCCCATCAAGCGTGACGATCACCGCCTCTCCGCCTCGCGGTGCCCACACCCTGTCAGGGCTTTCTTCTATCACCCTGATCGCAGCTTCCTCTGAGCTGAAATAGACCGTCCGGCCCTTTTCCGCAGCTACAAGGCTCCTGAGCTTCAGCCTGTCGTTCAGTGCCATCATCCCGCCCCTGAAGCCTACGAGGATCGAGAATGGCCCTGTTATTAGGAATGGGGAGAACATCTTTCGTAGATATGAGAGCCTTTTCCGTTCCTTCTCATCCTTCATTGCGATGGTAGTCCAGAAAGGGGCTGCGATCACCTCTGAGCTTTCCTTGAGCGTAAGTCCTTGCTTACGCGTAAGATAGTCAAGGATATATGTGATTACCTCCGTATCCGTCAGCAGGTTGCACGAGTATCCGTGCATCTCAACCGAGCGGCGATTCGCGTCATATGAGGAGATCTCCCCGTTATGCACTACGGTGAGGTCGAGCAGTGAGAACGGATGCGATCCTGCCCACCAGCCTGGAGTGTTCGTAGGGTAGCGTCCATGCGCGGTCCATGAGTAGCCTTCATACTCATCAAGCCTGTAGAAGTCAGCCACGTCTTCCGGATAGCCTACGGCCTTGAATACGCCCATGTCCTTCCCGCAGGATACGACATAGGCACCCGTGATCGAATCGTTTATCGATATCGTGGTCCGGGAAGTGTACTCATCCTCATCCAGCTGGCTGTCCTGAAGCCGGTGGGGGAGAGGCGTGACGAAATAGCGCCAGATGAGAGGCGCGTCGGGAATCAGAGGGGTCGGCCGCACTGGTATCTTCGAGAGGTTTATTATGTCGAAATGACTATCGAGGAATCTCTCCGTCTCCTCCCTTGCCATGATCGAGTCATAGAATACATGCAGGGCATAGTATTCCCTGTACTGCGGGTATATGCCATAGCCTGCGAATCCTCCTCCCAGTCCGTTTGACCTGTTATGCATCACAGCGATGCTCTTCTTGATCACGTCACCGGCTATGCAGCGTCCATCGCGGCAGAATATGCCGCTGATCGCGCATCCTGAGCTTATCCTTACCTCGCCTTCCTTCTTCATCAGGCCACTCCTGTACAAAAAAAAGGACGCACTAAGATCACTCTTAGAACGTCATTGTTCCTTGCGCTACGTTTTATGTTATATCGTTGCTACTTGTCAATCGTATGAATGGAAATAATTCGAATAAAAATGCAGGCGCATGTATATATGCGCTTGACCTTCTGCTCTCGATTTCCATATCATCACGCTAAGAACAGCAAAGGCGCTGCAGAGAGATCTGTGGCGCCTTTTTCTTTTGTCAATGCGTAGAGGAACCACCAGCCATTGACAAGGAGGAGGGTGTGTCATGAATGTTCCTGAGATGTTCGGCTCGATGGTCTTTAATGACCATGTAATGAGAGAAATGCTACCTAAAAAGGTATATCAATCATTGAAGAATACCATGGTTGAAGGCAAGGCTCTCGATGAGGATGCTGCGGATATCGTGGCGACTGCCATGAAGGAATGGGCGGTGAGCAAGGGAGCTACGCACTTCACGCATTGGTTCCAGCCCATGACAGGTATCACGGCAGAGAAGCATGATAGCTTCCTTACCGTCGATAAGAACGGATGCGTCATCATGGATTTCTCCGGCAAGGAGCTGATAAAAGGTGAGCCGGATGCCTCATCGTTCCCTTCCGGCGGCCTCAGGGCCACGTTCGAGGCTAGGGGATACACCGCATGGGATCCGACCAGCTATGCATTCATCAAGGATGATACCCTATGCATCCCTACCGCGTTCTGTTCCTACACGGGCCAGATCCTCGATAAGAAGACCCCGCTGCTGAGAAGCATGGATGCGATAAGCCATGAGGCTGTCCGCGCCCTTAGGCTATTCGGTAAGGAGGCGAAGAGGGTAAATGCCACGATAGGGGCTGAGCAGGAGTACTTCCTCATCGATAAGGAGGACTTTGCCAAGCGCCTTGACCTCAAGCTCACGGGCCGTACCCTGCTAGGGGCTCCTGCCGCGAAAGGACAGGAGATGGAGGATCATTACTTCGGTTCCATCAGGCCACGCGTGAAGGCGTTCATGGCGGATCTCGACGAGGAGCTGTGGAAGCTTGGCATAACCGCTAAGACTGAGCATAACGAGGTCGCCCCATGCCAGCATGAGATGGCACCCATCTTCGATAACGCCAACAAGGCAACGGATGCCAACCAGCTCACGATGGAAATCATGAAGAAGGTCGCGGAGCGGCATGGCTTTGCCTGCCTGCTGCATGAGAAGCCCTTTGAGGGTATCAACGGATCGGGAAAGCATAACAACTGGGCCCTCAGTACCGATGACGGGGAGAATCTCCTTGATCCCGGCAGGACGCCGAAGGACAATGCCCAGTTCCTTCTCTTCCTGACCGCCATCATCAAGGCAGTGGATGATTACCAGGATCTGCTGAGGATAAGCGTCGCATCCGCAGGAAACGATCACAGGCTCGGAGCTAATGAGGCCCCTCCTGCGATCGTATCGATATTCGTGGGAGATGAGCTGGACAGTGTCATCTCGTCGATCATCGATGGAAGGCCGCTTGATCGAAGCACCTCCGCCTCTCGCCTTGATATAGGCACGAGCGTGCTGCCCAAGCTTGCCCGCGATAACTCCGACAGGAACAGGACCAGCCCCTTCGCGTTCACGGGAAACAAGTTCGAGTTCCGTATGCCTGGCTCCTCGTTCAACATCGCCTGTACGAACGTGATGCTCAATACCGCGGTTGCCGATGCCCTTAAGGCGTTCTGCGATGAGCTGGAAGGGGCCGATGACTTCAATGCCTCACTCAATACCCTGATAAGAAGGGAGCTTAAGGCCCATCGCCGCATCCTCTTCAATGGCAATGGATACAGCAGGGAATGGGAAGAGGAGGCTGAGCGCAGGGGACTCGCGAACTACAGGAGGACCCCTGATGCCCTTATCCATTACTGCGATGAGAAGAATGTCGCTCTCTTCATCAGGCACAGGATCTATACCAGGGAGGAGATGGAGTCCCGTCTGGAGATATCGCTTGATGAGTATCGGAAGGCGATACATATCGAGGCGGCAGCCATGCTGGAGATGCTCAGGCGGCAGATCCTGCCGGCATCCCTGCGCTTCTCCTCATCCCTTGCCTCATCGATAAGGCTGAAGGAGGAAATCGGCGTGAGCGCCAATGCCGATAAGGCCCTGTGCGCCAAGGTAAGCGCCCTTGCTGATGCGCTCCTGCTCAAGGCTGATGAGCTTGATGAGCGTCTCGGGAAGAGTCCTGAAGGAACTCAGGATGCCGCCTTCTTCGCTGCGGATGAGATCGTTCCCGCGATGGAGGAGGCGAGGAAGATCAGCGACAGCCTTGAGGCTGTTACCGATAAGTCCTTCTGGCCGATACCCACCTATTCGGATATACTGTTCTATGTATGACGCCAACGGGGCCTGCCTCGCTATGCGGCAGGCTCCGCTGTGCCCTGCCGCTATGATGGCCCTGAATCTCAGGTGATGGGCCTTCCTGCCCAGATTTACCAGGATATGTCCAAGGGAAAAGCCTTGGCGAAAGACTTTTTGCCCGCTTTCGTCTTAACATTACGGATCATGGAGGCTATATGCTGTATATGACCCTTTCCGGGGAATGGGCGCTTTCCCCGCTTGATGATCCCTCTGACCTGCATAAGGGAACCGTTCCTGGCTCTGTCTATTCATTCCTGCTCGCTGATGGCGGCATGGAGGATCCATACTGGCGTGATAACGAGCTGAGATCCATGGATCTCATGATGAAGGACTGGGCCTTTGATAGGGAATTCGAGGTTACCGATGAGATCGCATCGTGTCCGTTGGTCGAGCTTGACTGTCAGGGACTGGATACGATTGCCGACATATATGTCAACGGGATGCATGTCGGCTATGCTGACAATATGCATAGGCGCTGGTCCTTCCCCGTTACATCCATGATCCATGAGGGCGCTAACCATATAAGGGTAGTCATCCATTCTCCGGTGAGATACATGAGGAATCTGGATGAGAAGGATCACTGGGGAGGATCCCGCTACGCGATGCGTGGGTTCCCACATATCCGCAAGGCCAGCTGCATGTTCGGCTGGGACTGGGGCCCGAGGCTCCCTGATATGGGAATCTGGAGGGAGATCGGAATCCGCGGCGTGGATTCTGCCAGGATCACGGACTGGCGTGTTTCCCAGCAGCATGAGGATAGCCTTGTACGCCTGTCCTTCTCCGTGGAGCAGGAAGGTGATGCCGAGGTGGCCATAGAGGTCTCGGATCCGGAGGACCGGAGAATCGAAGGAGAGGCCGATGGCAGGAGCTTCGTCATCAGGTCTCCTGAGCTGTGGTGGCCGAATGGCCTTGGTGAACAGCCTCTTTACGGGGTATGCATAAGGCTGATCGAGGATGGCCGTATGGTCGATTCCGTGGAAAGGAGGATCGGCCTGAGGACGCTGACGCTTACGAGGCGGAAGGACCAGTGGGGCGAGAGCTTCGCGCACTCTGTGAATGGCGTTGATTTCTTCGCAATGGGCGCCGATTACATCCCCGAGGATAACGTGCTATCCAGAGTCACTCCAGAGAGGACCAGGAAGCTCCTTGAGCAGTGCAAGGCCGCGAATTTCAACGCGATCCGCGTCTGGGGCGGTGGGTATTATCCCTCAGAGGAGTTCTATGATGCCTGCGATGAGCTGGGGCTTGTCGTATGGCAGGATATGATGTTCGCCTGCGCCAACTATCCTCTGGATGAAGCTGGTTTCGAGGAGAACGTATCTGCGGAGGTCGTGGATAACGTGAGGCGGCTGCGCCATCACGCCTCCCTTGGTCTCTGGTGCGGGAACAATGAGATGGAGGGATTCGCCATGGAGGGGCATTACGATGGGAATGCCCGCACGAAATCCGCGTATATCAGGCTGTATGAGCATGTGATCCCTCATATACTGGCGAAGGAAGATCCCGTCACTCCATATTGGCCTTCCTCTCCGTCGTCCGGCGGTGCGTTCGATGAGCCGACTGCTCCGGATAGGGGAGATACCCACTGCTGGACGGTCTGGCACGGGCGCGTTCCATTCTCGTATTACCGTGAGACGCTGTACCGCTATGTGTCGGAGTTCGGATTCCAGTCATTCCCTACGATGGCCACGGTGCGTAAGTTCGCAGCACCTGAGGACTGGAATATATTTTCCCGCGTGATGGATGTCCATCAGCGCAATGATGGCGCAAACGGCCTGATCATGAGCTATCTCTCGAAGAACTACCTGTATCCCCGGGATTTCGAGGTTCTTCTATATGCTTCCCAGCTCTTGCAGGCAGAAGCCATGAGGTATGGTGTGGAACACTGGCGGCGTCACCGCGGGTGCTGCATGGGAGCCATCTACTGGCAGCTTAATGATATATGGCCCGTGGCTTCATGGGCATCCATAGATTACTTCGGAAGATGGAAGGCCCTGCATTACTATGCGAGGAGATTCTTCGCTCCGCTTCTCCTCAGCTGTGAGGAGTTCGGCGAGAGCCAGGCCGTGAAGTGGTCCATAAACGACGAGCCGGACGGCACTCCGGTACCTATGAGGGCCAGGCTGAGCATAGCCAATGAGACAAGGACCTCATGTCCTGTAACGACACTCTGGCAGCTACGCGATGCCTTGGGAAGCATCATCGAAGATGGGAGGATCGATGTTACGGCAGAGCCGCTGTCAGCGGCATGGATAGGCGACCTTGATTTCACAGGCCGTGATTTCCGATCGCTCCATCTGAGCTACCAGCTGGTGAGGGATGGAGAGGAGCTGTCATTCGGTTCGGTCCTCTTCACGGAGCCCAAGTATTACCGCTGGGAGGATCCATGCCTTGAGCTGGAGCGTGATGGATCGGAGCTTGTCATCCATGCCAGAGCCTATGCGAAATCGGTGGAGATCTACTCGGAGGATGGCATCTTCATGCTCAGCGACAACTACTTCGATATGGAGCCGGGAGAGAAGAGGGTGCGCATAATCGAAGAGGAGGGCGTCCCTGCCTTCGGAATCAGGAGCGTGTGGGATATAAGATGATGGTATCCTGCTGTGACATGAGAACAGGCCAGCGATAGGCCGGCCTGCTAGCAGGAATCATGAAGATGCCTGATTGTCAGACATAGTTCTCAAGCGGGCATGTCGGGTATGAAAGCGTATCGAGCTGATCGCTTGTTACATAGCCTGCGGGCGCATTGAGCAGGGACGGTATGCGATTGACGATCGTCGCGCATGCGTATTCGACCGTCGCGGGCTTCACGACATGGAATTCGGTGTCAGGCTCACTGGTGATCCTCCTCATCAGGGGATGGTGCATGGCTTTCGTCTTCTCTAGGCGGTTCTCTCAGGCATCTGCTTATCTTATACTTAAGCTATGTACTATCCAGAATTCACCAATTATCTTTCATGGCTCACCGGAAACAGGGGGCACTATGCCATTACCCATGCTGATGACAAGGTTCTTCTCGGCGAGCTTTTCTCAGTAATGAAAATGATTAAGGCAAGCAATAACGGCTGGCGTACCATCTACATCTCGCTAGAGCGGGGACCAGAACCCGATGATGAGGAATGCCAGGAGATGGTGGAACTAGGCGAGTACGAGTCAAAGGAGTCCTATCTGGAGTCCTGGAGGGAGTACAATGCTATGCCCTTCCGTTTCTATCGTATATCTGCAGGGGAGAACGAAGAGGGGTTCCGCGTACTCTCCATTGACTATCGTTATGCAATGGAGTACGACCCGCGAGGATACGAGGGCTTCCACAGCTCCGATATCAGTTTCGCATGGGGAGATGAGCTGCAGACAGTGCTGAAGGGGCTTATCGAAGACGTCAGGATAAGCATGGCAAAGGTTCTCGATGGAACGTATGACGATTGGCTTAAGGAGAATCTTCCAGCAAGGAATCGCTTAGGCCGTATCCGTCGCTCTGATATCTGGGAAGCGTTCCCCGGTTCCCGTGATTCGTTTCTGGAAGGGCTTGCGGATGACGAGATACACCAGTATTCAGAGGCTGTCGATAGGGGACTCACGAAGCGTGAGAACATCGGAAGGCTTGAGCGAATGACATCTGGTGAGTTCTTCCGCGCCTGTGCTATAGGATACCGTGCAGTAGGCGAGAGCGAGTACGGCCTCCGTCTCCGCGCTGATAGCGATAAGGGGTTATACCTCGAAAACGCCGATGGACGTGATGATGGGCTTACTGAGCTTCCTGAAGAGGATTCGGATGCGTTCGATGAATGGAGCGGTGGTAAGAAGGATTTTAACGGTGGTCACCCGTGGGAGGTCTGCCGGGGTGGGAATTCGACTCATGTTGATTTCTTCCCGATAAAGGACGAGAGGGGCTGGTGTTTTGGTGTGCGGGGAAAGCACCGTATGCTTGAGGTCGTCCGTTTCTATCTTGCGATCTCGAGAGCAGGGCTTCCTGTGTATGTTGCAGATGATGAGGCAATCCGTGACGGTATCTTGGGAAAGGACATCGTGGGAATCGTTCCTGAGGGCGTGTTCCCGAGGTACTGCGAGAGCTTGTTCCCCAATGAGATGATCGTGGACTTCACTAACCTGGATCTTGAGGACGAGGAGAATGCTGTGTTCATGGCTAAGGCGGTGTTCGATGATCCCGATCCTATAGCGCTAGAGGAATAGGAAATCGGCAAGACGTCAGATAAGAAGCAATGCAGGAGCCTTGGATTTGCATGATCCTCCATGCCTCTCGTACCTTTTCACTGCGAGAATGACGATATCACGTACCCAGTGCTTCTTCAAAGGAATCCTTTGAACGTCACCATTGGCTACGGCACCCTGTCACGGAAAATCTACTAAATATATGACTATAAAAAGCTTAAAAACGTGAGAAGGGCTCGTGGTCGTCGCTCCATATTCAGACCAGGTATCTCCGGGTAACGGTAGCCTGCATGAGATCGGATATCAAAAATACACTGATTTACAGGCCCCTACCAGGTGTCATTCAGCCTGTATCTGAGGTACTTCCCTCCGTTTTCCTTCAGCAGTATCTCCTTATCCACCATATCCCTAGCGATGAGTATGGCCGTCGCCTGCGATACCCCCAGAGCCTTCTCTATGTCCTTCCTGGATATCGTGCCATGATCATCGAATAGGTCTATCACGACCTGTTCCCTGCGGCTTACGATGCCCTCCTTCTTCTTTGTACTCTTGCTGTTCCTGTTAGGGAGCGTGATGCGGAACGCGTTGTCAGATACATCAATCCTTGGCTTATCGATATCCGGCTCATAGCTTTCCATTATCCTTGCGATCCCGGTTCCATATGCTTCTATGAGTTCTAGCCGATAGAATACGTTTCCGAGATTGCGATTCCTCAGTATCGATACACCGAGCATCACATCATCAAGCGTCAGTTCATTCACAAGGCCTCCTGGCGTGGTGATCTCGATTCGGTTGTCATAGATGCTTATCAGGATAGGACCAGGCAGGGCATACTCCCTATGTACGAGAGCGTTCATGAGAGCCTCTCGTATGGCTTGCGTTGGATAGTCCCTCCTATCTATCCGGCTCAGCCCATCGAATTCAGAACGTGTCCTGTTGTATTGATTCAGGAAGGAATATGCATCCTCCAGCTGCATCAGCAGCGAACCCGTGAACTCCCTTCTGTCCCTGAAGATCGCCTTCGTGTCCCCTTCGAATACCGCCGCCTTTATCGTGTGGCTGCACTGGTCTGAAAGCAGGAACGCGAGGTTCGTGTAGATGCCATCTGGCGTCATGAGGCCAAGGGTCTTCATCTCCGTCCTGGTGAATCTCAGGCCCTTGTCCCTGAATGCCTTTTCCGTCCTTAGGAATGTAAGATCCTGACGGAGTGAGTCCGTTTCCTCATAATCATCATCGGATGATGCCTTGATCATCCTTAGTATCGCGGAATGTGATGCTGGTACTGAGGATGCTCCATGCCGTATATATACACCTTCGGGCCTGATACCCTTGCCTTTGATGAAATATGGACGCTGGGAACCTCTCTGCACGATGATCTCGATCACGGGCTTGCCGCCTATCACGGCTTCTCTGACATCCGTGAATAAGGTTATGTCAGGAAGGATGGAATCCCTGATCGTATTCGTTACGGACAGCATCGATTCATCCATGTCCTCTATGCCTACCGGCGTGCCATCATCATCGATTCCGATATAGATCGTTCCACCTGCCGTGTTCGCAAAGGCTATGACCTCATATTTCAGATTCTCCGTGATACATCTCTTGAATTCTATCGTCTGGGATTCCTTCATGTAGCTGATTATAGCTGATAATCAGTTATTAGCAAGATTATCAGTGAGTATCAGGGAGCTGCTTCCTTTTGATTGACGCTATATTAAATTGTGATTTAATAAATCAAGCTTTAATAAATCATGATTTAATATTATGATAGGCATATGGAAGAAAGGTTCATCGGCAGACGGGATGAGCTTGCAAGGCTTGAGAAGGTCTGGAATAGCGGTAGCTTTGAGTTCGTGGTCATCTATGGAAGGCGCAGGGTGGGCAAGTCCTTCCTGATAGATGTATTCAGGGAAGGAAAGAGCGGCGTTTACTTCGAAGCAGTCGAGGGCGGAACGGAAGTCACCCAGCTGCGGCTGATGTCTCGTGCGGTTTCGAACGGCCTTTATGGTTCTGATAGCCTTGTGTATCCTGATTTCATCTCCATCTTTGATGATATTGCGAAGAAGGCTGCCTCAGAGAGGTTCTATCTTGCCATCGATGAGATCTCCTACCTGTGTGAGAGCTGCCCGGAGATGGTCGGCCTTCTGCAGCATTATGTCGATGCCGTATTCAGGAATACGAAGCTTGTGCTGATTCTCTCTGGTTCATCGCGCAGGTTCATTGAGGAAGATATCCTAAGCAGGCAGAGCCCGCTTTATGGACGAAGGACAGAGCAGATGAGGCTGTTCCCGTTCGCGGCGGCAGAGATGTCTGAGATGTTCCCGCTCTGGAATGTGTCTGATCTGGCTTCGGCTTATGTCATTACCGGAGGAGTGCCTTACTACCTAAGCTTCCTTTCAAGGCATGAGGATATCAGAAGTGCGATCCATGATGAGTTCTTCCTCCCGGGAAGCAGCCTGTTTACTGAGGCTGAGCTATTCATGAAGGGAATATACAGGAAGACCAGTACCTATGATGCGATACTCAGCCAGCTTGCAGGCGGAACCAATGAGGTTAGCAAGATAAGCGGGAAGACCGGCTTGAGCGAAGCTAATGTCAGCACGGCGCTTTCCTCTCTTGCTGCACAGGGCATCGTGGCCAGAAGGGAGAAGATTGCTGGTCATGGGATAGGAAGAGGCTGGGAGCTTATCGATGGATACTTTGCGTTCTATTACCGATATGTCTATCCGTATCGGTCATTGATAGAAAGAGGCCACGGTGAGGCCGCCTTTGAGACTGCAATCGAGGCGTTGGATGGTTTTACGGCCAAGGGTATCGAGGCTGTTTTCCGTGAATATGTGCTTTCGCATTCAGGCCTTCTGATCACAGCCATCGGATCAATCGATTTCCTGAATCCTGCCATGAGGCGGAATGAGGAGCTCGATCTCTTTGGACAGAGCAATGACGGTTGGATCATCGGTGAGTGCAAGTGGCAAGGGCATCCTGTGCATCGCGATGTGCTTGATCTGCTTGAGATGCGTACGCTGCTTCTCGTAGGTGATGAGAAGACTCATTGCTTCCTTCTCTCGAAATCTGGCTTTTCAGATGATTTGATCGCACTTTCCCGTGATCGTGATGATATCCGTCTGATCACGGGAGAAGAGCTTTTCGGGAGACAGCCTTCTGCGTCTTCGTGATTCCTTATTTATCCTTCATGTATTTATATCTCTGATTCCTGTATTAGAATATAAGGCGAGGTAGCAAGTGTTCTATGATTATGAGATCAGGGCTATAAACGAAAGCCTGGCATTATATGAGAAGGAGTCAGGGGATCCTGGCGTTAACTTCATCCGGTTCATATCAACGACGCAGCGTCATAGATGCTCTGTGGTCGGACAGTACCAGAAGGCCGATAAGTCATGTGTCCTTTCGATTGATTCATGGACGGAGGCAGTCGATGATGGTGTCGCGTATGATGTGGCTGTCGATATACCCGAGCTAGCCGAAGGGGAGTATTACCACGGGATCGCTCCATCCTTTACCGCTGAGAACATAAAGGCGATGATCCAGCAGGGGGCATTCCGCAATATAAGGACATTGGTATCATTCCTTGGCAGATACCGCTCGCTCTATAACTGGGTTTTCCCCGCACCTGCCGATGCCTCGGATTATCCTTGGATGGAGGAGTATTACATCTATACCGTCATCCGCATGGCCAGGCATTTCGGATTCGTGTTCAGGATAGCCGATAGCGAGACGCTGCAGAAGCTAACGGATGTGGCTTCTCTATATCCTGACATCTTCATACCATCAGTTACGTTCTCGATTAGCGGGAAGGGGAAGGGGGAGGCTGAGCTAAGGCTGATCGGAGGTCCTTCGGATACCCTTATCGAAAGGCTTGCGGGTCTCTTCATATCCTCCGGCATGGTGATCTCCTCTACCAGGAGGGAAGGGATGATCCCTTTCAGCATGTTCTATGAGAACACGAGGAATGAGTTTCTCAAGGTGCGTATGCTAGGCCGTGCAGGCTATTATTCCGGCGTGATATCAAGGCTGATGAAGATAGACGTGCCATCCTCATCCGAGGATGGGAACAATAACATAAGGGTGATGAAGCTCAAGGTCGGACGGACGACATTCGCAACCCTGGATGCCTTTGACAATGGTGCGGATATCCCTCATCCGCTGCTTAGCCAGCCTCTTCAGGGCAGGGATCTCTCCATCGCTGATGCCGTGCGCCGAGTCCGCCAGGCCGAGTATGAGCGGATGAATGGCGTCCTGTCGTATGACAATAAGCCGGTAGGCAGGAGGTCCCATGCAAGGACGCTGGTGGAGCTTGTCAATGAGTACCTCCTTGGATCGATCAATTCGAATACGATTGCCGTAAGCGCGAACCTTGTCTCCCGTGATGGATGCCTCATAGCGGCTATACGCGATGGCAGCTCGATCGATAGCAATACCGGCTACTGCTCTGCGAATGGCCAGACTGAGTTCCGTGATAACCTCGTGACATTCTATCGCAATAGCGTGTATGAGGATCTGCCATCCCTGATAGTCCCCGCGGATAATGAGGCTGACCTCGTCCGGCTTGACTACACCAGTGAGATAGAGCGGGAGACGATCGCAGAGCTGAATTCCTCCCACTTCTCAGCGAACTGGATCTACTATGGCATCTCGGTCCTTGGCATCAGGGACAGGATCGGCACGGACGCATCCGGCAGCATGAGGCTTCATTTCAACATATTGATGAAGAACATCCTCTCCGATGATTTCCTGGACGTCTGTGAATTCAGGAACGAGGCGACCGAGAGCTTCGAGAACAGCCGGCTTATCGGGTTGAAGCCGATAAAGGCCTCCGTGCTGGCTGAGCTTGGCATTGGCTGGATCCTTGATCATGGCGATCTGCTCACGAATCTGCTGCTGATCCTTTATGTGATCTATACCCGCTTTGCCGAGGGCCATGTGCCTGATTTCTCGGATTATGCGATGACCATATTGTTCACGGCCCTTGAGCTGGCTTATTTCGGCAGTCTCATAGCCAGGTATATGAAACGCAAGAGGGATACCCGTGCGAAGGTCCTCTTCGTGCCGAGGATGGCGCTTCACCGCAGGGATAAGGCAGGCAAGGATCTGGATTCCAGGCTGGCCATGCTTACAGCCGAGCTTCATGGGAGCCTGTGGAGCATGAGCCGGAGGATGAGAAACGCCGGTCGGTATGGTGCATATCCGAACGCGATCCTCCAGCTTATGTACCTGCTTGATATAATGGGTGACACGATAGAGAAGTAGGAAAAGGCATGGGTTGGCAGCGGAATAGCATCAATCTGGATATCGGGGGTAAGGGAACGTATAGGAAAGGAGGCAGCCGCTTCGGGGGGAGGCCTGATGTGCCTGATGGATTCGCCTGGCCAAGGTTCGTATATAGGGAAGGCCTCGATCCTATTCCTCTCTCGTTTATCGCGCAGTTCGACTGCAAGGAGCTGGGTGAATATGACACGGAGCATATCCTCCCGGATCATGGCGTGCTTTCATTCTTCTATGAGACAGGCTCCATGCGTTGGGGGTATTCTCCTGATGATGCGGGGGCTGCGAGGGTCTTCTGGTTTGAGGATGGATCCTCGCTATCCGAGGCGCCTTTCCCCGAAGACCTGCCTCCGGAGAGAAGGTATCCCATGCTTCATATCGCGATGGAGAGCCTGCCCTCCTTCCCCGATCCAGAGGATTGCTATGAGTTCGGAATACCAGTGGAGGGGAATCCTTATGAGGATAAGAACACTGGATCGAAACTGCTTGGCTGGCCTGATTTGATCCAGGGAAGCATGGCTCTGGAATGCGAGCTGCTGGCCCGGGGATTCTTCACGGGTAGCGGCTGGGAGGATATTCCTGCTAAAGCCATGGAAGACGCTAGAAGCCATGTGCTTGGATGGAGGCTCCTTTTCCAGCTCGATATGGTAGAGGACGATGATTTTTCCTTGATGTTCGGGGATTGCGGACGTATATACTTCTTCCTTCCGCTTGCAGACCTGCAAGTCCCCCGGTTCGATCATGCATGGCTCATGCTGCAATGCTATTGATTTGTCCGATAGGTTTTCCTTTCTCCAAGGCTATATGAGTGTATAATTAGCCATAATACTAAGCACGAGGGGGACAATATGGCTGACCTGGATTATTTCTCGCTTTCCGAATCGACGCTGAAGGAACTGGCAGGACAGGGTGATGCTGAGGCGATGATAGCGCTTGGCATTGGGTATTATTTCGGATCCTTCGGAGAAAAGGATGTGAGTTCAGCTTTCGATTTCCTTGCCGAGGCGTACAGGAAAGGCGATGTGAAGGCTGCCCCCTTCCTTGCAGAGATGATCTATTTCAGGCAAGTCAGCATCTCCGGCTTTGATTCCGATGAGGATTATTCCCGTAAGGCCTATGAATTCTATAAGGAAGGGGAGGAGATCGGGATGATTGCTGCAATCAGGGGCTTATGCAAGATGATGATCCGCGGCGATTATCTTGAGGAAGATGTCAATGGAGCATATGAAAGGCTTAAGGAATTAGAGGACAAGGATGAGGAATGTGCCCATCTAGCGGCTCTGCTCGAGGAGGGGACGCTCACCGATGATGATATCATTCCGTGCAATGAGTTCGGGGATGATGAGGAGGAAGAAAGCGAGGAGGAAGAAAGCGAGGAGGCTGATGGGGATGAATGCATAATCCGGCGCTGGCTGGAGAGGGATGCCCCTGAAAGTGACGGCTTCGCACTCCGCATAGAGATTGATGATATCATCGACCATCTGGATGATTACATCAAGGATGATATCGATGAAGGCATTTTCCGGTTCAATGAGTATTTTTCAGGGGAGAGCGTGAAGGATCTTCTCATGGATGTGATCAACAGCGGTGATGAGG
>CALXLH010000012.1 GCA_944389145.1 uncultured Spirochaetaceae bacterium
TTGAACACTCCACATTATACAAAGGCAAGGCTTTTCCTTGGGTATAACCCTTTCCCCCACCACACCTGCAGAGCAGGTGGTTTACTTATCCCCAAGTTCCCCTTGGGGATGACCTTAAAGGCACTAATAATGGAGGAACCCTTCTGAGGTTCCTCTAGCCAATACAATGATCATGCCATAGACAGCACGGCTGTCAGCAGCTACCTATCCACAGCACCGACGATAGCGTTTGCAACCTGGTACCATGACAATAAACAGCCTCTTCGTCTCAGCTTATAGATTCCTCATATTAAAAATGATACACCCACCCACTCAAGGTTATGCCAATGCAAAATGAAGCTGGCCACGGCAAGAAAAGAGGCTGCCCCGAAGAACAGCCTCATCCTGGATTCCCGGATCGGGGTTATCAGAATGTGAATCCGAATACCAGATCTCCAGATATGAGATGCGATCCATTGGTGAAATCATCCTTGGCAGGAACATAACGGTAACCGCCCTCAAGACCAATCGAGAACACATCTCCGATATAGAACCTGACGCCTGCGATTCCAGAGAGGAAGTACCCAAGTCCGAAGCCATTGTCAGCTGTTACGATATTGTAATCAATCCTTGGAATCTGATTCGTCGTCGAAGTCGGGATATGTAGACCAGCACCCACGCCAAGATACATAACCGCAGGACCAGCCGTGACATCAAGCATGACCTTGAGGTCAAGCGATGCCATTGCCGAATAATTGTTTATATCAAGGTAATCCTTAATCTCTGGGAGATCCCATGGACCTGCCGCGATAAAATCAGCAAGAAGATCAGTCCTGAGACCGATGCCAAGGTGATTGCCGATCTGTGCAAGATTAGCCACATCAAATGCAAGGCCAAATTCGCCCAGGATGTACTTAGACATGCCTTCCTGACCATTCACAAGCTGGAACTTGTCATTTGCATCGATATATCCCTGGAACGCCACGCCTGGCCTGATAAGCAGAGACATCGCAAGCTCATTGGGCTTCTCTGCGATCGCGGTAGGAGCGATAGGAGCAAGAGGTGCGATCGCGATAGGGGCGACTTCCTCCACTACGGGCATCTCCTCAGCAGCCTCTTCCTCGACAACTACCGGCTCTGGCTCTTCAATGACGACCTCTTCGACGACAGGCTCCGGCTCAGGCTCTGGTTCGGCAACCACGACAGGCTCTTCCTCGGCAACTACCGGCTCTGGCTCAGCAACGACCTCTTCGACGACAGGAGCAGCCTCAAGAAGCGCCTTGGCCGTAGACACGCCAGACTCTGACCAGTTGATGCCATCATATGATCTCTGTACATAGAGGGTGTAATCCTGGTAAGGATCAAGCCCTGCGACCTCATATGTGTTCGTATCAGCAGAGACCACGGTCCAATTATCAGGATCCTCTCCATCCAGCTGATAGCGGTATGCCGTTACATCAGGATCGTCTAAGAGCCACTCCCAGGACACAGTCATCTCAGCAGCCGTCAGAGGAACCAGACCTAAAAGAAACACTGCAAGCAGAATTATCGCTAGCTTCTTAAATCTCTGCATAATCTTCTCCATACATGGTAAGAACCATTACCGTTATTCTAAGCAATATCATCCCTGCAAGCAAGGACAAACAAACACGGGGCGACAACTTCCGTACCAGGCATCATGGCCGTATAATCGCGGATATGGAAGGAATAAAGGCAATAACGGTATTCTCTGGCTCATCCTTCGGCACGCATGAAGGCTATAAGGAAGCCGCAAAAGCACTTGGAAGGGAGATGGCCCGGCGCTCTATCTCCCTGGTGTACGGCGGAGGCTACAGAGGACTGATGGGGACGGTAGCAGAGGCTGTCCATGATAGCGGAGGACATGTGATAGGCGTGCTTCCCGAATCGATGGACAATGACAAGGTAAGGCTGAAGAGCGTAGAGACAGAACTCCATATCGTTCCAGGAATGCATGAGCGCAAGCGGATGATGTATTCTCTCTCACAGGGCTTCATCGCCCTTCCTGGAGGTATAGGAACCATGGAGGAGCTTTGCGAGATCTATACATGGAGACAGCTGGGAATGCACAGCTGGAATATCGGATTGCTGAACGTTGACGGATACTGGGATCAGCTGATCGCCGCATTCGACAGGGGCTGCAGCGACGGATTCATCTCAAGGGAAGTCCGAAGCCTCCTTATCGTCGAAAGCGATCCGGAGATCCTTCTGGACAGGATAGCCTCGGAACGCTTCGAGATACCTGATAAGATCAGATAGGAAAGGCAGGGAACCAGCCCTGCCCTATCCTTGCCTGCAGACCTTATTTTTCCCAGAGCTTCTCGGGATAGTATCCGGATTCGATCTTCTTCCTCAGCTCAGCCATTACCATGGCCTTGTCCTCGGAATATGTCATCCCGAACCACTTATCAGGCGTGGTGAATACCTTTATCGAGCCTGCGCCGGAGGTGACAAGCTCCGATGCTCCGTTCGGAAGCAGGCACTCAAGCTTCTCCTCAGCGGCATTCTTCTCAAGGAACCTCTCCCAATAGCCCATGAAGTAGTCAAAGGCCTTCGGAGTAAAGCCAAAGAAGTTCATCGATACGGGTTCATCACCGGTAAGCGTCACATCGCCAGATGGCATCTGGGATACGACGCCGCCATCTGCGGTGAAGCCGATCTTCGGATTCTCCTCCATCGAGACGAGGTTGCCATCCTTTATGACGCAGATAGCCCTAGTGACAGTACCTGACGGACTCATCGTGTTGCGAAGCTTGTAACCGACCATCGCATGGGTAGTATCATCGTTCGAAAGCGTCTCAAGATAGCTTCCGAGGATCTTATAGGCCTCCCTACCATAATAATCGTCTGCATTGATCACGGTAAAAGGAGTCTTCACCGCATCCTTAGCGCAGAGGATGGCCTGTATGGTTCCCCAGGGCTTCTTCCTATCCTTAGAGATCTCAGCCTGCTCCTCCGTAAGCAGCGCAGTCCTCTCCTGGAAGACATAATCAGCATCCATGTTCCTGGCGATCCTATCGAAAAGGCGCTCACGGAAGTCATGCTCGATATCCTTACGTATTATGAAGACGACCTTACCGTAACCGTTGTGATAGGCGTCATATACTCCGAAATCGAGAAGCGTCTCTCCATGCATTCCGACGGCATCGATCTGCTTGACCCCGCCATAACGAGAGCCCATTCCGGCAGCCATGACTAATAATGTAGGTTTCATTCTCTCCTCCTATAGCCTTCAATAGATTCTACTTCACTTGTTCCAAGGAGTACAGGGCGAACATCGGCAAAGCCTGCTGAATATTATGGATACAAGGAATAACATTACGCATAAAAACATTACGTTATGTTTCAATACGTTAAACATATTTTTACTTTGAAAGGAATTAATACGGGTTTCTGTTGAAAGTGAGGAAGAAAATCCTTACATTACTTCCGATATGAAGGGAAAAAGCATCCAGCCATACATGCTCTTGCTGCCAGCGATCCTGCTGGCATCAGCATTCTCGATCATGCCATTCATGAGGAGCCTGGTGCTTTCCTTCCTGCGCATCACCCCGCGTGGAACCATCATCGGTCCTGCGGGCTTTGACAACTTCATATCGCTCTTCCGTGATGCGGCATTCAGGGACAGTATCATGCATACCATCATCTTCATCGCGCTGTTCCTGCCCTTAAATACATTCCTTACGCTGCTTGCCGCGATCCTGACAAGGAGAAAGAGGCGGTACGGAGCGGCATTCGAATACATATTCTTCACGCCGCTGGCAGTCTCCATGGCCGCATACGCCATGATCTTCTCAGAGATGTTCCGCGGACGGGTGAGCATAATAAACCGCATATTCGGAACGGAGATCATATGGCTCGATTCCCCCATGACGGCCATGGCCACGCTGGTAATGCTGTCGGTCTTCCTTGATTTCGGGCTCGACTACATGCTGCTCCTTTCCTCATTCCGCTCGATAGACCGCAGCATGATCGAAGCTGCCGAGATAGATGGAGCGGGAGGGCTGCGCATGCTGTTCTCGATAGAGCTTCCACAGATAAGGCCGATGCTGCTGGTGACGGTATTCATGGCCGCGAAGGATGCAGTCCTCATCTCGGCCCCTGTCATGGTACTCACTGAAGGCGGCCCTTTCCGCTCTACCGAGACGATCATGTACTACTACTACCTTGAGGCATTCAGGAGCGCCAACGTGCAGGCAGGAAGGGCCATATCGGTGATGATGGTCGCCATCTCGGTCCTTCTGATGGCACTGGCGGGAAGGAGGCGTCATGAATAGGCTCATACGGATCCTGCTGACGCTCATGCTGGCCCTGATAGTGCTGTTTCCCCTTATCTACGGCTTCTCAGCATCGTTCTTCTCACCGATAGACTTCACTGACTCATATGCGCACATGCTGCCATCCGATCCATCATTCAGGAACTATGGGCTCGCGCTGTCTCACCGGCACTTCCTGCGCTATGTGATGAACTCCACCATAACATCGGCGCTCACGGCAGCGCTGAGGATCATGGTGACGCTGCCAGCGGCCTTTGCCCTTACCCATTTCACATTCCGAGGCAGGAAGGCTCTCTTCATCATGCTGCTATCGACACTGTTCATCCCATCCGATGCGATACTCTATGAGAACTATGCGACGATTGCCTCGCTGAGGCTGCTGGACACCTACGCCGCCATCATACTCCCCTCTGTCTTCTCGGCA
Source organism: uncultured Spirochaetaceae bacterium (assembly GCA_944389145.1). GTDB lineage: Bacteria > Spirochaetota > Spirochaetia > Sphaerochaetales > Sphaerochaetaceae > Ornithospirochaeta. The sequence continues at coordinate 4,699 of CALXLH010000012.1, forward strand.
TCAGCCATACTCATGCTCTATGGCGCGCTATCATCCCTCGACAAGGATGTATATGACGCAGCCCGCATCGACGGAGCCGGATGCTTGCGATATCTCATATCGATACTCGCGCCGCTGTCGCAACCATATCTCGTGGCCATAGCGATACAGACATATATCTCATCATTCAACAGCTATCTCTGGCCGCTGCTGGTAACGAACCGCGACAGCATGAGGACAGTACAGGTGGGACTGACGATGCTTGGATTCGCAGAGCAGGGAGAACGCGGGGCCCAGTTCGCCTCGATCATGGTGATAACGATTCCATTCCTGATCGTGCTTGCGTTCGGGAGGAAGGTGATAATGAAGTCTCTATCAAGAGGGAGGGATATCATATGAGGAAGATCGCTCTGACAATGGTGCTTCTCATCGCATCGCTCATGGCTTTCGCTTCAGGAGCCGCTGAGGATGACGGCTCTGTGATAACGATCTGGCACTCAAACAGCGGCAGGATCGGAGCAGCGTTCGAGACGCTCGTAGACCGCTTCAACGATACCATCGGCAAGGATAATGGAATCAGGATCGAGGCAATCTATCAGGGAGCAGCCAATGATGTGCTGACGAAGGTGAAGGCTGCAGCCGCGCAGGATCAGTCATCCCTGCCTGATATCGCGCAGATGGATGCCACCGCGGCCCTGGACATGAAGAATGCAGACTATCTCGTGACCGCAGAGGAGACCGGTGCGGATATATCATCGATCCTTCCCTCCGCGATAGAGGCCCTTAATTCTGACAGAGGCCTTCTCGCGGTTCCTTTCAACTGCTCCTCGCTGCTGCTGTATTACAACAAGACAGTTTTTGAAGAGGCTGGAGTAGAGCCTCCAAGGACACTTGACGAGTTCGCATCGATCGCTGAGGCAATAAGCCAGAAGGATGATAATGGAAAGATCGTTCGCTATGCGTTCGCGGGTGTTCCGACCACCTATGAGCTGGGAGCCTTCATCGGAGCCCAGAAGGGGCTTTCATACATGGTCGATGCAAGGAACGGCCACTTCGGCATCCCTTCAAAGGTCCTATTCGAGGAAGAGGGAACGTTCAGGAACTTCCTTGAGCATTGGAAATCATTCTATGACACAGGCTATGTTGCGAATCTTACCTCAGGCATAAGCGATGAGTTCGCGGCAGGACGCACTGCCACCATGCTCGCCTCCTCTTCGAATCTCTCCACAGTCATCGCAACCGTCGCAGGCCGCTTCGAGGTAGGAACGGCATTCGTTCCAGCCGTGGACGAGGAAGCGACGGGAGGTGTCAACATAGGCGGAGGAGCGCTCTTCTCGTTCAGCGATTCAGAGGGAGTGAGGCTAGTGCTCGAGTTCCTCACATCGCCAGAGAGCCAGCTCTACTGGGCGGAGAATACAGGCTACATGGCCATAAACACATTGCTCTATGATACAGATGAATACAAGCGCTTCCTTGATGATAATCCTCAGTTTGCGGTGGCGATGGAGCAGACGCTCTCCTCAAACCCGGAAGTAGTCGGCATCTGGCTTCCATCAGCGTATCAGATATACTATTCATTCCAGAGCGAGATAAGGGAAGTGACAGAGAACGGCAAGGATATCGATAAGGCTGACTCGGACATGGCAGGCATCATAGGGAGGGCAATCGATGAGTACAGGACTCAGAACGGCCTCTAACACGAACCTGGTGTCATTCCTGAGGACAGGAGAGAAGCGGACGATGCTATCACTCATCCCGGAGTATGCAGGGCATGGCCTGAAGGCACTTGACCTTAACTTCTGCGAGATGATGAATCCCTCATCGGAGCTGAGAGACCACGGGGATGGATATATAGAAAGCCTCCTGCGCCTCAAGGAGGATCTGGGATTGGGGTATATCCAGGCCCATGCCCCGTACCCAAGAGATTATAAGGCATTATCATTATCAGATAAGATATTATCTGACAATGAGATACTTAAATCTATGAAATATGCCGAAACCCTTGGCATACCCCATATAGTAATCCATCCTATCAAAGGGAGCGTAAAGGAGAATATCACCTATTTCTCCTCCCTTCTCGACCGCTATGACGGAAGTATCATGATAGCCATCGAGAACATGGAGGGCGAGGATGAGATAGGAAGTGCGGAAGAACTATTGGAGATAGCCGGCAGCCTGGGAGAGAGAGCCGGCATATGCCTCGATACAGGACATGCGAATATCCGGGGAGAGGACATACCGGCATTCATCCGCAGTTGCGGGAAGCATCTTATCGGAACGCATATCGCAGACAATGACGGAAAGAGCGACCAGCATCTGCTTCCAGGATTCGGAAGCATAAGATGGGAAGAGGTCATCCCTGCATTCAGGAATACCTATGACGGTTTCCTGACTCTCGAATGCATGTTCTTCTCGCGCCGCCTTCCCCAAAGCCTCTCCGGAAACATCATCAGCCTTGCGCTAGCAGTGAATGAGTGGCTATTGTCGCTCTAGGAGCTGAAGAATATACAGCGCGAACTGTACTCGCAGCTTGCGCAGAGCGCTCCTGGACATGATGTAAAGCCATCCTCGGCCTTCTCCAGCTGATGGATATGCCACTCTATCTCATCGATATGCATCTTCAGCGCATCAAGCTTCCGCATATCCTCTGAAAGCTTCCTCCGGTATTGGGAGAGCAGCTCATCGCGCCGCTTGTCACCGCTCTCATCCTCAGCCTTCAGCTCTATGATCCTCCTGATCTCCGCCAGAGAGAAGCCAAGCCCCTTAAGCTCTATTATGCGCTTTAGATACACGATATCCTGATCGGTATACCAGCGCTGTCCCCCCTGTGAGCGCTGAGAGCTTATGAGCCCTTCCTCCTCGTAGTATCTTATCGTCCTCAGCGAGAGCTGCGTCAGCCTGCCAACCTCGCCTATCCTATAGCGTCTCATGGAAAGATACTAGCATGAAGTTGGCAAAACAGGCGACCCATGGCGTATATGAAGCATGAGCTATAGAATCAGTTGCGGATACTCAGCGCTTAAGGAAGCGGCAGATGCGGATAAGCCTCGCGAGAGGCTTGAGCGGCTTGGGGCAGAGGCTTTGACCGACAAGGAACTGCTGATGCTGATACTAGGATCGGGAAACAGCAGGAAGCCTGTGGACGAAATCGCGGAAGAGCTGCTGGCAAAGCTCGATAAGGCACATGAGCCTGTCACTGCAGATATCATCGAGGTTCCAGGAATCGGAAAGGCAAAGGCCTCGGCCATAGAAGCCTCGCTGGAACTGGGAAGGAGAAGATCATCAAGGAAGCCTCGCAGCATCGTCTCTCCTGAGGACGTCTATCGGGAAGTAAGGCATTATGCCTCACGCAAGCAGGAGCATATGGTGGTAATCCTGCTCAACGGAGCCCATGAAACGACAGGCACGTTCGTAGCCACCATCGGGTTGCTGAACCGCACGATCATACACCCTCGGGAGGTTTATGCGGAGGCGGTGGCCAAGCGTGCAGCGGCAATCGCGATAGCGCATAACCATCCATCTGGGAATATAGAGCCTTCAGATGAGGATAAGGAAGTGACGAAAAGACTTTCGGAGGCTGGCCTGATACTGGGGATAAAGCTGCTTGACCATCTCATATTCACGGAAGACAGATACTACTCATTCCTTGAGCACGGGCTTCTGTAAGCAATATCCAGCGGCATATGCCACCAGCTACGCAAGGCTGATTCCATTTCCAGTGATCTGGAAGATGACGGCGGAACCGACATGACGTGCAGATATAGCGATGGCATGGAGAATGTGGAGGAAGCGGAAGCATGAACCCGCATCGCGAAAGTAGATATTATTAATACATTATATTTTTATTCTTAGTTAGGATTATTAATGACTATTGACACTACAATCATCAAAGAACGCTTCGGCATCAGTTACCTCAGGCCATATCAAGAGCTGATAATAAGATACATCCTTGATGCTGAAAGAGGTGATGGAAACGGAAGGCTTCTTGCCGTCTTACCCACAGGAGGAGGCAAGAGCCTCTGCTTCATGTATCCCATCGCGCAGGTCAGGAAGCGAGCCATGCTGATCTACCCCCTGCTATCTCTGATGAACGATCAGGCCGGAAGGTTCAGGAAAGCCGGACTCAGGCATGTGATCCTCCGGGGCGGCCTTGATAAGGCAGAGAGGGAAAGGAGGCTCAGGATGATCAGGGATGATGAATCCACCTCCGTGATAACGAACGTCGAAACGCTCCTTGCCATGCATGGGAGAGGAGAGCTTGCGATGTTCTCCGGCACTACCGAGCTAGCAGTCATCGATGAGGCCCATACCGCAGTGACATGGGGAGAGACATTCCGTGAGGCATACACGAGGCTGCCCGAGCTTCTTGCTGAGATACGGCCACGCATGACGCTTGCCTTCACCGCCACCGTGGATAAGGAGATCCTGGAGGGCATCATCCGCTATATATTCTCAGGCGAACGGCCTTACGTCGTACAGGCAAGCGCGGACAGGGAAAACATCTTCTACCACAGCGTGCGTTCGCTTTCTAAGATGGAGGACATCAGGGCAATACTCTCTCCGCCCCGCTCCCGTCCCGCGATCATATTCTGCAGATCGCGTGGTCTCACGGAGAGGATAGCATCGGTATTATCGGAATCCGGATTTGACGCGAAGCATTACCATGCCGGCCTTGATAAGGCGGAGAAGGAAGAGAAGGAGAGATGGTTCCTCTCTTCCAGGGATGGGGTGCTTGCCTCCACGTCGGCCTATGGCATGGGCGTGGACAAGAAGGATATACGCACGGTGATCCATCATTCGCTGCCAGAGGATGCGCCATCATTCATGCAGGAATCAGGAAGAGGAGGACGGGACGGTCAGCGAATGGATTCATACATCCTCTACTACCCGTCAGAGCACTCAGGGATCGAAGAGGTCTTCAGAAGCGGACAATGCATACGGGACAGCTTGTTATCGCTGATGGGAGAGGAAAGGGATGAGAGGAGGTGCCTCTCCTGCTCCGCGTGCGTGCCAGACGGCTACACCGCCGCGGGAGAGAGGGAGATCATGTGCTTCATCACCTACCATCCGCTCATACGCAGGGAGAGAGCCGCGGCATCGCTTACGGCAAGGCATCCGTTCTTCCGTTCCCGCAGGCTCCCGCACTGGCATGAAGCCGAAGCGAGGAAGGCAATAGGCATGCTCATATCGGAAAGGAGGATCAGGGAAGCATTCGGAAGGCTCATAGCCGTGCGGCAGCGATGATAATATTGTAGCGATAGCGTCGCAATATGCTAGAATCGATGGAAAAGGAGCGATTATGTTCGAAAGCCTGCACAAAGCATACCCTAGCCTGTACGGTAAGGAATATGACGAGAATGAGATGGATAGGAGATTCAGCGATCTCGTAAGACGTCACGAAGAGCTGTTCGGCAAGACCGGGCCTGCTATATTCAGTGCAGCAGGGCGCACGGAGATAGCCGGAAATCATACTGACCATAACCTTGGGAAGGTAATCGGCGGAACGATAAACCTCGATACCATCGGAGCCGTATCGAAGCGCGATGACATGACCGTGATCATAGACAGCGAAGGGTTCCCGGTAGTCCGCGTGGATATATCGGACCTTGAGATCAAGGATGAGGAAAAGAACAGGACAGAGGCTCTCGTAAGAGGCATAGCAAGGGCCTTCAAGGATCGAGGGCTCTCAATCGGAGGCTGGGAAGCAAATACATCGACGAAGGTGCTTGGAGGTTCCGGCCTCTCGTCATCAGCGGCGATAGAGGTGCTTACGGCAGAGATATTCAATAATCTCTTCAACGAGGATGTGCTTGAGCCGATAGAGCTGGCGAAGATAGGAAAGTTCGCCGAGAACGTCTACTTCGGAAAGCCCTCGGGGCTTCTTGACCAGGCATGCTGCGCCCAGGGAGGAGTCGTCGGCATCGACTTCAAGGATAGCGAGAATCCGATACTCACCCCGCTCGATGTGGATTTCTCGGAATACGGCTATACGATGATCATCACTGACACGAGGGGATCGCACGCAGATCTCACAGGTGAATATGCCGCGGTACCGCCGGAGATGAGGGAGGTCGCCGCATACTACGGCAAGGAGAACCTCAGGGAGGTAGAGTTCTCAGACTTCCTCCGCGATATGGCTGCCATAAGGGAGAAGCTGGGCAACGACAGGGCCCTTCTGAGGGCATATCATTTCTTTACTGAGAACAAGCGTGTCGACCTGATGCTGCAGGAGCTGCAGGATGGGGACATAGACACGTTCCTCTACCTCGTTGAGGAATCTGGAAACAGCTCGTTCCGCTTCCTGCAGAATGTCTATCCCTCATCATCCCCGCGCGATCAGGGGCTTTCTCTGGCAATAGCGCTTTCCGAGGAAATACTCCGAGGCGACGGAGCATGCCGCGTGCATGGAGGAGGATTCGCGGGAACGATACAGGCATATGTGCCGGAACATCTCATAGAGAGATACATAGGCGGCATGGAAGGCCTCTTCGGCAAGGGCTGCTGCACCCGCATAGCCATACGGAGGATGCCAGTGGCAAGGATCATCTGACCATCTTCCCATTTCCTTGATTCCTAGGATACACTCGCGCTGTGAGTGCTACGGGAATCAAGGCAAATGGAATCACGGAAGGCGTGATCTGGAAGCAGCTGCTATCATTCTTCTTCCCTATCCTGCTGGGAACATTCTTCCAGCAGCTTTATAACACCGTTGACGCCATCGTCGTAGGCCAGTATCTCGGCAAGGCGGCCCTAGCGGCAGTCGGCGGCGGTACCGGTACTGCCATAAACCTGCTCATAGGATTCTTTACCGGCCTCTCTTCCGGCGCCACCGTCGTCATATCGCAGCACTATGGGGCAAAGGACGAGGAGAAGGTCTCAGCGGCAATCCATACCGCATTCGCGCTTTCCATAGCCGGCGGCCTGATCATAATGGTACTCGGCATAGCCTTCTCCGAACCGCTCCTGAGGGCGATAGGCACGCCTGAGGATATACTCCCGATGGCCACTACGTACATGCATATATACTTCGCGGGGGCCATCGCGATCGTGATGTACAACATGGGGGCAGGCATCTTCCGTGCCTTCGGTGACAGCAGGAGGCCATTCTACTTCCTTATCGTGGGATGCCTTGTGAATATCGTCCTTGACGTCCTCCTAGTCGGATTCACGCCGCTTGGGGTTGCCGGAGCGGCGATAGCCACGGTAATCTCGCAGGTCGTTTCGATACTCCTCGTGATAATCACGCTCAAGCGCAGGAGTGACTGCACCAGGCTCTCGTTCCGCCTGATACGCTTCGATCGCATGATACTGCGCAATATGCTGATGATCGGGCTTCCCGCAGGCATACAGTCCATCCTCTACACGATATCGAACCTGATCATACAGGCTGCGATAAACGGCTACGGCACCGACACGGCGGCCGCATGGGCAGCCTACTCAAAGGTCGATCAGATCTTCTGGATGTTCATCAACGCATTCAGCATCGCGCTTACGACATTCGTCGGGCAGAACTATGGTGCGGGCAGGACAGACAGGGCAAGGAAGGGAGTCAGGACATGTACCATGCTCTCAGCGGCAGGCACTCTCATCATCGAGGCGGCCTTCCTTACCATAGGCACAGAGATACTCCGCCTCTTTACGGCGGACCCAGAGGTGCTTGGCATAGGACACGACATAATCGTCTGCATCGTTCCATGGTATATCTCATATATAGCGATAGAGCTGCTTTCCGGAGCGACCCGCGGAGTCGGCAAGTCCCTTGTCCCGACGGTCATAAGCCTCGTAGGCATCTGCATGCTCCGGATCATCTGGATATATATCGTGCCGCTCATCACGCCACGGCTTGAGGGAGTGCTGTTCTCATACCCCCTGACATGGGTCGTGACCTCTCTCATGTTCATCATCTACTACCTGAAAGGCCATATTTATGACAGAAGATACAGGTAATCGACGCATTTCTTTTGACACGCTATCTTTCTCCATGATATAACCCGATATCGTGGCTTCGGCAAAAAGCTGAAGCCAAGCGTCAGCTTGCTGAGAGTAAGGAGACAAATGGCAACAAAAGACCTAAGAATCAATCGACAGATATGGGCACGGGAGGTGCTTGTAATCGATGAGAACGGCGTCCAGAAGGGCGTGATGAGCGTACCTGAGGCATGTCGCCTGGCAGATGAGGCGGGTATGGACCTGGTAGAGGTCTCTCCCAATGCGAATCCCCCTGTCTGCAAGATCCTTAACTACGGCAAGTACCGCTATGAGCTGGAGAAGAAGTCTAGGGAGGCAAAGAAGAACCAGACTGTCGTCAAGATCAAGGAGATCAGGATGCAGCCTAAGATCGAGAAGCATGACCTAGAGACGAAGAGCAAGGCCATAGCCGAGTTCCTTTCGGAAGGAAACAAGGTTAAGGTCTCCATACGCTTCCGCGGCCGCGAGCTCGCTCATCCTGAGCTTGGAAAGGTCGTGCTGGATAAGATACTCGACGCCCTTACGGAACTGGGAGTATCATACAATCTGGATAAGGGAGCGCTGATGGAGGGGAAGATGATGAGCATGACAGTCTCCCCGCAGAAGAAGCAATAAGCTCCGTACGGAGATTTTGATAACGCAGCTTCAGGGGTTCTTGTTCCCTGCGGCGCATAAGGAAGGTAAGAAGAATGCCTAAGATGAAAACAAGAAAGGCAGCGGCCAAGCGCTACAAGGTCACTGGCACTGGCAAGGTGGCAACAAAGAAGCAGGGGCTTCGCCACATCCTCACCAAGAAGAGTCCTAAGAGGAAGAGAAACCTTCGCAAGCAGGGAATCCTCGCAGACGTCGAGCAGAAGAGAGCAAAGTCAATGCTCCCATACGCAAGGTAAGGAGGTAGGACAATGCCAAGAGCAGTAGACGGAACGAAGCGCAAGGACAGAAGGAAGAAGATTCTCGAGCAGGCCAAGGGATACTACGGAAGAAGGTCTACCAATAATCGTATCGCTAAGGATGCGGTGGCGAAGGCCGGACAGTATGCATACCGCGGCAGGAAGGAAAGGAAGAGGGATTTCAGGAAGCTCTGGATCGCTAGGATCAGCGCAGCAGTGCAGGCTGAGGGACTTAACTACTCACAGTTCATGCATGGCCTGAAGCTGGCTAACATCGAGCTCAACAGAAAGGCACTTTCAAACATGGCTATCGAGGACAAGGCGACTTTCTCCGCTCTTGTCAGCCAGGTCAAGAAGGTTCTCGCCTAAGAACCTGAGGAGGTAAAATGACCACGATCGAAAGCAGCAAGCTACTCTTGATGAGGGTCCAGAAGGCAGTTGGCCTTATCAATCGCCTTCGCGATGAGAACAAGGAACTGCAGGCGAGGTTCGAGCTTGTCGAGAACCATAACGTAGAGCTGCAGGAACTCCTGGACAAGGTCAGCACTGACCAGGCGGCTATCGACGAGGCCATTACCTCGGCTCTTAGCGAGCTTGATTCCTCTCTCGGAGATTTCGAAGACTTCGGAACGCTCGATGCGGAAGAACTCTCAGCTGCAGAGGACTTCTCAGCAATGGGAGACGACGAGAACTTCGAGACGCTCGATGTCGAGGATATCTGAGACTTCAGCCAAAGGACGCGAAGGAGGCCATGTGCCTCCTTTTTTCATCTCCCCAACTGTGCTAGATTCTCTGTATGGACAGAAAGCAGTTCCTCTCCAAGCTCGCGTTAGGCACGTCATTCCTGGTGATACTGGCCATCCTCATGAGGGCGGAGACGACTATTCCCTGGATATGGTCGAAGGTGATGACGGTGGTCGCCCCCATCGCGGGAGGCATAGTCATAGCCTTCCTGCTTTCCATCCCATCAAAGGCAATCGACCGTGTCATATCATCAAGGCTGCCAAGGAGGATCGCGGGTATATCAAAGGGGATCTCGATCCTCATCTCCATCATCCTGATCCTTGTATTCCTCGTCCTGATCTTCTCTCTTGTCATTCCGGAGTTCATGCATGCCTGCACGATACTCGTCGAATCGCTCAGGGACTTTGCCTCCGATGAGGAGTTCTGGTCGCAGATCGACCTCTCGGCCCTTCCCTTCGTTTCCGATGCGTTCGGTGACATAGACGAGAGCATAACGACGCTCGCAGAGCTGCTTGAGTCGAAGATAAGGGTATTCTCAGAACCGATACTCTCATTCACGATACAGAGCATGCTGTCCATAATCAGCTGGATCGTATCGTTCTTCATCATGATCGTATTCTCGTGCTACTTCATCATGAACAGCGACATGCTAAAGCGGCATATCCACAAGGTAATGTCACTTATCATGAAGCCGGAAAGGATAAAGTCCCTGACTCATGTGATAGGCGTCGCATCGACCGCATTCTCACGCTTCATAACCGCCCAGCTCACTGAAGCGCTTATCATAGGCGTGCTGTGCTTTGCCGGCATGGTGGTGCTGCGCCTTCCCAACGGAGCCGCGATAAGCGCATTCACAGGGCTCATGGCACTCATTCCGATCTATGGCGCTATAATAGGCGCCGCTGTCGGAGCCTTCATAATTGCGATGTCCAGCCCGTGGCAGGGGCTTTTCTTCCTTATCTTCATATTCGTGCTTCAGCAGCTTGAAGGAGACTTCATCTACCCACGCGTCGTAGGCTCATCGACAGGCATACCTTCCGTCTATGTATTCACGGCAGTTACCATCGGAGGTGCGCTGTTCGGCCTGGCAGGCATGCTGTTCGCCGTTCCCGTATTCTCAACAGCATATACGCTCCTACGCGAAAGGCTGTCAGAAGATAAAGCCACCGCCGGCACCGATCACGACACGGAACCCGAAGGACGGCTGGAAGAGTGAGCCTGAGAAGCCGGCATAGAGACGGAAGAAGCTGTTTTTCCTGATTGCTATCACACCGGCATCGGCGATAAGGCTCCATTCGCCGAAGCGCCTGTATTCGACAGGGGTCGGATCATTGGGCCTGTTCGTCGTGGATATCCTATAGAAGCCATACTCCATGCCACAATCGATGAAGAAGCCGAAGCGTGGGCCGACCAGCTGATAGTAAGAGAGGCCGAAGGTGGTGTCGAGACGGAAGTCCGATTCATATGATGTAAGCACCTCGGTATTGCCGGCAGATGTCACGCCTACCGGAAACATGATATCGAGCGTCATGAATGGACCTATCCTGAGGACATCGGACGGAAAGAAGATCAGATCGAATCCAAACCCACCACTATTGATGCTCTCGATATTGCCTCCGTATGTCACGAAGTTCTCCTTTATTTCATCAGAAGGAACATTGAGGTCATAGACGAGATCCGCACCGATCCAGATCTCGCTCCTGGCGCTGATCGGAAGCAGCAGGATCACCAGCATCGATGACAAGACGATCTTCCTAACCACCTATACGTACTCCTATGGAGACATAGCCTCCGACGCTTAGCATCATATATCCCTGGTCGTATAGCGCTGTCGTGCTATCAGAGAGATACTTCATCAGATGTGCATCGTAGATCGCTCCCGCTGTTATCACAAGATGCTCGCCGGCGAAGAAGCGCACGCCTCCATCGGCCAGGACATCGAACGTGAAGCCGGTAGAGAAGAAATCATAGGAGCCTATGCCTAAGCGCATCGACAGGAAGAGATCGGCGATGCCCATACGATAGCGGAAGACGGGACCGATGGAAAACGATAGGGATGATATGGCATCAGAGCCTTCCCATATATATCCGCTGCCATCATATGATGCCTTCTCAGAGAAGACAGGCACTCCCATCACGGCCTTTACGGAAAGTCCTGCAGGCCCCTCGTTGAAGAACACATCGGCATCGAGCGACAGGAGCGTGCTGACACGGCGCTCGTAGTCGAAGTTCATATCATCCTCATTCCAGATCGGCAGCGGCGTCGAGAAGGCATTGGTATCATAGGCCAGCCCTCCCGATGCGGAGACATAGGCATAAGGGGCCGCCATCAACGGCAATGATAAGGCCAATAGCGATATAAGCAATCCGAAACGTCTGATCATATGCCTACCGTAACCCCGAACCTCTGCTCTACTCCTCCTGGCTCGCTGAAGGCTCCATCATAGGAGCATCCGATCTCATAGTATACCTTGCATATGCCGAATATCACGAACTCAGCCCTCAGGCCATAGCTTCCCACAGTCTCAGCTATAGCCTCATTGACGCTTCCCCTGTTCAGCACATGGCCGAGCGCTACGCCGAAATCCCAGAAGAGCATCAGGGAAGGGAAGGAATCACGGCTGTTTATCTGAGGGCCATAGAGCGTCATGGACAGTCTGTTCATGATCACGTGAGAACCGTTAGGGACATCGTTGTCACCCCAGATATCCCCACCCTGCACATAGGAGGGAACCTTATCCCCTATGATATATCTGTACATAAGCTTATCGTCAAGGACGATGGATAGCCAGGAAAGCTCAGGCCGCCTCTCCTGCCCTATCGTAAGAAGCGTCTTGGAAAGCTCAAGCTCGTTCCATATGAGGAAGAAGTCAGCGCCGTCACCATATGACACAGGCATCCAGGATGGAGAGAAGCGGAGGTAGGAGGCGGCCCTTACGCCATCACGCCTCGTGACATCATCATCCATCCAGTCGAATCTGACTCCAGCGGTTACTGATGTCTGGAAGATTGAGCGTGAGCCGGCGAGCTCCGGCGCCCCGATCCAGGAGGACGAAGGAAATCGTTCGGTACGGACTCCCCCATCATATGTGCTGAATACTCCTTCCATATCATCAGGCGATGTCAGCCATGAAAGGCGCTCATAGGCATTCTCGAATCGCCCATCCAGCGATATGAACGCCGTAATGAGATCCCTATCCTCATCCAGCGTCTCGCCAAAGCCCTGGGCGAAGAACAGGTTGAACTCATCGAAGAGCACAGTGTACTCAGTCGGATAGGACGGAGGATCCTTGGCAAGGATCGCGCCAGTATCCGGATCCTGGCGGAGCGTACGGTACATCAGGCCGTTATCGAGGCGGAATGCAAGGACTGTGCGCCTGCCTTCGATGAAATCAGGCATAGGGAAGTTGAACTGGTACTTCACCGACGTAGGGAAAATGCCCTCGCCGAACTCTGATTCCGTCCTGATATCGAAGACATGATAGCCAAAACCTATCGCAGGGAGCGGCATGATGGAAGCAAGGATAAGAAGCAGCATGATGATTCTCTTCATTCCTTCCTCCTCATACCGACACATAGAACGAGAGTGCAGCATTCTGCCACCATCTCGGATACTCAGGCCATATGCCCCTGATGAAATCATAGCCTACCTGGTACTCAAGGCGTATGAATCCGAACAGCCGGACCTGCACGCGGACAGAAAGGCTTGACTGAAGCTCCAGCGCGAACGATGAGGAACCTATCTCATTGGCAACGCCTCCGAACATGAGCGTATTGTAAAGATTAATCTCGATAAAAGCGAAGCAATCTCCGGCCAGGAACTGCGGCCCTGTGAAATGGAGCCATATCCGATCGGCTATCATGGCACGGAGCCTGTCATCCGGAAGCATGTTCTCAGGAATGACATCCCCTCCGGTATACCTGAAGGTATTGGAATGGCCAATATACATATTCACCCAGTTCCAGCCATTATCCTGATAAACGGTGAATAGCTCCATCTTCTCCTCAAGATATGCTTCCAGACGCCAGAAATCGCTCTGGACGATGGAAGATGATTCATTGAACAGCCAGCGCGGCCCATAGTCGAAGGAGAGATCAAGGCTCAGCCCATGCTCGGTCTCGGCATCCGTGGGAGTATCACGATCAAGGTTGAGGTAGGCATCGAGATAAAGATAATCGGTATAGACCTGCCTGTTCCCCTCAAGCCAGGGATAGGCAGGAAGGCGGCCATCGAACGGAGGACGGGGATTGCCGCCGCTATCCACGAACAAAGGCTCATCATCATTCCCGGCCTTAGAAAGGTCCACCCTCTCCAGCGCCATAGAGTAACGGGCATTGAAGCCGATACGGAGGTTTACCAATGAGCCATCCGCATAAAGCGGATTATCACCGAACCCTTGATCAAGGTAGACATCGATCGATGCGCGCGGATTGAAGTATGTCGCGGCAGGAAGCCTGCTGATAGCCCTGTCAAACCAGATAGAGAGCCCAGTCTGATAGTCATAATTGCTATCTATGGTCCTGTTGTTGAAGGCAAACGACATCTCTACCTGGAACTCCGCATCCCGCTCGCCAGGAACAAGAGGGAAAAGGCGTTCGAAGCCGAATGTGGTGCCTATGGGGAAGAGCCCGAAGCCTATTCCATCCACGCCTTGCGACACGCCAGATATATAAGCAGAGAGAGAGTATGACGGATCAGCCGCCGCAGGAAGCAGAAGCAGTACGATGGCTATGGCTGTCAATACGGCTCTTCTCTGCATAGGCATCAGTATGCAAACCGGAATAAGCGCGAAAGCCACGATATGGCCAGCATCATCCAGTCCTGTACTCCCTTTTCCTCCGGTCCCATCTCATTGTGCCCTGCAGATAGCCCATGCCGGCCTTCGCTGAAGATATGGAGCTCGAAAGGCACGCCTTGATTCCGCAGGGCAGAAGCCATCATGAGCGAGTTCTCCACGGGAACGGCCTCATCAGCCGCAGTATGCCATATAAAGCAAGGAGGCATCTCCTTCCCTACCTGGTTCTCTATCGAATAATAATCGGCAAGCTGCTTATCGCCGCGGATAAGCATATCCCTAGATCCCTTGTGGGTATAGCGGCCCATGGTTATGACGGGGTAAGCGAGGATGGCTGCATCGACCCGGCACTCCTCTCCATATAGCTGATGGTGAGAAGCGATCGAGGCCGCAAGATGCCCGCCTGCAGAGAAGCCCATGACAGCGATCTTATCGCCTTCGATATCAAGGCGGCCGGCATCCCGCCTCAGCACTGAGATGGCCTGGGCAGCTTCAGCCTCAGGGCTTGAGGAAAGGATATCGCTGCCGACGCTATAGCGAAGCACGAACACCTGATAGCCTGCGGTGAAGAACGGGAATAGCACCGGATCCTCCTCCCTGGGGGAGAGATGGCTGTATCCTCCTCCTGGGAACACGAGGATCGCAGGTCTTTTCCTATATGTATCGCATATGGCGGAATAATCCTCATGGATATAGCCGATGAGCGATCGGTCATTCCTGCCTATGAGGTACTCTACTCTCTTCATATGGACATTATGCGCCAGAGAAGACATATTTCCAACAGCCCTGAATCCTTGACACTACCATGGCCTTGAAAGTATAGTCTTTCCATACTGCCCAGATGGCGGAACTGGTAGACGCGCTAGTTTCAGGTACTAGTCTCTGCAAGGAGATGGGGGTTCGAGTCCCCCTCTGGGCAAATAAACCGTAAATCATATATGTGAGAATCTGTATCAGACTTTCTTCCCTTCTGGATAGAAAATCAGATTTTCCCCTGATTTATCATAAAGTACTCCATCAATTGAACTGTAATATTGGTTGTCTTCATCAACTATTATTTCTATGAGAGTACTCAGATTCTTGAAAGCCTTTGGCTCTATTCCGCTTACACTTGAAGGAATAAATATGGAGGTTAAATTACTATTCTCAAAAACAGTTTCTCCTATATAAGTCAGGGAGTTGGAAAGTTTGATGGTTTCGATTCCCGAGCCGGAAAAAGCTCCTTGGTTGATTGTTGTTACTGAGTCAGGAAGCTCGATATGTTTTAGAGCTGTTGTATCCTTGAATGCTTCATAACCAATGACTTTCAAGCCTTCAGAAAGATTTACTTGTGTAAGATTGGAGCAATAAGCAAATGCGCCTCCTCCGATTTCTTTTATATTCGAAGGTATTGTAATTGATGAAATAGCTGTGCTCATGAAAGCATTGCTAGGGATAACCTCTAGTCCGTTTCCGATTTTTACTTCAGAAAGAGAAGTACAACCTTCGAAAACACTATGATCCATTACTGAAACACTATCTGGAATTTCAATTGAGATTAATGAAGAGCACTTTTCAAAAGCAAATACACCGATTATTTGAAGCCTTTTGGGCAAAGTAATCTCTGCCAGACTCCTACAAAATGCAAAGGCATCCCAGCCTATTTCATAGAGAGAATCTGGTAAATTTATCGTCTTGAGAGATGAACAATTGTAGAAAGCGTCTATTCCTATTTCGTTTATACTATCAGGCAATATTACAGTTTCTAGAAAAGTACAGCTCCTGAATGCATCATTCCATATTTTGGTTATTCTTTCACCATTTAAGAATTCCGGAATTTCAACATTTCTTACTGCCTTGTCAGTACAGGTCACAGCCCCATTTATGACAGTAAGTTTTTCCTTCATATCATTTCGGCACCATTTGGCATAGAATTCTGTTGAATAATATGGAGTATATGTCTGCTGGACTGATATGAGTTTCCCATCGACAAACCATCCTTCAAATGAGTACCCCTCCTTTTCAGGCAAAGGGATAGAAATGGGATTTCCTGCTTCTACTGATAAAGTTTGTATAAGAGTTTCCCCATTATAAAATGAAAGTTCGACATTCATAGTAACGGGTTCTTCTTGAGTATCATCAGGATTATCAATCTCTTCTTGAGTGACATCAGGATTATTAATATTGTGTGAACACGCTGTGACTAAAACAACAGACATCAAAAGGATTAGGGCAATATTGAGCTTCATTTTTCTCTCCATATAATCCTTCGAATGCTGGATAAAGCAGATTCAATGGACTTCTCATAAGCAGTTTGCCTGAATTATATCATTTTCTTGCTTTAGTCTAATGCTTTCAGCCTTCTCTGTCAGGTGCATCTTGAAGTTCAGCTGTATGAGATTCAGAATCTACCTGATCATGTAGGGCTAATCATCTCAAATAGGGGAAAGGCAGATGCCACCAATCCCCGGTCTCACTGTCAACTATCAAAAGATACCGTGATGTATGGTATCTGTCATATCAATATCCATGATAAGTCCTGGCCAGCCAAAGAGGCATGTTACCAAGAGTCCTCCTATAGACACGATACATCATCTGTGAAAATCCGATGCCATGTCTAACATTCACATCACACAGCCGCAGGATTCCATGCAAGAATCAAGGCAGAGGAATCTTTAGGAGGTAATGTATGAAGAAACTTGTATCTGCCGCTTCCATGATGCTTGTCATGGCGATGGTCCTCTCATCCTGCCAGCCGCAGCCTGCGACTAAGGAGGATATAGAGAATGCCAGCGCGCTGATCACGCTGTATGGCGCTTCGCAGATCTACATCACTCATTATGAGATTGATGGATCGCTGGAAGAGGGAACGTTGCAGAGAACGCTCGTGAAAGATGTGGATATCGGAGACTCTACCCTTACGAAGGCTGTCGCCAGGCTCACGGTGACGGGCGACAGGCAAAGCACCAGCGTAGAGCTGGCAGGCCATGTGAATGGAGGCAATCATTCGATGTCGGCAAGCATGACGCATGTACAGGGCAACGATCCTTCCTACTCCATCCGTATCGACCGCAAGCCTATCGATCCGACAACCATCGATGTGGATAAGCTGTTCGGCATCTGATAGCGCTTCCTACCGTTGTACAATCAGCTTGTGATAAGGTATCCTGTCTAGCATGGTCAGGATACTATTTCTTGGTGAGGTCACGGGAAGGCCCGGAATCGCAGCTCTGAAAGCCGGACTTCCCTCCCTCAAGCAGGAATTGAACATAGATTATACCGTTGCGAATGCCGAGGGAATGACAAACGGATTCGGACTTGGAAAGCAGCATTCGCTCCAGCTCGCGAAGCTTGGAGTAGATCTCATAACAGGCGGAGAAAAGCTTTTCTACAAGATAGATATGGTGGACTTCATCGCCCATGCGTCATTCATACTCCGTCCGGCGAACTACCCACCCTCATGTCCGGGAAGAAGCTATAGGATCGTGACGCTCAAGGACAGGAAGTTCCTTTTCGTGAGCCTGCAGGGAAACGCTCTGCTTACCAGGCAGAACCTGCAGAACGCATTTTCTTCAGCGGACCTGCTGCTCAAGAAGCTCACGGAGAAGGAACCAGGAATCATTCCGATAGTCATATTCCATGCGGCAGCGACAGCTGAGAAGAGAACGATGTTCTTCTTCCTCGATGGCAAGGCTGCAGCGCTCATAGGCACCCACACGAAGGTGATAAGCGCAGATGAGACGGTAAGCGAGAAGGGACTGGCATATATCAGCGATAACGGCAGGGTCGGATCATTCATGTCCGTAGGAGGATTCGATCCGGCAACCGAGATCAGCAAGCTGCGTTCCCAGCTTCCCGTAAGGAGCCAGGAGTGCTGGGATGACGGCATGATACAGGGAACAGTCGTCACGATCGACGAGGAGAGCGGAAGGAGCACGGCTATCGAGCGTGTGATGCGCAGGGTCCAGATACGAAGGCCGGAGGCACATGATGAGAAAGGAAGTAACGATTCAGCAAGCTGATGGCGAGAAGATAACCGCAGGCTGTGACAGAAGCGCATGCGAAGGCTGCAAGGGCTCGTTCTTCTGCACGTCAAGGAAAGCCTCGTTCGAGGTACTGAATCCTGAGAAGATCGATCTCTCAGCCGGAGACACGGCAGAGATAGACATGCCTTCATCGAAAACGCTCTTCTCTGTCTTCATGTCCCTTGGACTGCCTCTCCTGATGTTCCTTCCCGGATACTTCATTGCTACGCTCATCACTGAAAGCGAGGGACTGAGATTCCTCGGAGCGATGGCAGGGGTTGCCGTAGGCTTCGCGATAGCCGCACTCTACTTCCATATCAGGAAGAATGAATACATGCCTCGCGTGATAAGGAAGGTCAGATGAGGAAGGCCCTTCCCCTGCTGCTTGCGCTGATACTCCTCGCATCATGCTCATTCGTTACGGATGATGGGGAGAGAAGCGAAAAGGCAAAGGTCCCTGATATCATCCTGGAAGGGGCCAGGTACACGCTCGGGCAAAGCGGCGAGGAACCTATATTCATAACAAGCAGCCGCATGGCGTTCTACAGTGCCGACGAAAGGGCGACAGCAGAGGATATGAGCTTCGTGCAGTATGACAGCGAAGGGAATGTTACCCTTGAAGGCCGTGCCGACCATGCAGTTATAGACACAGGGACGAGGTCGATGGATCTCTCAGGAAGCGTGAGGCTTGAGCAGAAGCGGAACGGGATGCTCATAGAGGCAGAGGCACTATCCTTCAGCAGTTCCACCGAAGAGGTGGAGGCAGAAGGCAGCGTGTACGTCAGATCAGATGATGGAGAATTCAGCGGAACAGGATTCAAGGGAGACCTCAGGGAAGACGCATACTCGTTCCAGAGCATTGAGGAGGGAATTTTCGCAATATGAGAAGAGCAATCCTGATTCTGGCCCTCTCCGTGGCATTGCTAGCATCAGCTGCGGCAGATGAGATAGCATTCAGCGGTGGCAGCAGCTCGATAGTCCTCAGGGAAGGCCGTGAGAACGTGATACTCTCAGATGGCGCAAGCGTCACCGTCGGCTCGATGGAGATAACCGCTGATACCATAACGCTCTCCGGAGAAGGATGGACAAGGGTCGAATGCTCAGGCCATGCCAAGATAGTCGATGATGAAAGAGGAATCTCGATAGAGACCGAGGGCATATACTACGACAGGGAAGAAGAGCGCATCCTCATCTCTTCATGGTATGAGATAGAGGATACCGTGAACGTAGTCTCCGCGACCGGAGCCTCCCTTGAGTACAGGCTCAACGAGGAACGCCTGCAGCTCGACAAGAATGTCATGCTTCTGAAGGATACCGACAGTGGTATAATGAGATGCCAGGCGGAGAGCGTCGTATTTTCCAGGGAGGAGAACAGCCTGGAGCTAAGAGGAGCCGCCACGGTATACTGGAACGGCGATGAGTACGGAGCCGAGGTGATCAGGGTCGATCTCGATACGGACTCCATCACGCTTGAGGGAAGGATCAGGGGAAACATCAATGGCTGAGCTGAGCGCAGTGAACCTCTCCAAGTTCTACGGGAAGAAGCATGTCGTCAAGAACGTGACCTTCTCGATGTCCTCTGGTGACATAACGGGACTGCTGGGTCCTAATGGAGCGGGAAAGACGACATCATTCTACATGATCGTAGGATTCATAAAGGCCAATGGCGGCCATGTGCTGATCGATGGCACGGACATAACGCAGATGCCGATGCATAAGCGTTCCCGGCTAGGCCTGGCCTACCTGCCCCAGGAAGCCTCGATCTTCCGGAAGCTCTCCGTAGAGGATAACATACGGCTGGTGCTCGAGACGCAGAAGGGCCTTTCCAGATCAGAACGATCGGATATGCTAGAGCGCCTTATTTCCGAATTCGGCATCGATAAGGTGCGCAGGCAATATGGATACACGCTCTCGGGAGGAGAGAGACGCAGGACGGAGATCGCAAGGGCGCTTGCAACCAGTCCGAAGTTCCTGCTCCTGGATGAGCCATTCGCGGGGATAGATCCAAAGGCCGTATACGAGATCAAGCAGATCATCAGGCGGCTTGCGGATAGCGGGATCGGCATACTGCTTACCGATCACAACGTACGCGACACGCTTGAGATAACCACGACCGCCCACATCATCTCCGAGGGAGAGATCCTCGTCTCCGGAACGAAGGAAGAGCTGCTCAATGATGAGCGGGCCAGGGAGATCTATTTCGGCAGGGACTTCGACAAGGAGGAGTGATGAACCAGAGACTGGGACTGGATATCTCCATGCAGCAGCAGCTGAGGATCAATGCACAGCTGCTACAGACAATGGAGACGCTTACCCTCTCCTCCCAGGAGCTGAAGGAAAAGGTCGAGAAGGAAGCGGAAACCAATCCTGTGATGATCCTCCATGACAAGGAAGACTCGTATGACAGCCTTTCCCAGCGCTACAGGAACGCGACAGAGAGAAAGGACAGCTACTCCGACAGCGAGCCATATGACAGTGATGAAGAAAGGCCGAACTGGATAGAGGGCATGGTCGGGGAGAAGGAGGATCTGAAGAAGCATCTCCTGAAGGAGCTGGGAATGCTCTCACTGCCTGACAACGTCAGCAAGGCTGCATCAACGCTCATAACAGCGATGGATCGCAATGGCTTCCTGGGACCTGATCCAGAGTCCCTCCTTCCAGATGACGAGAAGCCGTTTCTCGCAGATGCGCTGAAGGCCGTACGGTCGCTTGAGCCTTCTGGCGTGGGAGCATCGGACTGGAAGGAAAGCCTGCTGCTTCAGGCTGAGGCGAAAGGCATGAAGGGAGATGAGCTGAGGCAGTTCAGGCTGCTTGTGGATACGCAGCTCGACAACCTCAGGTCAGGGAAGACCGACGCAATAGCCAAGGCCCTTGGAGTCGAGAAAGAGGATGTCGATGCCTTCGTCGTATTCCTCAAGACACTCACGCCATTCCCTGGACGTGAATACAGCAGCGACTACGATAACCTCGTCGTACCGGAGCTATCCATAAAGACCATAGACGGCGTACTGACCTTATCGCTGAACCGTGACGCCATCCCGCTCCTGGAGATAGACAGCAGCTATGAGAGGATGCAGGAAGAGCTGAGGAAGGACAAGACGCAGGAAGGAAGGGAGGCTGCGAAGTACCTCAGGGAGAAGATCGCAAGCGCGGTATCGCTCAAGAACCAGATAGACGCCAGAAGCTCGGCCCTGCTGCGCCTAGGTTCGTTCCTGATGGAAAGGCAGCGTGATTTCTTCATCAGCGGACCGGTATTCCTGAAGGCACTGACGATGAATGAGGCTGCCGATGCCATAGGCGTCCATGAGGCGACCGTAAGCAGGCTTGCCGCCTCAAAATACATCGATACGGACTTCGGCATATATCCCATCAGGATGCTCTTCTCAAGCCAGGTATCATCATCGGGAGATGAGAACTACTCCAAGAATGCCGTAAAGGAAATCATACGGCAGATCATCGAGGACAATGATACGGGAAAGGCACTCTCCGACCAGAAGATCAGCGACATGCTCGCAGAACGCGGCATAAAGGCTGCCAGGCGAACCGTTGCGAAATACCGCAAGGAGCTGGATATAGACTCATCATTCGACAGGGCCCGATGACAGACCCCGTACACTACGATTCCTTTTGTACTCCCGTGAAAGCTGGGTTATAATCTAGGCAACAAGGAGGAACGCCATGAATCTGACATTCAGAGGTATAGGATTCACCCCAGACGATGAGGATAGGGAATTCCTTGACAAGAAGCTGAAGAAGCTTGGATTCGCAGATGACTACCTGCAGGATCTCGATATCGTGGCAAGGAAGGAGTCGAAAGGCATCGGATTCCATATAGATGCGACGCTGCACTTCTCCTGGAAGAAGGAGAAGGTCGTCTCACAGGATTCCTATGAGCTACATGAAGGCATCGAGCTGATTGCCGATAAGATACAGGCAGCTGCAAAGAAGGAGAAGGAAAAGACGATGGGCATCTGAGCCATCGTCTATCGCTACGGAAGGCAGGCAGGAATGCCTGCCTTATCCATCATTAGAGCCCGAATAGGGAGAAGATCCCTAGCCAGATGGCTATTATCACTGCAGCGGCAAGCGTCATCACCACTCCCCTCTTCGCCAGATCTCCGGGAGTGAACGCTCCAGAAGAGAACGGAATCACGTTCACAGGGCTCGAGGTCACCACGATGAATGCGAGAGCCGCTGAGAATATGCATGGAGCGACAAGCGCCCAGGAATCCATCCCAAGGGATAGGGAGAGCGTGATCATTATCGGGACAAGGAGGATGCCTGCGACGGTATTGCTGCTGAACATGATCTTCAGGACAGATACCGTGATAACGATATAGAACACGCGGATAAATACGTTTGCCCGCAGCAGCGATGGAACGAAGAGCATATTGGCCATCCACTCTGCGACACCTGTCGAGAAGAGCACGTTCCCAAGCAGAAGGCCGCTGCAGATAAGGATGATCGAATCCCAGTTGATGCTCTTTATCGAATCCTTCCAGTCCATCACATCGATGCCCGGCAGGAAGAGTATAACCGCCGCAAGGAGGGCAACCATATGGCTGGATATCCCGAAGGCAGAGCCAAGGATCCAGAGGAGCATCGCAAGGATGAAATCCGCAAGGAGGAAGCCTTCCTGCCTGCTGAATGGAGGCAGTGAGCTATCGATGGCAAGCGGTGATGGATCGCTGATCTCCCTCGATAGTATGAACCACCCAGCGACAAGGAGAGTAAGGGAGATAGGTACGCCGATGAGCATCCAGTGGCCGAAGCTTATGGAAACACCGGCATACTGCTCCAGATAGGTGACCGCAACCAGGTTCGATCCTGTCGCGATAGGCGTTGCCACCCCACCGAACGCGGGGCCCCAGGCCACGCCTATCATCAGCGTCCTGGCAAGCTTCCTGTAATCAGCCCTTTCCCCTGCCTGGCTAAGGATGGCCGATGCGAGAGGAAAGATTATCGCAGCGGCGGCAACCTCCGTAACCCACATGGCAAGAAGCGTACCCGCAAGCATAAGACCGAATAGCACCTGGCGCGGCCTGTTTCCGAAGATGCTGAATATCAGCACGGCGATGCGCTTGCCGAGTGCAGTCTTCTGAAATGCATTTCCAAGCAGCAGCACCCCCAGGAAGAACACGAAGGTGCTGTCTCCGAAGCTTGCCTTCACCGCATCAGGGAATCCCATCAGCCCGAAGATCGGTATGAGTATCAGCAGCGACAGGGAGACTACAGACATCGGCGCAAGCTGGAAGCACCAGCTAACGACGGCATAAATCAGCAATGCAATGGCAATAAGGCCTTCAGCCCCGCCTCCGAACTGGATGGCCAGGCTTATCCTCTCAGCGGATAAGCCAGTCACAAGTACCAGAAGGAGGAGCAGATAGAAGACTATCGATCTTCTCTTCATAGCAAAGTCCTTAAAGGGTAATCGACTTCAGGTCCTTCACGATCTCGGAGACAGCTCCTTCCACAGGAAGCCTCTCAACGCTGCTAGCTGCGACGAAGCCGACGGCAATCGTCTTCTCTACGACCTTCCTCACATCTTCCGGTGAGACGATCGGACCGCCATGGCACATCGTTATGATTGATGGCTTCACCTTCTTGGCTGCAGATAGGATCGCCTCTGTCTTCTCGATAGCCGCATCAAGCGGACTGGCTTTCGTCACTCCGACGTCTCCTCCAGCAGTAAGCCCAACATGGGACACGATGATATCGATATCGGACTCGGCAAGCATCACAGCCTCCTCCGGGTTATAGCAGTAAGCCATGGTAAAGAAGCCAAGCTTCTTGGCAAGCACAAGGCTCTCGACTTCCCTCTTGAAGCCAAGATTCACCTGTTCCAGCTCCTGCCTGATAGGGCCTGAGAGCTTTCCGATAGTCGGGAAGTTTATGACTCCGCTGTAGCCGATTGTCCTCAGGGACGTGAGGAACTCTTCCATATCCCTGGTAGGATCGACGCCGTAGATACCTGCCACGACAGGCGTCTTCCTCGCCATGTTCAGGATCTGATACCTGCCCATATCATAGACGATCTGGTTAGCATCTCCGATAGGCAGGTTGCCAGCGATGCTCGCAATGCCATTCATCCTGTACTGTCCGGAATTATAGACGATGATCAGATCGGCCCCGGCCTTCTCTTCGACTCGGGCCATCAGACCGTTTCCGGCAGCAGCGGCAAGCACGAGCCTACCGCCATCTATGCATGCATTGAGGTTCTTCAGGACCTCTTCACGATCAAATCTCATTTCATCTCCTTTCCATCATATCAAGGAATCGCGCCAGGACCGCCTCCGCGAAATCCTCATCATTGATGTGCCTGTCGATCTTCTCGACGATGACGTTGCTGCCGATATGAGCCTCAAGCTCGTCGGCAAATGCCTTATCTGCCTCAGGATCCCAGAATACCTTTCCAGCTGAGTCGACGTTGTCGAAGCCACGGGATGGGATGATCACCTCCGTCATGCCAGGCAGGGAAGGATTCAGACGCTCTGCGAATAACCTCGCCGCAGCCTTCATATCCTCCGCATCAGCCCTCATCTTCACAGAAGCAGGGCTGTGCCTGTAGAGCGTCCTGGCCTTCTGGGCATCGGTAAGGGAATCCTCCGTACCGAGGTTTATCATCTCGAGCGCACCAGGCACGACGATGTAAGGTATCCCCTTCTCCACGGCACCGCGGAGCCTTTCCTCTCCGACAGGGTAGATACCTCCGGCGACCTCATCGATCACCTCTGTAGTCGTTATATCCAGAACGCCTGCGAAATATCCCTCACGGATCATCTTCTCCATGATCTTTCCGCCGGAGATTCCCCTGGCGTGGAAGATCAGAACCTCATAGCCCAATGCCTCCAAGCGTGCGGAGAGCCTATCCACGCAAGGAGTGGTGACACCGAAGCACGTAATGGCGACAGCCTTCTTCCCTCCATCCTTCTCAAGCGGCCCTGCATCAAGCATGCCGCTTATGATGGATGCGGCCTGTGATAGCATGAAGCGTGTGAGGAAGTTGAGGTTCTGCACATCCACCACCGGATTCAGGAGGAGGATATCCTCCCCCTGGACATAAGGAAGGGTGTTACCGGAAGCCATCGTAGTGACGATGAGCTTGGGCACTCCTATCGGAAGCGCATGCATGGCGGCAGAGGCCATCGTAGTTCCCCCTGAGCCCCCAAGAGACACGATGGCATCGAGGCTGCCGGAATCATAGAGATCCCTCACAACGCGCTTGAGGCCGCTCGTCATCATTCCGATCGCCTCGCTACGGACCTTGGAGCTGAGGATCCTATCGAGATTCTCACCCGCAACCTCGGCCTGCGTCACGTCAACGCCTTCCGGGCTGGGACGGCTCATTCCCATGTCCACGATACGGACCGTAAGCCCCTTGGCCTCCATCTCCTTCTTGAAGAAGAGCGCCTCATTGGCCTTTGTATCCATCGTCGAGCATAGGACTACGGTCTTACCCATACCTTCCTCCTGTCAGGCAGCCTTGACTGCCGATCCCTGCTTCCTGGACTTGATGATCTGGGAGGCAAGAAGAACTATGAAGCAGGCCAGCCCTACAAAGTCGAAGACATAGACAGGAATGAGAAGTCCAACGGCTCCGACGACAGCGATAACCCTTTCGAAGATAGAGAACTTCGTCCTCAGGAATCCCTCGATGGCGCTTATGAAGCAGAAGAGGAACGCGATCAGCATCAGCACTGCCCATGCCCACTGGCCTGCCGTACCCTGAAGCAGAAGCTCAGGCCTGTAAAGGAAGAGGAACGGAAGCACGAATCCCATGATCGCCAGGCGCATGCCCGTCAGGCATGTCTTAAGGAAGTTCGCTCCGATAAGTCCGGACGCGACCAGTCCTCCGATAGCCACAGGAGGCGTAAGAGCGCTCATCTCAGCGAAATAGAACACGAAGAAGTGAGCGACTACCACCGGGACGCCGAACGAGATGAGGGCCGGTGCTCCAAGGAGGGCCGCAAGGACGTATGCAGATCCGGAGGGCATTCCCATTCCGAACAGCGTACACGTGATAGCAATGACTATCGCAAGAAGCAGGAGATTGTCTCCAGCGATCGAAAGCGCGAACTGGCTGATCTTAGATGACAGTCCGGTAGAGGTCATCATGACGACTACGATACCCATGCATGCCATGACCATCGCGATCGATGCGCAGGTCCTTGCGCCATTGTCGAGACCGTTGCAGATCTTGACGATGAAGGACTTGATAGGATTCTCCTCCTTCTCGATGAACTGCTGTACAAGTCCTACGACAAGCATGCAGAGGATTGAGTAGACAAGCGACTTCTGGGCACTCTCGCCCATGACCATCAGGCCAACCAGGACCACGAGAGGAACGAGGAACACGAGGAGGCTGATGAAAGAGCTCTTGAACTCAGGCATCACCTCTTCCTTGAACTCCTCATCTCCCATCTTCAGCGTCCTGATATAAGCGCTGAGCATGATGCCGAAGTAGTATAGGAGAGCCGGAGTGAAGCCGATGAATACCAGGTTGATATAAGGAATGCCTGTCCACGAGGCAATGATGAATGCCGCTGCATTCATGACAGGAGGAAGGATCGCGCCACCGGTGGAGGCAGCTGCCTCAGTCGCGGCAGTGAACTCCTTGCTGTATCCCTTCTTAATCATCAGAGGCATGCAGACAGAGCCTGTGAGCGTGATGTTGGCTGCAACGCTTCCGCTGATCATTCCGATAAGTCCGGCCGAGATGATCGTAACCTGCGCAGTACCTGAGCGAACCTTGTTTCCGACCTTCATCGCGACGCTCATGATGGCATTGATGGCACCGAATGCATCAAGCATTCCACCGAAGATCGTGAAGAGCACGATCGTATATGCGCTGACAGATGCAAGCATTCCATAGATGCCATCGAAGTTCGTCGTCACATATGTGATAAGGCGCGGGAATGAGAGTCCTGCATGGAAGAACGGGCCAGGAAGATACGGACCGAAGTAGCCATACAGGAGAGCGATGATGGCGATGATAGGGATAACGAGTCCCCAGGTCATCTTCGTCGCGATCATGATCAGTATGAGCATGCTCAGCCCGCTGAGGACCTTGTTCATCGGCGGTGCTCCGAACGCGGTCATGAACTGAGTATAATGGAAGTGGATATACACGCCCGTGATGATGCTGGCAGCCAGCATGACCATCAAAAGGACGTCGCGGACGCCGATCTTGTTGTTCTTAAGCTTCATCCCCTGCAGGCAGACGATGATGAGAGAGAGCGTCAGGTGGATATTTATATGCTGTCCTGCCTGGAATATCGTGAAGTTGGCAGCCACGAGGTGATAGATGCCCATGATGACTGCGACCACATATGTGATCCTATCTATTGTGAGAGCCAGGCCTTCCTTCTTCTTCTTTTCAGGTTCCTGAGTCTGGACGACGGCTTCTTCGGCCATGTTGTTCCTCCTGTTATAGGAAATTTCGATATGACATACCCCCGCAGGTGGATGGTCCTGCGGCGGTATGCATGTTATGGAGTATCAGCGTATCAGATCACTCGCCGTATACGGTGAATGTATCCTTCCAGTAACCGGCTTCCTTGAGGGCCCTTGCTGCGCCCGGATGGAACGGCACGGACTCTATGCAGACATTCGTGCATACATCCTCGAAGCCATTAAAGTAGACAGAGGTGTTCTTGAGCGTATCAAGATTCTCAAGCACTGCCTTTGTGTACTGGTACATAGTCTCCTCTGGAACAGAGGCATCAGCGACGATAAGGCCGGAATTGGTCGGGCAGAGGATCTCCGTACCCTCTGGGATCGAATCCTCCTCAGCATGGGTGAGATAGCCACCGCCGACACCTGCGTTCATCTCGCTGATCTTATCGACGATCTCTGGATCAAGGGAAAGGAGGCGGATGCCATCGGTAGCCTTAAGCTCGATAAGGCCGCTGATCGGAGAACCGTTGGACCATGAGCCTACGAAGGTATCGAGACGGCCATCCTTAAGGGCGGTATAACCCTCGTTCCATGTGAAGTTATCGAGCCTGATATCATCGCTTATGCCATATGCGTCGAATACGAGATTAAGAACGGAAGCTGTGGAAGATCCGACGGGAGAAAGTCCGACGCGCTTGCCAGCGAGATCCTCGTATGACTCGATATCGGAGTCAGCGATGACGACCATAGGCAGATCCCATATAACGAATCCGAAGCACTGAAGCATATGCTCTGGGGCAATCGGATGCCCATCAAAGAGATTCTGTCCATTGATGGCATCGATCAGATCCACCGTTCCTGCGAATCCTGCCTGGATATCACCGGACTCAAGGAGATACAGGATCTCTGCGCCACCGGCTGTCGTGACAGTTGAGGTACGGACATCGGTATTCGAGTTAACGACAGAGGAAATGGCCTCTACGACAACGTTATCGGTTCCGCCTACGGAACCTGTTCCGACGTTAAGGATGCTAGAGCGGGCATTGTTCTCACCGGCTCCACCGGCGAATGCGGATGAGAGAGCCATCAGCACGACGAGAACGATTGCGATATACCTTTTCATGGTATTCCTCCTTTTTTTCTTGGCTGGGGATGTCCAGCCTGATACCTGTCTTCAGCAGATTCCATGCCAAATACGCATAGACTGCCTATTTTCCTGATTTCAGATTATTCAAATCGCGAAGAATGGAAGAATTGCAAAATCGATATTTTATTCCATATATCGGACAATGATGGAGATTCCAGGTCTCATGATGTTTCAAAATAATGAAACATGTTTCATATATGTTTCATTCATTCAGAGATATCCTTGAATCTGCGCCAGAGCGTCGTCCTGGATATCCCTACCATGGCCGCAAATTCCGCAAGGGTCTTGCCAGACCTGCTGAACTCATCGTACAGGGTGCGTGTATCCACATTCCTCAGCTTGCGCCTGCCATCGGCCCCGCTCCCTGAAGCGTCCTCCTTCCTTCCCGGTACATCGACAGCAATGACAGCATCTGCATCGATATGCCTGGAGCCATTGAGGATAAGGATACGCTGGGCGACATTCCTCAGCTCCCTGATATTGCCCGGCCAGCCATATGAACGCAGCAGAGAGAGGGCATCATCCCCTACCGTCGGAACGGAAAGGCTCATCTCAGAGGCGAACTGTTCGATAAATCGGAGGAAGAGCTGTGATATATCCCCGGGGCGCTTACGAAGCGGCGGCATGTTTATAGTCAGGAGATTGATCCTGTAATACAGGTCACTGCGGAAAAGCCCCTTCTCTACAAGTGCCGGTATATCCTGATTGGTCGCGCACATGACGCGTACGTCTACAGGTATGACATCACTGCCGCCGACACGCCTCACCTCCTCTTCCTGAAGCACCCTGAGAAGCTTTGCCTGCAAGGAGACCGGAAGCTCTCCTATCTCATCGAGGAAGATCGTTCCGCCATGCGCAAGCTCGAAAAGTCCAGCCTTTCCTCCTTTCATGGCCCCGGTGAACGCACCCTCTACATATCCGAACAGCTCGGATTCAAGGAGGTCAGGAGAGATGGATGCGCAGTTTATGGCGACAAACGGACCATCCTTGCGCCGGCTGGCATTATGCATGGACTGGACCATCAGCTCCTTTCCCGTTCCCGTCTCTCCGGTGATAAGAACATTGCAGTCAGACTGGGCATACCTGATAGCCTTGGCTATAAGCATGCGCATGCTGATATCATCAGTGAGTATATCGGAGAAGGTGTAACGGGCAGCAAGGCCGCTGCTGTCCCTGCCTCGCCGGCCTTTCCCGATCGCTGAGAAATGGGCAATCGTCTGTATCGAGATGATGGCCGCCCCGCCGATTATCGAGGATATGGGACGCTGAGAGATTATGACATCCTGATCCATCAGGCGCTGCACGGATTCCATCTCGACGTTCTTCTCTATCGTTTCCTCTATAAGCCCCTCAGGGAAGAGCGAGGAGACGGACGTACAAAGAAGCGGACGGGAAAAGAACGAATCAGCGGCTGCATTGGATGACAGCACGACCATATTCCTGTCCACGGCAAGGATGGAGAACGGAAGCTCCTCCATGATCGTGCGATAGAACCCCGCCCTCAGCCTCTCGCTCTCCATGATGCGCGCAGCGGCTATCGCCTCCTTCACGGCACGGAGTATCGCAGAATCCTCAAGCCCTATTCCGGAGAACCTTATGCCCCTCATCTCGCAGAAGGCCCTCAGATAGCCTCCTCCCACAAGCACGTCATACCCGCGTCCGATAAGCTCATCGGCGATCGCGCTCATAGCCTTCTCGTTCTTAGCCTCATGGATCGAGACGTCGAATCCGGAAAGCCGCCGGATCACGTTCTCATCGGCAATCGTCGCCTCGGGCACTATGCAGCCGACGCGCACATCGCGTCCATACTCGGACAGCACGCGGTCAAGAGCTTCCATAAGGCCATTGGCACTCGTATCAAGGGCGATGATATGCAGCGATGGATAGCGCATCCTCATCGCATAATAGGTCATGCCGCGCGCGACCACGATATCATACTTGCTCGCCGGATCGATATCGCCGGGGTTCGTCCCATAGAAATGCGCCAGGGTAAACTCTACCCCCTCGCACTCGCAGGCATCGATTGCCTTGAGGAACCCTTCCTCAAGCTCCTTATATGGTATTATCACGAGAACACGGATCATCACAGTGAAGTCTACCATCTATGGCCATGATTCTGCACGGAAAATCAGATGATAAGCCCTATTGTCCATCGTCATTTCTCCTGTGCTATACTCACAGCATGAGCGAATTCACCGTCCTGGACCTGCTTGATCTCGATCTTAAGGAACACAACCATCTGCAGCTTAAATGCATAGCCGGGCGCTCGGGGCTGTCACGGACGATACAGAATGCCAAGATATCTCGCCCAGGCCTTGCCCTGACCGGCTACTTCGTAGATTTCTCAGGACATTCGCTACAGCTTATCGGGCGCAATGAGCAGTCGTACATAGAGCTTCTTGAGAAGAAGAACGACTATGCGAACATAGAAAGGCTATTCAGCTTCCATCCGCCCTGCGTGATATTCATAGGAGGCTACAGGCCCTCCGACCACTTCATAGAGATCGCGGAGAAGAACGCCACCGCGATCCTTGCGACTGATCTGGAATCCTCTCCGTTCTCGCGCCGCCTATATTCCATGCTAGATGAGGTATTCGCGCCGTCGATGACGATACATGGGGTACTTGTCGAAGTCTATGGCATAGGCGTGCTGATTACCGGCGACAGCGGCGTCGGAAAGAGCGAGACCGCGCTGGAGCTTATCGAGAGAGGCCACAGGATAATAAGCGATGACACGGTCAAGCTCAAGAGCGTGGCGGACAGCTACCTTATAGGAACAGGAGAGAATCCGATGCTGGCTCACCACATGGAGATAAGGGGACTTGGAATAATAAACATCACCAACCTCTTCGGAGTCGGGGCCATCAGGGAGAAGAAGCAGGTACAGCTTGCGGTAGAGCTTGAGACCTGGGACAGCTCGAAGCAGTATGACAGGATCGGTGACAGCCTCACCGCAACATATCTAGGGGTATCCATTCCGAAGATCGTGCTGCCGGTGCGCCCAGGACGCAATGTCCCCATCCTCATCGAGACCGCAGCGAGGAACGAGAGGATGAAGACCCTTGGTTACTACTCCACCCGGGAGTTCGATCAGAGCGTGCTGAAATGGCTTGAGAGCGAGACCGCGAGAAGGATGTACTTCTTCAGCGATGATATAGAGGAGTCCGGAATTGATAAGTAAGGAGCTGACCGTCCTGAACAGGGCCGGCATACATGCGCGCCCGGCGGCACAGATCGCGATGAAAGCGTCAGGCTATGCCTCCGATATCTCCTTCGAGCGGGATACGATGAAGATCAACGCGAAATCTATCATGGGGATAATAACGCTTGGCGCGACCTACAAGACAAGGATCCTATGCATATGCGACGGCCCTGATGAGGACGAGGCTATGAAGGGCATGGAGGAACTCTTCGCATCACGTTTCGAGGAAAAGTGAAGGAACTGAGCGCACGACAGAAAGAGATCCTCGCATTCATCAGGGGATATATCGACGACAATGGGATATCACCATCATTCGCGGAGATCGCAGAGGCGTTCTCCTTCTCCGTGCCAGCAGCACACTATGCGGTGGAGGCCCTGGCAAGGAAGGGAGCTATCGATAGGGACGGAAGCCTTGCCCGGTCGATCACGCTCTCCCCGGCCGAGAGGGACGAGAGAGAGAACATGCCTGTGCCGCTCTTCCCTTCCGAACCTATGCCTGAGGACCTGTCAGGCGAGATAGCCACCGGACAGTGGATATATGAGAGAAAGAGCATGGTGGACAGCTCTGCCTTCGCATTCCGCGTCACCTCGGAATCGATGAAGGACGGAGGTATCCTACCTGGGGATATAGCGTTGATGACAAGGGATACAGGCAGGCTGCATAATGGAGCCATCGTCCTCGCAGATTCCGGGGAGAGCAATGAGAGGATGGAACTCAGGCGCTACCACAGGCTGCCTAGCTATACCCTGCTCATACCTGAGAATGAGATAATGGGTGAACGCAAGAGCATGTATGTTACCGTCTATGGCATACTCATCGCGATAAGGAGGTCCTATGAATTACCTGCTGCTAGGTCCTGAGGAAGGAGAGAAGAACGAGTGGCTGAGAGCCGAGAAGGCCAGGGTACTCAAGGCCCATCCCGATGCGGAGGTCCATCTCTTCTATGTCGGGGATGACGACGGAGAGGCCATAGGCTCGGTGCTGTCGCAGAGCTCTCTCTTCTCATCGTTCCGCTATGTAGTCATCAGGCAATATGAGAACAGGGCAGGAGCCAGGGACAGCGTCACAGCCGCGATAACCTCTTACCTCTCATCAGGGCAGGAGGATGCTGAGCTTGTGATAGTCTCTTCAGAGCGATCAAGCACGAAGATACCAAAGGCCGTCCTGGATGGCATCGGCAAGGAAAACATAAAGATGTTCTGGGAGATGTTCGAGAGCAGGAAGAGGGAGTGGATCGTCTCTGCGTTCCGTAAGGAAGGCTTCTCCATCCGTCCTGATGCGATAGAGGAGATACTCTTCTCCACGGAGAACAATACGCAGGATATGAAGAACCTCGTCTCGTCCCTTGCCCTCTACTTCCACGCATCCTCTCCAGGGAAGGCGGAGATAAGCGTCGATGATATAGAGGCATATGCGATAAAGACGCGCGGAGAGGATGGCTATACGCTGTTCGCAGCCATTGCCGAGAGGGACCTTGAGCACGCCATCCTGATCATCAGGACGATTTCCGAGAGCGACTCATACGGAACCATCAGAGCCCTGAACGTACTGACCTCACGCTTCCGGCTTCTTGAATCATGCCTGCAGATGAAGAGAAGGGGCCTATCTATGGATATGATCTCAAAGGATGCTGAATACCTCTCGCCATACCCGTCATCATTCAAGGAGAAAGGAATAAGGAAGAAGGAGATTCCCGTGATGGCGAAGGCGATGCAGAACTACAGCGAAGAGGATGCAAGGAGCATAATACAGTATCTGGGACGCATGGACAGCGAGGTGAAGAGCGCACCTTCAGAGATGCAGATGATAGCCCTTACATCCCTTATCCATACGATAATCGTAGAGAATGGCAGGGAATCGCCTATCAACCTGCTATCCTCTCCCCTTGATATGATGATCTAGAAGTTCAGCTTGTGGAGCACGCGCTCGGCGACAGGAAGAGGGATCTTCGCACCTTTGGACAGCTCTTCGGGAGAAAGCGGTAGTATCGCCTCGACAGAGCCATATGCCTGCATGATACGCCGCGAACGCTCCGGACCTATGCCATCAATCGATTCCAGCAGGGAGAAAGAAGCTTCCTTGCTGCGCATCCTCTGGTTGAATGACGTGGCAAAGCGATGGCACTCATCACGGAGCGCGATAAGCACCCTCAGCCCGGGATCGCCATGATCGAGCAGAAGCGACTGCCGATCGCCGGGGAATACGATCTCCTCATGCTCCTTCGCAAGTCCGACGACTGGAAGATCCAGGCCTATCGATGAGAGAGCATCGAGTGCGGCGCTCACCTGCCCCTTTCCTCCATCGACCATCAGGAGATCAGGAAGCTCTGCGCCTTCGTTCACAAGCCTCTGATACCGCCTGCCGACAGCCTCCCTCATCGACTGGAAGTCATCGATGCGGCCCTCGAGAGTCTTCATCGAGAAGTGGCGGTATTCCTTATTGGAAGGATTGCCATCACGGAATACGATCAGCGACGCCACGGTATACTTTCCGGAAAGCTGGGCAATATCAAAGCCCTCTATATGCCGAGGAAGCACCGGAAGGCCCAGTTCCTCCTGCAGCTTCTCAAGAGAGGCAGTGTTATCCACATCGCGGAGCCTCTTCTCAACATCCCTCGAAGCATTCTCCGCAGCCATGCGGAGTATCCTATAGTGCCTTCCCTCCTTGGGAACGGTTATGTATATAGGCCTTGCCAGCTCTGAGGAGAAATATCTCGCGATAAGCTCGGTATCTATCTCACAGGAGACGAATATCTCCCCGGGGAGGTTATCGCCATCACTGTAATACTGTACCAGGAACGACATGAGCGTCTCAGTCTCGTCAGAGAGGCACTCTGCACGATACAGCGCCTTCCCTATGAGACGGCCGGAACGGAACTGCATGATGGAGATCGTGGAGAGATAGCTGCGCATCTCTATCGCGATGTAATCACGGCTATCGGTCGTGAAGTCCTGGACCATCTGGTTCTTCTGCATCACGGTAAGCGCCTTGAGCTGATCGCGCTTGCGGGCCGCGGTCTCGAAATCAAGCTCCTTCGAGGCCCGGAACATCTCCTTCTCCACCTGCTTGATGAGCGAGGAGTCATCACCGGAGAGGAAATCCTCTATCTCCTTGATGTAGCTATTGTATTCCTTCTTGCCGATGGCCCCGATGCATGGAGCGGAGCATTTGTGTATATGATGATAGAGGCATGGCGCCTTGCGAAGCTTCAAGGGCCCCTGGCAGCGTCTGATAGGATAGTTATCATCAACCATCCTCAGATACTCCTCCAGCCTTGAGCCGTCGGGATAAGGACCGAAATAGAGTGAACCATCGCGGATGACGCGCCGCGTCTTGAATACCCTCGGGAAATCCTCCTTCGTTATCCTTATCACAGGATAGCTCTTGCCATCCTTGAGGAGGATGTTGTAATGGGGGTTGTACTTCTTTATCAGATTGTTCTCAAGGATCAGAGCCTCATACTCATTGCCTGTGATCACGAAGTCGATGGTATCTATCTTCTCCACGAGAGCAGCTGTCTTCACATTCCTTCCCGGAAGGAAGTATGAAGAGACACGGCGCTTGAGGTTCTTCGCCTTTCCGACGTATATCACCGTTCCCTCGCTGTTCTTCATCAGATAGACACCAGGGTTATCAGGCATCTCACGTGCCATCTGCCTCGCTTTCTCAGACATAGCTCTAAGATAGCCTTCTCATGGGTGTTGGACAACATCTCTCTTTGCTATAATCGAGGAGTGAAGGCCTTTGATGATATATTCAGCTATCTACCCCTGGACATAAGGGAATCGCTTGATGCCCTGTTCTCCCGTTACCGCTTCACGGAGAGCCAGAGGCTTGAGATCGTGAAGGATGAGGCCGACCTCAGGCAATGGAGGGAACGCTCATTCACGAAGCTGGCAGATTATGAAGCGATCGACGCGCGAAAGGACGGACGCAAGGGAGAGGCATACATTGCGGCCATGAGGGAATACATGAGGAGGCTGAGAAGCTCAGAGACTGACTACTCATCATTCGATCCAGCATCCCATCCCCGGATCAAGCACGGCATCCATGATATCGATAAGCCTATCATACTCGGACGCTGTCCCTGCCCAGTCGATGGAGAGAAGACAAGATGCTGCAACCTGCGAACGATGGATCCAATAGAGCAATGCGCATTCTCATGCGCCTACTGCTCGGTGCAGGCCTTCTACTCGGAAGGCGAGATCCATACGATCAGCAGGCTGAAGGAAAAGCTTCTCGCGATGGATGTCGATCCATCGGTATGGCATATAGGGACAGGCCAGGCATCGGACTCGCTCCTGCTTGGAAATGACAAGGGAACGCTGTCGGCGCTCACAGCATTCGCAGAGGCACATCCTAACGTGATCATAGAGCTGAAATCCAAGAGCGGCAGAGACGTATTCCAGCATGGCTATCCGAGAAACATCTTCTTCTCCTGGAGCCTCAATGCGCCTACGATCATAGAGAAGGAAGAACATCTTACCGCATCGCTGGAAGAAAGGCTCACGGATGCGGAACGGGCAAGGGACAAAGGCAGCCTCGTTGGCTTCCATATCCACCCGATGGTCTTCTTCAAGGGCTGGGAGGAGGAGTATCCGAAGATCGCGGAGGAGATCGAGCGCCGCTTCTCTGCCGATGATATCTACGCGATAAGCATAGGAACGCTTACATTCACCAAGGCCGTGCTGAAGAAGCTGAGGCAGCGCGGGGCAGAGAGCCGCGTGCTTGAGATGGAGCTCGTGGAGGCAGCTGGAAAGTTCTCATATCCCCTGGAGACGAAGAGACTCATGTTCCGCACTGTATATGACTCATTCTCTCCCCTCTTCCATGATGATGTCTTCTTCTATCTCTGCATGGAAGACCCTTCGCTGTGGCCGGATGTGCTTGGCAGGGAATATCCGTGCGACAAGGCCTTCGAGGAGGATATGAAGAGAAGCTACATGGCTAAGATGAGGAAGCGCTAGATGTTCGTAGAAGCCAATGGCACGAAGCTATACTGCAGGAAGGAAGGGAACGGCAATCCTCTCATCCTCCTTCATGGCAACGGGGAGGATCATACGATATTCATCCCGGCAATCAGCGTTCTGAAAGAGCATTTCACGGTATATGCCATCGATACGAGAGGACATGGACAAAGCCAGGAAAGCGATGACATCCACTACCGGACATTCATGGAGGATCTAAAGGGCCTCATCGATGCGCTATCCATCAGGAAGCCCATCATCTGCGGCTTCTCCGATGGTGCCATAACGGCCCTGATGCTTGCCTTCACCTACCCTGATATCCCAAGATCTATAATCTCCGCAGGGGCAAACACCACCCCTGACGGGCTAATAGAGGAGATGCAGGAGGAGATAAGGAAAGGCTATGAGGCTACAGAAGATACCCTGCTCCGCCTGATGCTTGAGGAGCCATCCATCACACCTGAAGAGCTAGGGAAGATAACATGCCCCGTGCTAGTCACGGCAGGAGAGCATGATGCGGTTAAGCTTGATGACACAAGGCTCATCGCCCGTTCTATACCCCGCTCCCGCCTTCTAATCCTCAGCGGCGAGGATCATGCGTCATACATAGCAGGATCAGAGAAGATCGCCCGGCTGATACTCAAGGCCGAATCCTTCCTGCAATCCGATCTCGTATGATCGCTCCTTCCATCGCCTCAAGCGTCCTGTCCAATATAAACGAAGGACCTCGATGCTGACATGCAGGACACGACCTTTTCCATAGCGTTCCGCATATAGTCCTCTCCTGTAGAAGCTACTTAGCAAAAAAACTTAGAAGCATGAAGGAAAATAGCTTAACTTCTAAGAATTATTGCTAAGTGCCCGATACCTTATCTAATATGACTCAGGTAAAGCTGCTTCAAAGAACAGTCGAGGACGGCGATTCCATGAGATAATACTTATAATCTTCTAAGATTAAATCTTGAAAGATTAAATATTGCGGTATTATACTTACTCCAGAGGATGAGATGTTCATAGGAAGGGACGAGGAGATCAAGCGGCTTGAGCGGATGTGGAATAGCGATAGATTCGAATTTGCCATAATCTATGGCAGGCGCAGGGTCGGAAAGACCACGCTCATAACGAATTTCGCAGAAGGAAGAAGATGCATATTCTTCGCCTGCCAGAAGGCGTCGCTTGAAGATAACCTTTCTGAGCTTTCTGCGCAGATCAGCCAGATGCTGGGGTACAGTGTCAGCTTCCGCTCATTCACCGAGGCCCTCCGGGCAATCACAGGCCTTGCGGAAAAGGAAAGACTCTTACTCGTAATGGATGAGTTTCCGTATCTTGCCAGGCAGGATGGTAATGCCATCTCTTCTATACTGCAGAATCTTATTGACCATGAAGGAAAGGAATCGAGGCTGTTCCTCATCATATCCGGGTCATCTATGTCATTCATGGAAGATGAGGTACTGGGTAAGGAGAGCCCTCTGTATGGGAGGGCTACGGCAATCTTCCGGCTTCTTCCATTCGACTATCTTATTTCCGGAAGATTCGTCCCTTCATACAGCAATGAGGATAAGGCGCTGGTCTATGGAATCACGGGAGGCATCCCAAGATACCTTGAGCTTTTCGATGACACTCTCTCAGTAAAGGAGAATCTTCTCTATCAGCTATTCGACAGGAATTCCGTACTATTCAATGAAAGGGAGAGCTATCTCAAGGAAGAATTCACAGAAGTCTCAACATATAATTCAATACTGACGGCAATCGCTTCAGGCTGCACTAAGCTCTCCGAGATTTCCAGCCGTGCAGGAATACAGGTCGGCGTCCTTCCCAAATACCTGGCAAAGCTGAAGGAAGTCGGTATCGTAGACAAGATCATTCCGTTAGGCGAAAGTTCAAGGAAAGGAGTATGGCAGATAAGCGATCTCTTCTTCCGCTTCTACTCCTTCTTCGTAGCAAGGAACATGTCAACGATAGTATCGGGCCGGATGGGGAATGCATATGATTCCTTAGTAACACCATTGATCAACGATTACATGGGCAAGGTATTCGAGAGGATAGCGATGCAGTATATAGAACGATATGCAGAGCTTCCCTTCCCTTTGAGCGATGTAGGAACCTGGTGGGGAGGCAGCAGGCGGCTGAAGAAGGAAATCGAGATAGATATAGTCGCTACGTCTGCTATAGGTGATGATGCGCTGATAGGCTCTGTGAAATACAGGGAGAAGAAGACGAGAAAAGTCGAGCTTGATCTCATGAGAAGCTATGCCGCAGAGATGGGAGGCTTCGGAAGATACCGTTACTGGTTCTTCTCGAAATCCGGATTCGATGATGATCTGAAGCAGCTAGAAGATGATGATGTAAGGCTTTTCTCCATTGATGATATCTATGATATAAGATAAGGCCGAGAGATAGCTTCGGCCTGGCTCCTTCATATATCAATAAAACAACGCTGCCTGCACTATATACAAGCAGCGTTTGAAGCGAAGAGAACTATGATAAAACCTTGTTTATCCTCCCAGATATGCACTTCTGACAGCTGGATTCTCAAGTATTTCCTGAGAAGGGCCTTCTAGGACGATACTACCCACCTCAATCACGAATCCCCTGTCTGCAACAGCTAAGGCAGCCTTAGCATTCTGCTCAACAAGCACGATGGTCTGTCCCGATTTATGGATCCGGCTTATTACATTGAAGACCTCTTCGGTATATTTCGGAGACAGTCCCATCGAAGGCTCATCAAGCAATAGCAGCTTAGGCCGAGACATCATCGCCCTTGCGATTGCAAGCATCTGCTGCTCACCACCTGACAGGGAACTTCCAAACTGGGTTATCCTCTCCTTGAGGCGAGGGAACAGCTCCAGCATACGTTCGAGATCTTCCTCGATACCAGCCTTATCATTCCGCAGATACGCGCCCATCTGTATATTCTCTCTTACGGAAAGCTGAGGGAAGATACCTCTGCCTTCCGGGACATGAACCATACCTTGAGCGACAAGCTTATAATCCGGAGCAGTCGTTATATCATTGCCTTCATATGTTATCGTACCGCTCTTTGGTTTCAGCATTCCGCTGATCGTACGTAGCAACGTCGTCTTTCCTGCTCCGTTTGCTCCGATCAAGGCAACAAACTCACCCTTCCGTACGGTTATCGAGATATCCTTAAGGATGTGCGCTGCACCATAATATGTATTGACATTATCCAAGACAAGCACATCTTCCGTATATGAAGCGGATCTCTTTCCCTCATCAACGGAAATACCTGATGAATCGCCTTTCCCAAGATAAGCCTCTATGACCTGAGGATTATTCTGTATATCCACAGGCAATCCTTCTGCGATCTTCTTGCCGCAATCAAGCACCGTGATCTGATCCGCAAGGCTGCAGACCATCTTCATATCATGGTCGATTATGATTACGGTAATACCACTAGCACGGATCTTACGGACAAGATCAGCAAGGTTCTGCTTCTCAGTTGGATTCATTCCAGCGGCAGGTTCATCAAGCAGGATAAGCTGCGGCTCTGTCGCAAGTGCCCTTGCAATCTCGACAAGCCTTTGCTGGCCATAAGCCAATCCACTCACCTCATGGCCCCTAAACTCAGAGATCCCAACGAATTCAAGGGCTTTTTCAGCCTTTTCTCGGAACTTAACTTCATCTTTCCTTATGCCAGGCAGACTCAGCATCACGCTGATTGGCTGAGATTTCTCACGGCACTGCACAGCTACCACAACATTCTCAAGAACCGTAAGTCCCCTGAATAATTCTATATGCTGGAACGTCCTAGCAATTCCCTTCCTCGCTAGCTTATGGGTGGAGAAACCATCAATGGAATCACCATCGAATACAAGATGTCCTTCTGTTTGAGGGATATAACCAGTAAGCACATTGAACATCGTAGTCTTCCCTGAGCCATTAGGTCCGATAAGACCACGGATCTCCCCTTTCCTTACCTG
The DNA here is from genome assembly GCA_944389145.1 of uncultured Spirochaetaceae bacterium. Classification (GTDB taxonomy): domain Bacteria; phylum Spirochaetota; class Spirochaetia; order Sphaerochaetales; family Sphaerochaetaceae; genus Ornithospirochaeta. The sequence continues at coordinate 45,734 of CALXLH010000012.1, forward strand.
AAGATCAACATCCAATAATGCGGTAACACCACCGAATTTCTTCGTTATGCCTTTTGCCTCAAGGATAAAATCATTTCTATCAGCCATTGGATGCCCCTCCCATCAAAGCCTTCTTGAAAAACCTGATCGCATCTACGCCTGTACCAAGCAGTCCCCTTCTAAGGAGTATGGTTGCCATGACTATGAGTAATGCATATACGACCATCTGCAAGGACCCAAGGAAACGCAGCATCTCAGGGAGAACTGCAATTATTATTCCACCTAAGATAGAACCGGGAATCGAACCTACGCCACCTATAACAATCATAGTGAGAGTCTGGACGCTAAGATTCATATTATAGATATCAGGGCTGACCGTAGTCATATAATATGCGTACAGAGACCCACCAGCTCCACCGAACGCAGCCGAGATGACGAATGCCAGTATCTTATAATATGCAAGATTCACTCCTAGGCTTTGTGCTGCAGTATCACTCTCTCTAACGGCTTTCAGGCTCCTGCCTATCCTGGAATGCTCTATGTTCATTCCGACTATCATCGCAACAAGAAGAAGGAAATACGTGAGTATCAACCAGGAATCCAGTGATTGTACCGTAAGGCCGAAGAAGCTAGGAGACTCTATGCCAACCACTCCCATCGGACCATTAGTCAGGCTTACCCACTGGGTCAGTATAGTCTGGATTATGCTTGCAAAGCTCGTAGTGATCAGCACAAGATAAACGCCGCCTCTGACCTTAAGTGCCGGATAACCTATGATCAAACCTGCAATAGCAGCAAATACTATCGATACCGGGAATGCCACAAGGAAATGAACTCCGAGTTTTGTGGATAGAAGCGCAGACGTATATGATCCAATGGCATAGAAACCAGCCATTCCAAGATTTATCTGTCCGCACAATCCTGTAACGACGTTTAGACCGATAGCAAGGAATCCATATATTCCACCGATGATAAGGACATGCGACATATAGGGATCCCCGATACCGATTATGCCTGATACAAGTATCACGAAAAATACAAATAGGCTCAGGATCCTATGCTTTTTGATGAACTGAATGCAATTAACTGACTTCATGCCTTCCTCCCCGGGCCAGCATCAAAAAGCCCACCTGGCTTAAACATCATTATCAGGATAAGTATGATGAACGATACGGCATCCTTTGCCTGAGAAGTGAATACGCCACCTGCAAGGTTCTCGACCACTCCAAGGAGCAAGCCGCCGACAATCGCCCCGGGGATATTTCCAAAACCACCAAGTACAGCCGCCGTGAACGCCTTTGAATTTATCGATGCGCCCATAGTAGGGGTAACGAAAAACTTCGGAGCGATCAATATGCCAGCAATACCGGCAAGGGCGCTTGCTATTATTATGGTAAGAGCATCCGTCCTTACATGATTTATTCCCATCAGACCAGCCACAGACCTATTCTGGGATGATGCACGCATTGCAGTCCCTGTCTTAGTCCTTGTAAGAAACAGCCACAATATTCCGGCAGATGCCAAGCTTATCAGAAGGATGAATATATCCTGAGGAACGATAAACACCCCGCCAATGCTTACAGGCTCCATAGGGAATATAGCAGGGTAAGGCCTGCCAGTAGCTCCCCAGATGAGAATCGCGGTATTCTGAAGCAGCATCTGCATTCCAACGCATCCGCCGATTACATACAGGAATCCGGATTTAGTCGTAGGTCTCATGACTAATAGATAGATCAGGAGTCCCATTATCGCAGCCGCCATGGCTCCTATTATCGCCGCGGGTATGAAGGGGAGCCTTGCTCCCCATTCACCCGTTACGTACATCAATGATACAGAAGCTCCGATCATAAGGATCTCACCCTGAGCGAAATTAACGACACGTATTCCGCTCCATATCATCGAATGCGCTATAGCAATAAGTCCATAAACACTTCCGATGGCCAGACCACTGACTATCAGCTGTATTATTACCGACACTATGCTCATTAGCTAACCTCCATCACGGGATTCACAGAATCATCATTCAAAGTATGCGACGACACCATCCTTAATCGTGCCATACTGCATAGAATGGAGGCCCTCACCAACCTCATCGAAATCAAAGACACCTTCTACACCCTTGTACTCAAGGTTCCTAAGTGCCTCCTGAAGGGCATCGCCGTCCGTTGAACCTGCAAGCTCAATGGCTTCCTTGATGATATAAACAGCATCGTAACCAGTCGCCGCGAAATCATCAGGAGACTTACCACCGCTTATCTCAAGGAACGATTCAACAAACGATACTACCTGTGGATCAGGATTAGCAGAGATGAAACCCGCTGCAAAGATAAGGCCTTCTCCAGCACCACCGGCTGCATCGAGAGTAGTCTGTCCTTCAATGCCAGCCCCGCCTGCGAACTGCACATCAATTCCCATCTGGCGCGCCTGCTTCATCGCAAGGCCCATATCCGTCATAGGTCCGATAATGATCATGACATCCGGATTGCTGTTCTTTATCTTCAGAAGCTGGGATGAGAAATCCTTATCACCAGGAGTGAATGTCTCATCAGCAACGATAAGCGAATCAGCCTGATCACCAAGGGCTGTCCTGATGGATCCGATTCCACCTATTCCATAGTCAGCTGAATCATGCAGGACTGCAATACGACTATACCCTTCTCCCACGAGGAATTCCGCGAGGGCTCCGAATTTCACATCATCATTCGCACGCGTCCTGAATACCCACGGATTTCCCTGCTGGCAGATATTCAAGGCCGTTCCATGAGGAAGGATAGGAATACCAGCCTTCGCGATCACAGGAAGCATCGCCAGACATGGTGAAGACTGGTTATCACCAACGATAGCAACCGCATTATCACGATAGATGAGCTTATTAAGCGCAGCGACTGCTTGCGCAGGAATACCTTGAGAATCCTCCAGGATGATCTCTATAGGCCTACCAAGGACTCCACCAGCTGCGTTAATCTCATTCGCCGCGAGCTGAGCACCATACCCCTGCATCTCTCCCAGGCCCGCATTATCACCAGTCCTTGCACCGACGACACCAATAACGATTGGGTCAGAACTACCTCCTTCTGAACTTCCAGATGCAGAAATAAAACCAACCAAGCAGATCATGATGGTCAGTACCAGAAAAACCTTCTTTGCCATAAACGTGTTCTCCTTTTGTACTTCAAATTCTAGAACACAAAATTGCAAAGTCAAGGAAAAATAAAACTGAGTTTTGAAAATCTACTTAGATTGCCACCCCAGATTCTGAGAAATCTTATTCGCAGATCGTACTACGACATCAACCAAAGACTTCATCTTCTCATCATCCAGACGGACGGTAGGGCCTGATATGCTGACAGACGCCACGACGTTGCCATGGTAATCACGGATAGGTGCAGCAACACACCTCACACCGGCTTCATGCTCCTCATCATCATAGCAGTATCCATTCTCCCGTATCTTTGACAGCTCGGCCTCCATTCCAAGCCTGGTGCATATGGTCTTCGGGGTGAAGCGCATGAACTGGCAAGTCCTAAGATACTCATCTTGGACATCCTGAGGCTGGAACGCCAGCAGTATCTTCCCTACTCCAGTGCAATATAAAGGAGCGGAGCTTCCTATCCTCGACTGCATGCTCACTCTAAGGTTGTGTGTTGATTCAATTTTATGTAAATAAACGAGTTGACCGTAATGAAGTATTGCAAGATGTACCGTTTCCTCTGACAAGAATGCAAGCTCTTTCAATACAGGCATAGCCTCATCTACGATATCGATACGCCCGAATGTACACATGCCAAGCTGAAACAGCTTCAATGTAGACGAGTAAAGATCATTCTCATCCCTTCTGGCATACCCCGCATCGATAAGAGTACACATGAAACGATATACGGTACTCTTATGGCTCTTGACCAATGCAGAAAGATCAGTAAGCGAGATCTTATCATTCTCAGCAAGTGCCTCAAGAATCTTGAGAACCTTTATAACAGATTGAACCTCGCCGGGTTCACGCGGGGTTCCAGCCTTATCACCCATGGATTACCTCTTAGACTTTTTATTAAGTATAGCAGAAAACCACAGCATCTACATAAATATTAATTGAAAGTGATTTGATAGAAAAATAAAACCGAGTTTTAAAAAAAATTGACAACGTGAAGTTTGTGTGCTTCCATCTAATTAGACGGAGGTTATGAATGAAGCATATCATCAAGGAAAGACCGGTAATCGATCCCGAGATCGTCAGAAAGTATTCGGAACTCGAATCTGTAATGAGCCTTTCATGTGTAGTTGGGGATTCCCTGGAACGCGATGGAATAATGCACAGCAGCATGAAGATGCGCAGTGTTGTCAAATCGTTCACAGGTCCAGCATTCACTGTAAAGATCCAACCAGGATTCCTTTGTGACTGCCTTGAGATCTTTAAGTATGTCAAGGAAGGCGATGTCGTGGTAATCGATGCTTTCGGAGAGACGGAGACTTCGATCTGGGGAGGACTGATGTCAGGACTAGCACGTAATGCCGGAGCCAAAGGCGTCGTAATATGGGGTTCCGCCAGAGACACCGATGAAGCTCGTATGCTTGGCTTCCCTATCGTATCATGCTCAGTATCGCCAAGAGAGGCACATAGTGCTCTTACCCAGATCTATGAGCCTATTGAGCTTGAGACACCAGTATCTTGTGCAGGAATCGTCGTAAATCCCGGCGATATAATCGTCGCGGATGAAATCGGAGTCGTAGCCGTTCCCTATGATCAGGCAGAAAGCGTATATGAAAAGGCCGTTGCACAGGCAAAGAATGAGGAAGGTTGCAGACAAGAAATACTGAAAGGAGCAACAGTCCCTGAGCTTCTGGCGAAATTCGGGAGGATCTGATAATGAAGGAGTTAATACCAGGATCATTGAAAGCCAGGCTTGAGCAAGCAAGGATCATGGCTGTCGTCGTAATAGACGACATTGAAGATACGATACCCGTGATGAAAGCACTTACGGATGGAGGGATCAATGCCATAGAACTTGCATTGAGGACGCCTGCATCAATAGAGGCTGTAAGGATAATCAAGAAGGAATTCCCTTCCGTTATATTAGGCGTAGGGACTGTTCTTTCCGTAGATCAGGTTGATGCAATAAAGGGCTATGCAGACATGATCGTAACACCGGGATTCAACAGGCGGATAGTACAGAAAGCCATAGACGAGGGGATTCCGATAGCACCAGGCATCTCATCACCATCCGATATAGAAGCTGCTGCAGAAATGGGATGCCGTGTCCTCAAGCTATTTCCTGCGGAGAATCTAGGTGGACTTTCGTATCTCAATGCAATCAGTACTCCGTATGCACATCTTGGACTCTCATACATTCCACTGGGAGGAGTGAATAAAGCCAACTGCAAGGAGTACTCAGATCACCCGAAGGTGCTCTGTATCGGTGGTTCATGGATCGCACCACGCAAGCTGATAAGCTCAAAGCAATGGAACGAGATAACAAGGAATGCTTATGAAGCGATGCAGGCTGTAGGAAATGGAGGCAGCGTATGAATGACAAGCTTCTTCTTACATTTGGTGAGGTGATGGGCCGCATAGAGCCAAGCGAACAATACGTACGATTGACTCAATCCGTACCAGGCAATCTAAGATTCACGTTCGCTGGGGCAGAAGCAAACGTCGCGGCCTCCTATTCCCTTCTGGGAGGCAAGGTAAGATATGTCACTGCTTTACCGACATCTCCACTTACAGATGCCTTTATCCGCCAGATGAGAGGATTCGATATCGATGTATCAAAGATCGTGAAGGCAGATAATGGAAGGATGGGGCTGTTCTTCACTGAGACCGGAGCAGATCAGAGGCCTAGCCAGGTATGGTATGATAGAGGCTGGTCTTCGATAGCCATGTGCGGTCCCGAGGCATATGATTGGGATGACATATTCGATAATGTCGGATGGCTACACATATCTGGCATCACACCGGCATTATCAGAGAATGCTGCCAAGACCTCAATCGCGATCGTCAAGGAAGCAAGCGCAAGGAATATCAAGGTATCCATTGACCTTAACTTCCGGAAAAAGTTATGGAAATGGAGGCCAGGCACTCCTGCAGCAACCCTTGCAGGCGAGGTCATCGGAGAAATGCTTGATAATGCATATCTGGTAATCGGAAACGAAGAGGATGCCCATGATGTCCTTGGCATAAACGCAGGCAACTCTGATGTCGCTGCAGGCAATCTGGACATAGAGAAATATCCAGATGTCGCACGGAATATATCAAAACTCTATCCAAACGTAGAATACGTTGCATGTACCCTACGGCAAAGCATATCAGCCAATCATAATAACTGGGGGGCTATGCTTTGGAGGAAATCCGACGATAAGGCATATCTAGCGCCCATGGACAACGGGAATTATGAACCGTATAAGATCACGGATATCATAGACCGGGTCGGCGGAGGCGATTCATTTGCTGCAGCACTCCTTTTCGCGATGAATGATAAGGAACTATCAGCAAATCCAAATGATATGATCGCATTCGCGACAGCGGCATCATGCCTTTGCCATACGATAAAAGGAGACTTCAACTATACGACAAGGGCTGAAGCCGAATCTCTCATGAAAGGAAACTCTACAGGGCGGGTAAACCGCTGATTCAGAAGGAGGAATGACTATGATCGATGTTTCTGATCTCATCGGACGCCATATAAAGCCAGACGATCTTGAAGCATGGTGCAGATCTGCAATGATAAAGAATGGATTATCAGAATCTGACGCAAGGATCGCCGCTGATATATTCACGTCTGCAGACACGCGTGGAATCCACAGCCATGGAACCAGGCAGATCCGCCAGTTAATGAATAACATAAAGGATGGTAGGATCAATCCACATGCAAAGCCTGAGATATTCATTGATCTTCCTGCAGCAGCGATAATCGATGGCAACAATGCGATGCCTACTACAAACGCGGCGGAGGGAATGAGAATCGCTATCGAAAAAGCGAAGACCCAGGGAATAGGATTCACGGGAGTACGGAATTCAAGTCATATCGGCGCTCTTAGCTACTATCCTATAATGGCAGCAAAGGCCGGAATGATAGGATTCGCAATGACGAACACGGATCCTTGGATGACAGTACCGGGGGGCAAGGGCCCGATAATGGGAACTAATCCTATTGCGTATGCCGTGCCAAATGGCAACAAGGAACCGATATTCCTTGACATCGCCACTAGCTCGATAGCCGTAACGAAGATACTTTCCATGAAGGCTGTCGGCAAGAAGCTACCGGAGAAATGGCTTGTGGACGAGAATGGTATCCCAACCGATGATCCTTCTGGATATCCCGAGAAAGGCGCGCTGCTACCGATGTCCATGCATAAGGGATACGGGCTTGCATTATTAGTCGAGATCCTCGTATCTGCTCTCTCTGGGGCAGCTTCGCTAAGCAGCATAAACTGCTGGCTGAATGATACGCCGAAGTTTGCCAATGAAGGCCATGCCTTCATGGCGATAAACGTAGAGGCATTGGCTGGCAACAAGGAATTCCAGGAAAGGCTGGACAAGATCACGAACGAAATCCTCAGCGCACCAAAGGCAAAGGGAGGCAAGATCATGATGCCAGGGGATATAGAGCATGAGAAACGGATGAAGGCCTATGCTGAAGGCCTTGATTTGCCCGATTATGTCCTAGTCAACCTCAGAGGATTGGCACAGGACATCAACGAAGAAGACGAATTCAATAGCATGTTCTTCTAATACAACTATCGATAGGCTCAATGCTCCATCGTCCTCCATGCGATGGAGCTTTTCTACTAAGAAGGTAATCCAGCCAGAATATTACGGAGATTCAGTACTAATAGTAGTAAATTCCGTAAATTGATGATAGTATTTAACTGATGATACGAAGACTGATCGAACAGCAGATTATCCAATCGATGCATGATTTCCCATCGGTTACCATATATGGGCCTCGCCAATGCGGAAAGACAACGACAGCAAGAAGCCTCTTCCCGGACTTCAGCTATGCCAACCTTGAGGACATCAACGTCAGGAGGCTTGCCACTGATGATCCTGAAGGATTCTTCGCTCGTTTCCCCGAACCAGTGATAATCGATGAGATACAGAGGGTTCCAGAACTCCTTTCTACGGTACAGGTCCGGATAGACAGGACAGATAAGAAAGGCCTATACATATTCACCGGAAGCCAGCAGGTATCACTCAGGGAGGCAGTATCACAATCACTGGCAGGAAGGACATCTATACTCAATATGCTTCCCCTTTCCCTGAAGGAACTGAGCATGAGCGGAATCAGGCTATCCCGTGATGTTCAGCTACTGGCTGGGAATATGCCATATATGTTCGCCAATGACGGCATCGCTCCATCAGAGTATTACAGGAATTACATCGAGACATACCTTGAGAGGGATATCGCGATGCAGAATCAGGTGCATGATATGAGAGCCTTCGAGAAGCTACTGCATCTCCTTGCCTCCCGTATAGGGCAGCTTGTCAATGAATCATCATTGGCCGCTGATGCCGGCATAAGCGTGAAGACACTAAAAGGATGGCTATCGATACTTGAATCCACGCATATCATCTATATGCTCAAACCATGGTGTTCTTCAAGGACAGGACAGGAAGTCAAGACGCCGAAGATCTACTTCTGCGACACAGGCATCGCCTCCTATCTCCTTGGGATAGAGACACCAGAACAGATGAACAGGGATCCTCTGATGGGACAGGTATTCGAGAACCTGATCGTGATGGAAGCGCTGAAGGCAGAGTACGACAGTAATATCATCGATGGCCTGTACTTCTTCCGCAACAGCAATGGCGTTGAGGTGGATATCATCCACAAAAGGCCAGAGGGTATGAACCTCTTTGAAGTGAAATCCTCGATGAGCATAAGCAGGGACTTCCTGAAGGGAATCGATTTCTATAAGAGGAAGTACGGGGCGGCATCAGGAACGATCATATATGCGGGAGAGGATTGCCCGGAATACCTCGGATACGGATTCAGGAACTTCCATGACGCCTATGATCTCTTCACGCCCAAAAGAGAGAAGTTCCGTCTGAATCTCTGATAAGGCCGAGAACGATTCCCGGCCTTGATCACTTAATTCATTTACACAGCTTTTCCTGGAGTATCTCCATCTCCCGCTTCTCCAGGCCGCTCTCCCTGCCATCAAGCATGGCCTTCACGGCCTCCTTCTCACGCCCGGAAAGCGTGATGCTGCTTACCCTGTGATTCTCGAATGCCTCGGTGGCAATCGGACAGACGGTACGGATGATATCGAGTATTACGCGGGCATAGCACCTGATCTCATACTGTGCATGGCTGTCGAGACGGAGCTGCAGGAAATGGAAGAGATTGTGCAGATCCATCTGCCAGTAGAACTCAGTATAGAGGGACAGAGGCAGGTTTATCCTCGATATCTCCCTGGCGATACCCATATCAAGGAGGGCATGATAATCCTCAAAGGCCCTCTCGTTATCAGAATGCATGAGGGCAATGACCTTCTCTGCAGTCTCGCTATCCACGGGCTCATCCTTACGTCCCTGCTTGTTGTCCTCGCTCTGCAGCGCGATATGCTCCGGATCAGGGACATAACACTCATCCTTCATCACGGAATAGCGCCCTGATATCTCATTCATCCTCGCGGTACGATGCCTTACCCACTGCCTGGCGACGAATATCGGCATCTTTACATGAAAGGTGAAGACGACCTGCTCGAACGGCGATGTATGGTCATTGCGGAGAAGGTAGTTTATCAGTCCCTTGTCCTGCCTGTATGTCTTGGTACCCGCTCCATAGCTGACACGCGCGGACTGAACGATGCGGCTATCGGAACCCATATAATCGACGAGGCGTACGAAGCCATGGTCAAGAACGGGGAATTCCTTGTCAAGTATGGCCTCAGCGGCCTCCACTATATCATGCATAAGCCCTCCTAAACATATCCCATGCGGGAAAGAGCGAGCGCCACTCCTGCCACTGCCGCAGTCTCGGTCCTCAATATCCTTGATCCGAGAAGAGCGCTCCTATAACCGGAATCCAGGAAGAGCGCGCGCTCCCTGCCGGACCATCCTCTCTCCGGTCCGACCGCGATAGCCACCCGCTTTCCCTTGATATCCATCCCTGATAATGGCACGGCTCCGATGGCGTTATCAAGCAATATGAGCTCATCGGCATCCACAGCCTTGATCGCATCCTCCGCAGACCGGCAGAGCATGACGCTGCTCACTCCTGTCATTCCAGCCTGCGCCGCTCCATCGAGCAGGATCTTCTCATACTCCTTATCGCGATAGAGGGAAGCGTCAAGATAGCTCTTCTCCCCAAGATCGGAGACAGGAAGCACGATACGCTCGACACCAAGAGAGACTGCCTCCCGGAGTATACGCCGCATGCATATAGGCCTTACCTGGGCACAGATGAGCGTCAGAGGATAAAGCGCCGACCCATCACGCTCAGCCGCGAACGCTATCTCCATGCCTTCCGATGACAGCCTCGTTATCGTGGCAGTCCCCATGTCAGAGCCTATGATTCCGGCCCGGAAGCTGTCACCTTCCCCTAAGTGAAGGATACACGTTATATGCTTAAGCCTCTCATCGCCAGGAGGAAAGTGATTCTCTCCCGGCTTCAGGAGCACGATGTTCAAATCTCCGCCCTCCCATAGAGCTCAGAGTAATATCTGACGGTGGCCATCGCAGGAGTATGAAGATCCTCCTTTCCCATCTTCCATGACCAGTTTGAGGAGCCGCAGGTAGATGGCACGTTCATGCGAGCTTCCGCGCCTAATGACAGCACATCCTGCATCGGGAATATCACCCACATCGCATGAGAGGCCATCAAGGCCCGTATCATCTTCCAGACAACCTCTCCATCGGAGCATTCAAGATAGCGGCGCACATAGTCCTTCATGCCATCATCAAGCTCATCGTACCATCCTCGCGTGGTGTTGTTGTCATGCGTTCCAGTATAAGCCACCGAAAGCCTCTGGCAATTATGCGGAAGATATGGGTTTCCAGTCTGCCACTTACCGTTATCGAATGCAAAGGCGAACTGGGCAATCTTCATTCCAGGGAACCCGTTGCGGTCCCTAAGCTCCTCAACCTCAGGCGTTATGACGCCAAGGTCCTCGGCTATTATCGGAAGGTCATCCCCGAGTGCTTTCCTGACAGCATCGAAAAGCTCCTGTCCCGGGCTCTTCACCCATTTGCCGTTCATTGCCGTCACCTCACCCTTCGGGACGACCCAGCAGGCCTCAAAGCCGCGGAAATGGTCGACGCGCACGATATCGAAAAGGCGGAAGTTCTCCCTGAAGCGTTCTATCCACCACCTGAAGCCTGTCTTCCTATGCTCCTCCCAGCGATAGAGAGGGTTGCCCCACAGCTGGCCGGTAGCGGAGAAGGCGTCAGGCGGTACCCCGGAAGATGCCTCCTGCTGCCCTTCTTCGTCAATAAGCAGAAGCTTCCTCTCAGACCAGGCATCGGATGAATCGGGAGCGATGAATATCGGGATGTCCCCTATTATCGAGATTCCCTTCTCATTAGCATATGCCTTGAGCTTCATATACTGCCTGCGGAAGAAGAACTGCAATACCTTATAGACCTCAATCTCCCTAGAGAGCTCCTGTCTCTTCTCCTCCAGGGCCTTGCGATCCCTGTCACGCAGGCCTTCAGGCCACATAAGGAACCAGCGGGAATCCCCTATCTCATCGGTAATCGCCTGGAACATGGCATAATCATCAAGCCACCAGGCCTCCTCCTCGACGAATCTGTCATATGCCCGGCGCTCTGCGTCCTTCGTGCCAAGGAATGCTCCGGCAGCCTTACGTAGCAGAGGCATCTTCAGCTCCCTGGCCGCCCCATAATCCACGCGCGCTGCCTCCGGAGCCTTCCGGAGCACATCCTCCACATCCAGATAGCCATCAAGATACAGCGACCTGGGCGATATCATAAGCTCATTGCCCGCAAAGGCAGAACGGGAAGCATACGGGCTATCCCCATAGCCTGTCGGACCAAGCGGAAGCATCTGCCAGAGCGCGACCTTACCCTCCGCAAGGAGATCAACGAATCCATACGCATTCTCTCCGAGATCTCCAACTCCATAATCAGACGGCAATGATGTTATGTGCATCAGCACACCGGTTTTCCTTGTCTTATCCATGATTCCCATTATAAGCGAACAAGGGGCCGTAGCACTATCGGATGCGCAAATAATCGCATCAGGAGGCATTTTTCGATTCTGTAAGTTTTTTTTACATGACTTCTAAAACCTCTGATAGAATAAGTACATGAATAGCACGGAGATAAACGCGATCTTCAATATCGGCGACAGTGTCGTGTACCCCCTTCAGGGCGTCGGATGCATACTCGCCAGGGAAAAAAGGAACTCCCGCGAGTATTACAGGGTCCAGATCGCCTCATCTGAAATGGACGTGCTATTGCCTGTGGAAAAGGCCTCGGAAATAGGCCTGAGGCATCTGGCCACCATAACCGAGGCGAAGAAAGCGCTCTCATCCCTATCAACGAAGCGTGAGATGGGCAAGGTGGACTGGAAGCAGAGGCTGCTGATAAATCAGGAGCTGATGCGGGAAGGTTCCATGACAGCCGTTGCCAATGTCGTGAATTCGCTCTACCGGAGATCAAAGGTGAAGGAGCTTCCAGTACAGGAGCGCAAGCTATATGACAGCGCGCTGACCCTCCTTGTTGATGAATCCTCTTCTGTGCTAGGAATAAGCGCGGAGGAAGTGAAGAAGAAGATCTTCTCTAGGCTTGAGAAATGACAATACCAAGAATCGCGGCTGTCATAACGGCAGCGGGAGCATCATCAAGATTCACGAAGGATCTCGGAATAGATGTGAAGAAAGAATACCTGTCTATCGACGGGCACAGCGTTCTCTACAGGGCTACGAAGCCGTTCTATGAGATACCCTCGCTATCGGCAGTAGTCGTAACCTGCCCAGCTGGAAGCGAGGATGAGGCAGCAGTAGCCCTTGAGGATATCATGGACATAGCGACGGTGCCGCTTATGATAGTCCCAGGGGGAGTCACGAGAAAGGAATCGGTAAGGCTTGCGCTTGAGAAGCTCAGGGAGATGCCGGCCTCGTTTGAATATGTGGCTATCCACGACGGGGCAAGGCCTTTCATAGAGAGCGCCGCGATCATCCGCACGCTTGCAGCTGCCACGATAGCAGGAGGAGCCGTACCGGTGCTTCCCATAACCGACGCGGTAAAGCGCATAGGCACTGATGGCATGTTCTCCGAAGGCATAGAGAAGAAAGGACTCGTGACGGTGCAGACGCCGCAGATATTCCGTGCCGATGAGATATTCGATGCATATGACCGCTTCCCGCTTCCGGAGGCCGATGACGATGTGCAGGTACATATGTGGGCGGGCTACAGGTCCACATTCTCGATAGGAAGCCCCGATAACAGGAAGATCACGTTCTGCGATGATATCCCGGATGCCAAGGAACAGGCAGGGCACTACCTCAGCGAGAGGGAAGAGGGAAGGCGCAGTGCCAAGGCCTCCAGGCGCATGAGGGAACTGATGATGAAAGGAGATGAGGAGTGAGGATCGGACTGGGCAAGGATAGCCACAGGCTCATAGAAGGCCGCCCCCTTCTCCTCGGGGGCGTTGTCATTCCGTCAGAGAAGGGAGAGGATGGGCATTCTGACGGGGATGTGCTGATCCATGCCATCGCCGATGCCATCCTGGGAGCCCTCGGCATGGAGGACATAGGCCATCTCTGGCCAGACACCGATCCTCAGCTGAAGGGCATGGACTCCGCGATCATCGCAAGGAAGGTCGGAGAGCTTGCATCGGGAAGGATAGAGAACATCGACACGGTAGTGACGCTTGAGCGACCCAAGCTCGGGCCATATAAGGGCAGGATACGGAAGAACCTCGCATCCCTTCTTTCCATCGGGGAAGAGAGCATCACAATCAAGGCAAAGACAGCGGAAGGCCTTGACGCTGCAGGCCGGGGCGAAGCGATAGAGGCAGAGGCCATCGTGCTGCTAAGATAGGAGAAGCCGCCTTGCGGCGGCCTCTTCTCACTTCGATATAAGCATCGTCTTCGGGTCCAGGTTGACCTTCATCGGCTTCGGTACATTCTGGTGGTGCGCCCTGACGACTGTCAGTACGACCTTATCGATCTTCTCATCGTATTTGAGTGCAAGAAGGACATCAATCAGATCATAGTATTTGAGAAGGGTATTAGGCACGCCATTCTCATCATATACGACATCCGGACGTACTGGAGAAACGCTGAACCATACCTCAAGGTTCATCTTCTTCGCGAACTCCTTGATCTTCGCGATGTCATCCTCATCGGCAACGGTGAGCTTGTAGCCATCGAAGAGTATGGCATCAGCCTTGAATGACCCCTGATTGATGAGGGACTCAAGCGAAGAGAGTACCTTCTCTACAGGAACCTGCTCCTGGGAGAAGTTCATTACTACCCTGTTCGAAAGGATGGAGTTATATACCATCGCGGCATCGTCCAGCGACTGGAGCTCTGCGATCTCCCTGAATACTTCCTTATACCAGTTTATGACATGCTCGACGTTTCCGGAAAACGAAACATGGATGACACTCTCGCCCTTGAAGAGCTTATCTGTCGCAAGATGAACCAGGCATGCGGTCTTTCCAAGGCCGTGTCTGGAAACGATCACTCCGAGATTGCCCTTGCCCAGTCCTCCGTTGATCGATTCCTCGAACACGCGAAGCGGGCTTACGCTATTCAATTCCTTGATATCCATTAGCACCTCCTAGATCTTTGATACATTCTATCATGCCGATCAGCGAAACACACGTCTTTTTGCAAAAATCGACACGAAGATCATAGATGCAGGAGCATACCCATACAGGCAATGGAATACCTTATGAGCCTCAGATCGCAGGATCGGAACTCAGGACAAGGCTGTCGGTGGCCAGAGGAGTTGAGATGGCGGCACTCACGGCGGCGCAGAGCGCATAGAGAGAATATGATATGTCATGCCGGATGCCATGGGTACCGCCGAGGTACTCCTCATGAAGGCGCATGAGCCACGACATGGAGAACTCCTTGCCTGTCACGTACGGAAGCTGCGAGAGGCCAAGGCTCCTCTCAAGATGCCTGTGCAGCTCATGCTCATACTCCATATGCTCTGCAAGCGTTCCCGAAAAGCATGAATTGTGAGGGTATGTGAATGAATCCACGAGATAATGGCAGAGACGTCCAAGATGGAAATACATCAGGATCGGCAGATCAGAGGACAGGGCCTTGGACGACAGTTCGGATATGAACGACGAGATGTTGTCCCAGCTATGGCCGTTGACGCCACGCCCCTGCCTGAATCCCCTGAAATAGGTAACCGGAATGCAGTCAGGCTCAGCCGATCCGGCGATGAACGCCTTACATGCCAGCCATGAGAAGGAGAACTCCTCTGCTATATGTCTTGCTATTACTATGTGGCTTATCAGTCTCATCCCAAGCCATGATGCAATATTCACATGAATTATTCGATACTAAATGGTTAAGAAATAAAGAAATTTCCGATTATTTCATTACTCACATCAAGTAGAATGGGAGAAAACGGCATCCTGCGATGCCATTTTCCTCACTTGTCCCTATGATAGTAATTGATCAGGCATCCATCAGCAAGGATTTCGCGCTCAGCCTCAGTCAGATGGCCGAGGGAGACGGGAAGAGCAGCAGCCCTGCCCTCATGCACGAGATAGGCCTCGGCTTCCTCTTTTCCATCAAGCAATACATTGCGTATCCCAGGAATGAACACCCAGTCATCCTTTGCCACCGAACCAGGATCCTTCACCAGGAGCGGCAGCATGCCCCAGTTTATGCAGTTGGAACGATATCGCTTGGTCGCATACTCGATTGCGATATTCGCCCCTCCTCCCAGCACACGCTGGCAGCTTGCGGCCTGCTCTCGGGCAGAGCCATCGCCAGGCTTATTGGCATAGATAGCGCTCGCGATGACGGTATCTTCAGGATTTACAGCGATGCCGGCATCCTTCAGCGCCGCGTAGGCAGCGGAGGCTTCAAGAGATATACCCTTTCCCTCCTCGCGGTCACGTTCCATGGCAAGCACAGCCTTGGCTGCATGGACATATCCAGGATCCTTTCGGGAAAGCGTGAATTCTGCCAGCCTGAGCGGATTCGACCGGTATGAAGAGGTCTCGCCCGAAGGAATAAGCTCATCCGTCGTCGTCACCGGATCCGATATATACGATACCACCCTGAGGAGTATATCATCGCTGAGGGAAGGCATCTGGGGCCAGTCCTTTATATTCGGTCCGAACTTCAATTTCGCATCCCTTTCAGGCTTGCCCCAGCCGTCGTAGACGCGCTTCTGATAGATGCTGCCATCAAAATGATACTGAGGTATCTCATAATCAATATCCAGCTCGGTCGCAGCGGTAAGCCGTCCACCGTTCCGTGCAGTCGCGGCAATAGAGCGGGCATCCATAAGAGCCACTCCGGCCATCTGCCCTTCTCCAGGCTTCGAGCCTTCCCTGTTGGGGAAGTTCCTCGTCGTATGACGGATGGAGAACTCTCCATTGGCGGGCGTATCACCAGCACCGAAGCACGGGCCGCAGAAGCATTCACGGAAGATGGCGCCAGACTCGATGATCTTCGCCACTGAACCATTGCGCACAAGCTCCAGGTATGTCGGCATGCTGCCAGGATAGACGCTCATGGTGAACGTACCATTGCCACAGCTCTGCCCATCGAGGATCGCAGCAACCGCCGCTATATTATCAAATGTACCGCCCGAGCATCCTGCCACGATTCCCTGATCCACATATATGCAGCCATCGGAATGGAGCTTGCTCATAAGATCGAGGCGGGCAGTACTGGCTATCTGGCTATTGGCGCGCGTCTCGACCTCATGCAGGATATCCGCGGCATTCTCCTTCAGCTCCCTGATGGTATATGCATAGCTGGGATGCATCGGCATGGCGATCATCGGCTCTACTCTTGAAAGATCGACATAGACACATCCATCGTAATAAGCGACAGGTTCAGGCGAGAGCGCCTTATAAGCCTCTGGACGGCCATGAAGCGAGAGGTAATCATGGACAGGCTCGTCAGTTGCCCAGATAGATGACCAGCAGGTAGTCTCGGTGGTCATTACATCGATGCCGTTGCGGAACTCGACAGGAAGCGCCGCGATTCCTGGTCCCACGAACTCCATTACCTTGTTCTTCACATATCCGCTAGCATAGACGCTTGAGATGATGCTGAGCGCTACATCCTGCGGTCCAACGCCGTTCCCGGGCCTGCCCGTAAGATAAATGGCAACAACCTCAGGATAGGCCATATCATATGTGCGTCCGACAAGCTGCTTCGCAAGCTCTCCTCCTCCCTCGCCGACCGCCATCGTTCCCAACGCGCCATAGCGGGTATGGGAATCAGAGCCAAGGATCATCCTGCCACACCCCGCCATCATCTCCCTGTTGTAGCTATGGATGACTGCAAGATTCGTAGGAACGTATATGCCGCCATACTTCCTCGCCGCGGAGAGGGCGAACATATGATCATCCTCATTGATCGTACCTCCGACCGCACAGAGCGAGTTATGGCAGTTCGTCAGCACATACGGCAGAGGGAACTCTGTCATGCCGGAAGCCCTGGCTGTCTGTATGATGCCGACATATGTTATGTCATGGCTGGTCATCGAATCGAACCTGATAGCCAGCTGATCCATACCATCTGCCGTATTATGGGCCTTTAGTATACCATAGGACATCGTTCCCTTTCGGGACGCTGATTTATCAGGGACAGATCCAAATACTGCCTTGAGCTGGGCGATGTCTTCTTCCTCGATTACCCTGTTGCCGTCTGCCAGATATACTCCATGACTCGAAAGCCTCAGCATGATCATGCCTCCTTAGCATCTCTTACCGCATGATAACCCAAAATAGGATTTTGTTCTGCCTGAAAAGAAACAAGGGATCACCATAAAGGCAATCCCCTGCATACTGCTTCATGAAGCGATATTACTTACCGGCTTCCTTCTTCCTCTTCTCCTGATAGGCCTTCTTGAGCTCATCGGAGACAGACTGAGGAACACGGCCGTACTTGGCGACCTCCATCGTGAACTCTGCCTTGCCCTGGGTGAGCGAGCGGAGCACGGTTGAGTAGCCGAACATCTCTGAAAGCGGAACCTCCGCAATGACCTGGCACTGGTTGTTATCCTCGGTGGAGGAGATGATCATACCGCGCCTCTGGTTGATGGAGCCGAAGATGTTTCCCTGGAACTCAGACGGTCCCTCGACCTCAACCTTCATGATAGGCTCGAGGATAACCGGCTTCGCCTTCTCGAAGGCTTCCCTGAACGCGCCGATGGCAGCGGTCTGGAACGCCATATCAGAGGAGTCGACAGGATGCCAGGCGCCATCGTTCACCACGACACGGACACCGATTACCGGGAATCCGACCTGGGTACCCTTCTTGAGAGCTGTCTGGAAGCCCTTGTCGCAGGATGGGATATACTCGGTAGGAATAGCTCCGCCCTTTACCTCATCGACGAACTCATAGTCCTTGGCCGGCTCATCCGGATTGGTCTGCACGATCGGCTCGATATAACCGGCGACACGCGCATACTGGCCAGAACCACCGGTCTGCTTCTTGTGGGTATAGTTGAACTCCGCCTTCTGGCTGATGGCCTCCCTGTAGGCAACCTCAGGCTGTCCTACCTTGACCTCTGCCTTGTACTCCCTCTTCATCCTCTCGATATAGACATCGAGGTGAAGCTCTCCCATTCCCTTGATGATCGTCTGGTTGGACTCAGGATCGACATAGGTCTGGAAGGTCGGATCCTCCTTCGTGAAGCGGTTGAGGGCCTTTGCCATGTTGTCAGCGGCCTTCTTATCCACAGGCTCGATAGCCAGCGAGATAACAGGGGTCGGTACGAACATGCTCGTCATGGAGTAGTTGAGTGATGGATCGCAGAAGGTATCGCCGGAAGCACAGTCGATTCCGAAGAGCGCAGCGATCTCACCGCATCCTGCCTCGGAGATATCCTCCATGGTTGATGCATGCATCTTTACAAGGCGTCCGACGTTGAACTTCTTCTTCGTCCTTGTATTGAGGAGAGTATCTCCCTTCTTGATCTTTCCCTGATAGATCCTGATGTATGTCAGCTGTCCGAACTGTCCATCCTCAAGCTTGAATGCGAGGATGACCGGCTTGGCATCCTCATCGCTCTTAAGGACGATCTCCTTCTCGTTGTCATCGAGATCAAGAGCGATATTCTGAACCTCGGTCGGGTTCGGAAGATAGCTCACGACACCATCAAGAAGCGGCTGGATACCCTTGTTCTTGTAGGCAGATCCCATGAAGACCGGGCAAAGCTCAAGTCCGATAGTGCCCTTTCTGACAGCCGCCCTGATGAGATCAGGGGTGACTGCATCCTCGAGCATGGCCTCCATAAGCTCGTCGGAACACATGGAAACGGCATCGAGCATCTCCTCCCTCTTTGCCTGGGCCTCGGCGAGAAGTTCCTCAGGAATCTCCGCCTCCCTGACCTGGAGATGATCAGGTCCATCATCGAAATAAAGCGCCTTCATCTCAACGAGGTCAACGACACCTTCAAGCCTGTCCTCAAGCCCTATAGGAATCTGCATCAGCACTGCATTGAGGCCAAGCTTCTCGACGAGCTGGTCCTTCACCCTATACGGATTGGCACCGGTCCTATCGCACTTATTGACGAATGCGATGCGAGGTACATGATATCTCTTCATCTGGCGATCGACGGTGATTGACTGGGACTGTACGCCGCCGACGGAACACAGCACGAGGATAGCACCATCAAGGACGCGGAGCGAACGCTCTACCTCGATCGTGAAGTCAACGTGTCCCGGAGTATCGATGATGTTGATCTCATGGCCCTTCCACTCTACGTTCGTGGCAGCAGAGGCAATCGTGATTCCCCTCTCCCTTTCGAGTTCCATCGAGTCCATCGTTGCACCGACGCCATCCTTTCCGCGGACTTCGTGAATAGCATGGATCTTGTTGCAGAAATAGAGAATGCGCTCAGAGAGCGTGGTCTTTCCTGAATCGATGTGGGCGCTGATACCGATGTTCCTCATGCCCAGTAAGTCGTGTGCCATAATCTATTAACCTCTTCAAAAAATATTCAAAGGATATCGCGGCGGAAGCAGCGTGGATCGAAACAGCCGCATGCCACCAAATCGGCATGATATTGATTTTCGTCTATTTGTGCAAGACGCTCCCTTCATTTTGCCTTTGAGCATTCCCTTCCATCACAAAGAATAGGCAACAAGGGCTTCACAGAGGCGTAATGGATGTCCCCGATGTGGCCTCCGATGGAAAAAGATGCTATCATCAAGCCATGGCTACTGTATTCGAGAAGATCATCGATGGGGAGATCCCATCAACAAGGCTATATGAGGACGATGAATGCGTCGTCATACTCGACATAAATCCCGTAAGGAAAGGCCATGCGCTCGTGATTTCGCGCAGATGCTATCCGACATTCACAGATGTGCCTATGGAGACGCTTTCGCATATGATGGAGATCGCCCGCCGCATCGACCAGAAGCAGCGGCAGGCCCTTGGCGCTGAGGGAACGAACATAATGATCAACAACTCGCCTGCATCTGGACAGGAGGTGCCTCATCTCCATATCCATGTGATACCGCGAACAGAAGGTGACGGAAGGACTCCCGTGATGCCCAAGGAGAAATACGAAGACGGTGAAGCCGCGAGATATGGAGAACTCCTCAGGATATGAGAAGGATACTGCTAGCGATCACCGCGCTGCTGATTCTTGCATCATGCGCGACATATACGGTAAAGGACGGCTATGATTCGATAGTCCTTCCCGATGAGTCCGGGACGAAGCTTGAGACGAGATACCGCCTGATCAGTACGGATTCCCCTGAGGAGATAGTGTTCTCGGAGCCAGAGCCGGCGACAGAGGAAGATGTCGGAAAGAGCATTCCGGAGGCAGGGATCGTCGAAGCTCCGGAGATTCCGGAAAGCACGGAGCCTGAAGCGGCAGAAGCAGAGGAAGCTGTCATGCCAGCTTCTGAGGAGGATAGCCTGGCTGAGGCTGAGGCTGAGCCCATGACAGAATCTGAAGCTGCTGAAGAGAAGGCCACGGAACCCTCTGGTGCCATGACGGAGCCGGTGCGCGATATCAATGAATACCCCGTCAATCTCAGGGATATCAAATACCCGCACGTATACACCCCGGCCAATGCGAATAAGCTGAAGGAAGGCCAGATAGCCTCTGTCCGTGTCCTGATGCTTGATCTCGGGTACAGGGATCTGGAAGAAAAGAGCATCGATAGGATCATATCATCGGTGCAGGATACCGATCCGGATTTCATCATACTCACAGGTTCGCTTGCAAATCAGGTATATGGAGCAGAAGAAGCGGGACTTGATGCAGTGACGCTCAGAGGAGGCACGATACTATACTCATCACGCCTTGATAGGGTAAGCAACGGAGAGAGCGCGGTATTCACCGTCGCAGAGGGCAAGGATCTGGGAATCGCCCCTGTATCATTCAGGAGTACGCTGCCTTCTACCGCAGATGAGATCGACAGCTGGGTCAGCACGATAAGAGCAGGAGAAGAGGAGAGCGCCGCAGAGATCGTGGATATAGCGGAAGGCATCTCTGACACGGAGAAGCTTCTTGCGCTCTCCTCCCCATCACCCGCGACAGAGGACTGGACAGAGCTTACGCCATATAGCTACAGGAAGGCTGAGAGCTTCGCCATCTCCGACAGGCTTGAGGAAGAGGGATGGATGGATGCATATGCAGAGACGCACTTCTCTCCAGAGACAGACAGCGGGATAACAAAGATCAGCGGCGATATATACGAACGGCTGGACTTTTTATACATTAAAGGTATGATGCCTGATTACGCTCTTACCTTCCCGGTAGCGGGACTGACAGACACGATAGGTAATCTGGGCCTCATAGCAGAATTCATAATCCCATAAGGAGGAAAGGCTATGACAGCTATTACTAAGGATAATTTCGAGAAAGAGGTATTAAAGGCGGAAGGTCCGGTGCTGCTTGATTTCTGGGCAGAATGGTGCGGCCCATGCAGGATACAGTCAAGGATACTCGAGGAGTCAGCAGAGGCTCTTAAAGGCGCGAAGATCTGCAAGTGCAACGTCGATGAGAACGAGGATCTTGCAGGGCAGTTCGGCGTTCAGGCCATCCCTACCCTCATCGTGTTCCAGAACGGAGAGATCAAGGACAAGGCGACAGGAGTAAGGAAGGAAGCCGAGCTTAAGAGGATGCTTGGACTCTGAGATGAAACATAGCTCAGGAGGGCCGCTAGCTGCGGCCCTTTCCTTATGCCCTGCCCTTTGAGAGTTTAATCAGAAGGCCTTGCCATGAGATTCCAGTCCTTCTGCTAATCAAGGATGGCAGGACATCGGCTGTGGTGGATAAAGCTTGTAATATACAGCGAAAAAGAAGAGAATCTGCGAAAGGAGCAACGATGAGTACTGTCATCATAACGTTGGATGATAAGAATGGACGCACGCTATTCGGCAAGCGGCTCTCCAAGGACAGGCTTCTGATTCAGGATATGATCACATCATGCGGCTGCATCTGCGCTTCACCTTATACAGCAGCGCTGTTTACCGATAAGGACAAGATAATATCCCCTATTCCTGAGGATATCCCGGAGGATGCCGTCCTCTTCCTGGAGACAGAAGAGATACCATCTTCTGCAGATACCATGATCGCATACAGATGGAACCGCCACTATCCTAGCGATAGCAAATATGATCCGGAAGGAAATGGATGGAAGATGGTGTCATCTTCCGAGTTTCCCGGCTATTCTCATGAAAAGATAACCAAGGAGGTATATAAGCGATGATCCGCAAGCTGCTGCTCATGCTATCCATCGTACTCATGCTCTCTTCATGCGACATGCTGAGCAGCCTGTTCCCAGAAGAGGGAGGTACGGGCACTGAGACGATAGATCCGACTACGGGAAATGAGGCCTTCACGCGTCATGATGCCGTGATATCCACCCCGCTTGACGATGATGTTGCCTTCATCAGATACAATGGAGGGAAGCCCTCGTTCTCTGAGGCAGACTGGAACGATGGAGAATACTACATAGAGCTCAACGAGCTCGACCAGCTTGGCAGGGTACCGGCGGTACAAGGATTATTCGATCATGATCACTTCCCCGAAGGTAAAAGAGGAGACATAGACTCCGTGACGCCTACAGGCTGGGAGAATAACTCATATCCATCGATCTCGCTGAATTACATCTACAATCGCTGCCATATGCTAGGATGGCAGTTCTCAGGGCTCAATGACGATGAAAGAAACCTGATGACAGGAACCAGGTTCTTCAATATCGATGGAATGCTGACATATGAGAATCAGATCGCAGATCATATGAAGGAGGAGGATGGAACCAACGGAGAGATGCATCAGGTCCTCGTTCGCACCACTCCTGATTTCTCAGGTGATAACCTTCTGGCCCATGGAATCATCTACGAAGCAGACTGCAGGCAGTGCGATGATATAGATTTCTGCGTCTATATCTATAACAAGCAGCCTGGCATCACGATCGATTACCGCACAGGGGAGAACTGGCTCAACAGCGATAATCCTCCTGAAGAGGACGTGACTCTTGAGGAAGCCACATACATCCTGAACACACGCTCCGATCTCTTCCACAGGCTTGATTGCAGCCAGGCACCGAAGCCAGATTCCCAGAACTATGAGCTTACGGATAAGACAAGGGAAGAGCTGATCGCTGATGGATACTCGGCTTGCGGCACATGTAATCCATAATGAGAAAAGGGCTATTCCAAGGTCTTGCAGCCTTTGAATAGCCCTTATTTCGTGCCTGACGCCAGCTACGCCATCAGCGCATCAAGATCTATCTCGCACATTATCGCAGGCATTGAACAGCCCCATGACTCCAGCACCTGCGGATGGACTTCTCCGAAGATGCCTACGGCCTTGCCATTGTACATGATCTGGGCAGCCCTGCCTGGAATGAACCTCTCATCGCCGGAAACCTCGCCAAGCGTATACTCCTTGCGCAGGAAATACATGATCGTGTTCACATATGATGCGGCCTCGTTGTATCCGATATGCACGTTCGAAGAGAAGAAGCCTAGGCTGTCCTTCGTCACCGTACCGCTGTTATCGCTATCATCCTTGATCGTTATCTTACCGACTTCGAAGATATTGTGGGGATATACGGCATGGCCGGACACGGACTCGCTCTCAAGCAGGCACGGCAGGATCGATGGCCTTATGACCTCATAATTCTCACTCATCGGGTTAGCGATGAACACGCACTTCTCATCGGAGACATGCATATTCTCCACATATTCCCTTCTTGAGCCGAGGTAATTGTACATCATCTCCTGGAAGCCAAGCCCGACGAGTATGCCCTTCACCTTCCTTGAGAACTCCTCCACAGGTGAGATACGGCCGATCGTAAAGTCATGAGGAAGGACAGGCTCGAACCTCTCAAGCCCATAGCCGATCATGACATCCTCGACGACATCAACAGGATGGAGGAAGTCATTGCGCCATGCGGGGCACTCAACCCTTACCTTGCAGCCTTCTACCCTAGCCTTCACACCCATCTTGGCAAGGGCAGAGACAGCCTCATCACCGCTTATCGGAAGGCCAAGCTTCTTCTCGATCAGCGAGAGTTCCGCCTCAGCATCCTTCTGGAAATAGTAAGGCACCGTGATCTCGCGCCCATAAGGAGTATCCTTTGCGAAGCGTACCTTCACCGGCTGGATCGTAAAGCCCATATCGGCCATATCGCAGGCAAGGATATTCGCGGCAAGAAGCAGGTCATCGAGTATCGGGCCGGAAAGCTCGATGAAGAAATCAGAATCCCCGACCTCAACGGCACCGATGCGAGCGCTGTTTATGACAGGCGGGAACGAAAGCGTATCGCCATTGTCATCGAAGAGATACGGGAACAGAGGGAATGATGATACGATATGCCCATATTCCTTTCCCTTCGGATGCTTCTCGCAGATCTCCCTCAGCGAAAGCTCCTCTGTCATGCCAAGCGGAACGAATCTCGTCTTGTCTGGGTCGACTGCAGCATAATGGACAGGGAACTTGATCATATCCTTACGATAGATTCCCATCGCTATCGTCTTGCGCTTACGGCCGAAGTTCGTGCAAAGCTTCTCCTGGCTCTGGATGAGGTTTACCAGCATGTCATCATCGACAGCCTTTCCCTTAGCGGCAAATCCTATGGAATAATCACGGATACCGAGAACGCTCTCATCATCGATGACCATGCGCCCCTCGCTATCCCTCTCCACATCAGCGGAGGAGAAGAAGCCATATTCAGGAACCACTCCGGTCTCATATGTCCTGAGCGCCCTGGCAACGCCCGCCGGAGACCAGAGATCCGGACGGTTGGTATCGTTCAGCTCGATCCTGATGACACCGTCCTCAGCATCATGGCCATCAAGCTCGGCCTTGGCCACAGGGAAGATGGCGACAAGCTCATCATCGCTCATCTTCCTACCAAGAAGCGAATAGAAGATATTCTCTGGAGCATCGATCTTAGGCATATCAGTTTCCCCTCCTCATCCTTACGCTCTCGATATCAGGAGTGAAAAGCTCCCTTAGATCATTCAGCCCCAGATGCATCAGGGCCATGCGGTCTATTCCGAGTCCCCAGGCAAGCACCGGCACATCTATTCCAAGCGCCTCGGTCACCTCAGGACGGAATATCCCGGAACCTCCAAGCTCGAACCAGCCGAGAACCGGATGCTTGATATGAACCTCTATCGAAGGCTCGGTGAACGGGAAATAGCCAGGGACGTACTTCACCTCTTCAGCTCCGGCGATCTCCTCGGCAAACATCTTCAGCAGTCCAAGCAGGTTGCGGAGATTCACATCATTGCCAAGCACGATGCCTTCCGTCTGGTAGAAATCAGCGCCATGCGTGGCATCCACCTGATCATAGCGGAAGCACCTGACGATACCGAAGTACTTGCCTGGAACCTTTGCCTTCGTAAGCTGATGGGCAGATAGCACCGTTCCCTGGCTACGAAGCACCTGGCGTCTCGTGAATTCATGATCGAAGGCATATCCCCAGCCGCGTGAGCCCGTCTTCCAGCCATTCTCGTGGGTGGCAGCGACCTGGCTCAGCCAAGGCTCCTCGATCTTCTTCGCATGCACAGGATCCTTCACGTAATAGACATCATGGATATCCCTGGCAGAGTGGAACTGAGGCATGAAGAGCGCATCACCATTCCAGAATTCGTTTTCCACGAGCGGTCCATCGAACTCCTCGAATCCGAGTGCGGTAAGCTTGTCCTTTACCCACTGCAGATACTCAGAATAGGCATTCCTGCGTCCTGGTATCAGGCGGGAAGTCGGAGCATTTATGCCATATGGGCGGAACGTACCGTTCTTCCATGTGCCATTCTGGATCATCTCAGGCGTGAGTATGCCGAACTCCTCTCCCGTGATATTAGCCTCTATCACGGCCTTCCTGGCCGCATCACCAGCCGCAGTCAGCCTATAGACGACCTCATCACGCTCAGAGAGCTTGAAAGGAGCGGAGGATGCACCCCTCTTCTTGGCAAGCTGGGAAATTGCCGCCTTCTCATTATCGCTGAGGAAGGACTCATCAAGCGAACCAGGCTCAACAGCCTTATCAAGAAGCGCACGCTGCATCTGGATATCCTCAGGGAGGGAATCCTTGATGACCTCCGCCTTGCGCTCCTCGTTCATCTTAGCAACGCCCTTAGAGGAAAGAAGGCCGAACGCAGAACCCGTATCGCTCTTCTCCAGCCCCAGAGCCTCCGTGATCTCAGGCATCGAATGAGCCCCGTTCCTTGAGAGGAACGCGAAGATCCTCTCAGCAGGAAGCCCGTTCTTCTGATACTCCCTTCCCAGATCAGTAAGCTCGTATACGACCTTATGGCTCCTGTCTATCTCCTCGATGCAGCCCTTCGCAAGAAGCCAGGAGAACGCCTGATTGCACTGCCCGACCTTATAGTCCAGCTCCGTGATAAGCCTCTCTGCCGTTATCGGCTCACCGAGAGAGACATGACGCAGAAGCCTGACTTCAAGCGGATGCAGGTTCTTTACCTCTATATCCATAAAACAACTCCCATCATTGATGTACCGTAGGATTATATCAATCTCAGTGGAAAAGAAACAGGGCCGGGAGGTCAGAGTCCGAATGAAAGGGCTGCCTCCACTATCCTGTCCTCGCTGATAAGGACGCTCTCCTCCAGGCGCCTTGATACAGGTATCGGGGCGTCGAGGGCGGAAACCATGCGGACAGACAGGGAATCGGAGGCCTCTGCCAGCACCCTCAGCACTGATTCTCCGATGCTTCCCTCTGCAGTCGTATCCTGCACGATAAGCGCGTGAGGAACACGCCTGTACTCTCTTACGATCGTATCCTTATCAAGAGGATATATCGTCGCAAGGTCGATGAAGGTTATATCATCCGCATACGGTCCCAATGCCTTCCTGGCAAGGGATGCGGCATGGGAATATGCGATCACGAGGAGCTTCTTTCCCTGGCCTTGGACGATGGCGGTACCGATTGGAAGGAAATCATCAGCATCCCCTATCTCTCCCTCTTCCCCGTATAGTCCCTTATGCTCTATGAAGAGCACCGGATCGGGAGAAAGGGCCGCGCTCTTCAGAAGCGCCTTGGCAGTACGTGCGTCCGATGGTGCGACGATGGTAAGGCCGGGGATGCCTGTGAACATCGTCTCAAGCGACTGCGTATGCTGCGCCCCATGGCCCGTACCACCTCCCATGGGAAGACGCAGGATCATCGGGCAGGAAAGCTGTCCGAATGACATGAAGCGCAGCTTGGCGGCATGATTGATGATCGCATCAGAGGCAAGCGTGGAGAAATCACCATACATAAGCTCCACGATAGGCCT
The DNA here is from genome assembly GCA_944389145.1 of uncultured Spirochaetaceae bacterium. GTDB lineage: Bacteria > Spirochaetota > Spirochaetia > Sphaerochaetales > Sphaerochaetaceae > Ornithospirochaeta. The sequence continues at coordinate 73,610 of CALXLH010000012.1, forward strand.
TGACCCTACAGCCGCGGCTCCAACGGCCATATCGGTGAATGTCTCTTCGGATACAGGGGTCTCAATCACCTGCCCAGGGTGCCTCCGGCAAAGGTCCTTCGTCACCCCGAAGCAGCCGCCATATCTTCCGATATCCTCACCCATCAGGAATGATGACGGATCGGATGAGAGCACCTCATCCAAGGCCTCATAGATCGCCTCCCGGTATGTGCCTCTATGGAATGACGCATGATTACCTGAGACAGAAGGAAAGCGCGGAACGGAAAGAGAGAGAAGCTCATCAGCCGACAATATATCATCCTTTGATGAGAGCGCCTTCCGCATAGCATCCTCGACGAGTGCCTTCTCATGCTCATATACGGCATCTATCTCATCCTGCGTCATGATGGATGCGGAAATAAGCTGCTTCTCATAGCGCATGATAGGATCCCTTTCCCTCCAGCTGACTTCCTCCTCACGGCTCCTATAGGCATTCCTATCGGAGCGGCTGTGCCCGCACATCCTGTAAGTCTCCGCTTCTATGAAGAAGGGCCTGTGATTCTCGATGATGTAGCGGCGAGCCGATGAGACAGCCTCATATACAGCCGATACATCATTGCCATCGATGTGCTCTGATCGCATGGAGTACCCATCTGCCCTGCGGAATATCTCAGATGAGGATATCATTCGATCTGATGAGGCCGACATGCCATAATGATTGTTCTCAAGGAAGAAAAGAAGGGGCAGATCCCAGATAGAGGCCATATTCATCATCTCATGGACCGTGCCGCGCGATGCAGCGCCATCGCCGAATACGGCAACAGCCATGCCATCGATCGCATTCCTCTTCAAAGAAAGAGCGATGCCTCCTGCGATGCCGATACCCGAGCCTACCACAGCAGACGAACCGAAGTTGCCATGCTGGATATCCGTCATATGCATCGATCCCCCTATTCCGCCGCAGATCCCATGCCTTGAGCCGAGCATCTCCGAGAACATCCGATCCAATGGGGTTCCCATTGCAACGTTGTATCCATGGCAGCGATGGGTCGGGACCACCCAATCACTCTTCTCAAGAGCGGCAGATAGCCCTACATGGCAGGCTTCCTGTCCGATGGACAGATGATATGTTCCCCAGACAAGCCCCTCTGAGGCAAGGCGCTCAACACCCTCCTCGAAGAGACGGGAACGAAGCATCAGCGAAAGAAGAGATCCATTGTCCATCGAATCCTCCGAGGGACTATGAGACGTAGACTCCCTCTATGCGACCGATATACATATGATGCCAGTCCCCATGAGGATAGAGCTTCGCTATGCTCTCGTCAATCAGGCTCTTATCATCAAGAAGCACATGGGAAAGCTTGGTGCATGTCATCACGAGGTTAGCTTCCTCGAAGGCCACGGTGCCATCAAGGCCCATAGGCGTTATTCCTGCGCCCTTCGCCTTATCGGTATCTGCCCCGCTGTGGCTGCCGCAGTAATCAAGCACGCCCTTGAGCTCCGGTGGAAAGAACGACAGAGAGAACATGCGGCTGCTCTCCATAAGGCCATAGGTGTATCTTGACTGCCTCACGAAGACATAGGCAACAGCCTCGTTCCATAGATATCCAAGCCCGCCCCAGCCAGCGGTCATGGTATTCCAGCGCTCGCTGCTTCCTGCCGTAAGGAGGAACGTATCCTCTCCTATCACAGTGAACGGATTAAGCTCGAGCTGATCGAATCCTACTTTCCTCATGCGCATCTCCTCCTGCTTCGATTATAAGGTCCCGGCCAGCTCCTTTTCAAATAAATAGCATTACGATAGACTGGGATTATCAGATCTGCTTAACGGAGTGATAAATGGAAGCTAATCCCCCTCTCGCAAAGGATCTCAGGCGTGTCCTCATCGATGAGGAAACGATCGCAAGGCGCGTTCAGGAACTTGCGGATGAGATCAACGTTAAGTACAGGGACTCATCAGAGCCTCTGATACTCGTCGGAGTCCTCAAGGGCTCATTCATATTCCTCGCAGACCTATCACGACGGCTGACGATCCCGCATATCGTTGACTTCATCGCGATATCCTCATACGGGAAGAAAGGAGACAAACGAGGAGAGGTAAGGCTCCTGATGGATACCAGGGAGAACCTTTCCGGGCATGACGTGCTTATCGTCGAGGATATCCTCGACAGCGGATCTACGCTGAGCTATCTCATCAAGACCTTCAGCGCGAGGAACACGAAGTCAGTATCCACAGCGGTCTTCCTCGACAAGCCGGCGCGTCATGAGGTGGATATAGACATCCAGTTCAAAGGCTTCGAGATTCCAGATGTATGGGTCGTCGGATACGGGCTGGATTACAAGGAGAAGCACAGGACCCTGCCTTATATCGCAGAGATGATCCCGGAGGAGTCATGAACGATAAATTCGATAAGTTCTATGTAAGCTACAACACGATTCACAAGCTCGTTAAGAGCCTGGCCAAGAAGATCGAGGATTCGGGATTCGACCCGGATGTGATTGTCGCGATAGGCTCTGGCGGCTTCATTCCGGCAAGGATCATAAAGAACTTCATAAACCGCCCGATCTTCGCAGTCGGCATATCATACTACGGGATGGATCATAAGCACCGTTCCCACCCGACCAAGATACAGTGGATCGACGAGGTTCAGGAACAGCTGCGCGGAAAGAACGTACTCCTGATCGATGAGGTCGACGACACCAGGGCAACCCTCGCCTACTGCGTCGGAGAGCTTCTCTCCTACCAGCCGAAGGAGATAGCTGTCCTCGTGCTGCATAACAAGCTGAAGAAGAAGGACGTGGAGTTCCCGCCAGAGATAAAGAGATACTTCCCAGCCTTGGAGATCGAGGATATGTGGATCAAGTATCCATGGGACGCTGATGATATAGATGAGCATACGAGGCTTGAGGCCGAGATGATCAAAGAGCTGAAGAAACAGGGAAAGGAGCTTTTCAATGGCATCTTATAACGTCAACGCCGTAGTGGGCGTACAGTGGGGAGATGAAGGCAAGGGCCGCATCGTGGATTACCTTGCTTCCGACGCGGAGATAGTGATCCGCTTCCAGGGAGGCGACAACGCCGGACATACCGTGATCAACGACAAGGGCAAGTTCGGTCTCCATATCCTTCCGTCAGGCATATTCAATCCGGAGACGATGAATATCGTAGGAGCAGGAACCGTCGTCAACTTCGATAGGATGAAGGATGAGATGGATAACATCAAGAAGACTGCCGGCATCACTATCGATAACGTGTTCATCGACGAGCGCGCACATATCATCATGCCATATCACATGGCCCTTGATGGCGCGGAGGAAGGAAAGCGCAGCGAGAAGGAGAAGATCGGCACGACCAAGCGCGGCATCGGGCCATGCTACTCAGACAAGGCCGCGAGGATGGGCATCAGGGCGGCAGACATAATGGATGAGGAAAGGCTTGAGGCAAGGCTCCGCCTGATCCTTCCGAAGAAGAACAGGGACCTTGAGTACTACGGCCTCGACACGGTCACGCTTGAGGACATGCTTGCACTCTGCGCAAGATGGAGAGCCGAGTTCGGCGATCATATCATAGACACGCAGCCAATCGTCCGTGATGCGGTGGAAGAAGGTAAGAAGATCCTCCTTGAAGGCCAGCTCGGCATCATGAGGGACAATGACTGGGGTATCTATCCATACACGACATCTTCCAACCCGACGGTGGCCGGAGCCTGCAACGGAGCGGGAATCCCTCCTCGGGCCATCAGCAAGGTCGTGGGTGTTGCGAAGGCCTACTCCACATCGGTCGGAGGCGGTCCTTACATGACGGAGCTTTTCGATGATGATGGAAAGAGGCTCAGGGATATCGGAGGCGAATACGGAGTCACGACAGGCCGCCCAAGGAGATGCGGATGGTTCGATGCCGTGGCGGCAGACTATGCCTGCTATATGAACGGAGTCACCGACATAGCCCTGACCAAGCTCGACGTGCTTGATACATTCAAGACCATCAAGGTCGGCGTTGGCTATATGATAGATGGTGAGTACTACCGCCACCTGCCAGAGACGAGGCTCCAGGAAAGGGCAAAGCCGATCTATCAGGAATTCGAAGGCTGGATGAGCGATACGACAGGATGCAGGACGTGGGACGAGCTTCCAGAGAAGGCAAGGGAATATATACTTGCTCTCGAAAAGCTGATGAACACACGCATAACGTATGTATCGGTAGGTCCGGAACGGAACCAGCTGATCATCAGATGACGCAATGGGCTGCTTCGGCAGCCCTTGTTCATCTAGGCGTACTCTCTCTTATGACAAGCTCATAGGGCAGCTCAGCCATCTTCTCGGCAGGCCTGCCCGACATCGCATCCTCAAGCGTCCGCACGCACTGTGAGGACATACGGGAGAGGTTCGTATCCACGGATGAGATCGATGGGCGTGATATCACGGAGTAGATTGAGTTATCGACACCGAATACCGCTACATCATCAGGCACGGAGATACCATGATCGGAGAGAGCCCTGACGCCGCCTGCGGCCAGTATATCCATGGAATAGAGGATGGCATCCGTCCTCCCCTCGCTGAGGATGCGGTTCGTTGCCTCATAGCCACCATCGAAGGAATCCTCGCACTCAAGGAATCTGCACTCGAGGCCATGGGCTGCGATCGCACCTTCGACACCTTCTCTCTTCATCCTGTTTGATGGCGTATCATTGGCATTGACATAGGAGAAGTGCCTGCGGCCCTTTCCATAGAGATAATCCACGGCAGCCCGGAGTCCTCCCTCATCGTCGGCAATGACGGAATATACATTATCAAGGGTAAGCACGCCATTCTCCATGACGATAGGAGTAGACGGCATATATGTGGCAACGGCCGATGCCATAGACTCGGATGAGAATGATGAGCCGATGAATACTGCACCATCAACCCGTCTGGATGCCAGCATGCGTACCGCATTCACACGGCTCTCATCATCGGAGCCAGTGTTCAGGATAATGGAGCAATAGCCATTCTTCTGGAATTCCTCAACCATCACATAGGCACCATTGGTATAGTGCTGATTGCGGATATCCGAGACAAGGATACCGATGAGCATGCTGCTCTTCTTGGCCAGGCCCCGGGCCGCCTCGCTAAGCTCGAACCCGGAAGCCTGCGTTATGGAAAGTATCCTGTTCCTTGTCTCCGCGCTGATGCCGGGTCTCCCGTTCAGCACCCTTGATACGGTACTGGCAGAGACACCGGCAATCCTCGCGATATCATAGATAGTCACTTACTCGTCGAATTCCTTGATACCCTCGATGGCATAGGCCCTGACAGGGCTGGAATCGAGTCCGATGATCGGGAGCGGCGAGAATGACATGAAGAACACCTTCTTCTCAAGCATCTCAAGGTTCTTCAGCACCTCGATGAATACGATATTGTGAGCCAGCAGGATATCATGGAACGGCTTTACATCCTCATTGCAGTTCTCGATAGAGACTCCATCTCCGAATCCCACGGCCTTCGCATGATGGTCAAGGAGCCACTGGGCAGTCTCTCCATTCACGAAGAGCCTCTTGTCCTCATCGGTATTCGTCTTCGGAGTGAACGGGGTGAGCTTATGTGGGCTGTCGAGAACGACGATCGTATCATCCTTCATCATTGGCAGGCAGTACTTATCAAGAAGCTCTGCAGTGATGTACGAATTGGGCTCTGCCTCCACATTGACATATATGGCCCTGCCCATGAAGACGGTAAGGGGAACCTCAGCCACGCTCGGCCAGTCCTCGGCGTGATGGTAAGGGCACTCGGCATGGGTTCCGAGATGGCTCATGAGATCCATGTTCGTATGGAAATCAGGAATCGGACCACCGGTATTGAAGCGATAGAGCTTGCATCTTCTTGTCTCTGTCGAAGGATCCAGTATCTTGGATAGATCCACGACCCTCAAATCACCCATCTTATAGACAGTATCCATGGAAATCTCCTTTTGCAATCGGTTGCTCTATCAATGCAATCGATTGCAATATCAATTAGACTATATTTCACGCCATACTGCCTGTCAAGGAAAAACAGAGGAAGCGACGGATTCTTCTGCCAGACCGGCAAGGATGAAGGCGCACCGCATCCCAGGCATTGGGCAGAGCCGCTTTTCACGCTATAATCAGGGCATGGATTATACTCACGACACATACATCAGCCCTTTGACATGGAGATACGGATCCGAGGAGATGAAGGCCATCTTCTCCGAAGCGCATAAGAGAAGGCTTCTCCGGCGCGTATGGATTGCCTTGGCTCGTGCGGAATCGAAAGCAGGACTCGTGACTGCGGACCAGGTCAGGGAGCTTGAGGAGCATAAGGACGACATAGACATAGACAGGGCCAGCGAGATCGAGAAGGAGATCCATCACGATCTCATGGCTGAGATAAGGACCTATGCAGAGCAATGCCCCAAGGCCGGCGGGATAATCCATCTGGGAGCCACCAGCATGGATGCGCTGGACAATGCGGATGCCGTCAGGTTCAAGGAAGCGATGGCCCTCATAGCCGAACGCACCGTAACGCTGGCAGAGGCGCTCTCTGATCTGGTCATACGGTACAAGGATCAGCCCACGATGGCATTCACGCATATACAGCCGGCAGAGATAACCACGATAGGCTATAGGCTTGCCCAGACACTGCAGGATATCAACGAGGATGCCGATGAGATCATCCGTGTCATGGAAGGCATGCGAGGCAAGGGAATGAAGGGAGCCGTGGGGACGGCCGCAAGCTATAAGGAGCTTCTCAAGGGGACAGGGATAAGCGCCATGGAACTTGAGAGAGCCGTAATGGACGAGCTTGGCATAAAGGCATACGATGCCGCGACGCAGGTCTACTCACGCAAGCAGGACCTGAGGATCATAGCCTCGCTCTCCTCGCTTGCTTCCACGCTCCATAAGTTCTCCCTTGACCTGCGCATCCTCCAGTCACCCCCGATCGGAGAGGTATCAGAGCCGTTCGGAAGGAAGCAGGTCGGATCATCGGCCATGCCATTCAAGCGCAATCCGATAAACAACGAGAAGATAGATTCCCTGGCACGCATCGTCGAAAGCGCCTATCAGAGCGCATGGAACAACTCATCGCTCATGATGCTTGAACGTACGCTCGATGACAGCGCGAATCGCAGGATATTCATCCCTGAGGCATTCATAGCACTCGACGAGATGCTGATCACGGCTACGAAGATCGTAAAGGGAATGAACTTCCATGAGGCAGCAACCAGGAGGCTCATGGAAGACTACGGCATATTCGCAGCAACGGAGAGGCTCCTGATGGAGCTGGGAAGGAGAGGCGCTGACAGGCAGGAGATGCATGAGACGATAAGGGAAGAAAGCCTCAAGGTATGGCAGGAGGTACAGGAGGGACGTCCCAACACGCTAAGGGAAAACCTCATGACAGACAGCAAGATCCTGTCCTTCATGAGCGCGGAAGAGATCGGTTTCCTGCTAGATGCGTCAGCGTATACCGGAGACGCATCAGAGCGTGCCGCGATCGTCGCCTCTCAGGCAATGGCGCTCAGGCCAAGGCTGAAGAACGCAAAGTAAAGCGCCGTCCTAAGATACCTGACAAGGCAACATGGAAGGACCTTCCGGGCAGGGAGCTTAACCGCTCCCGCTACCGAGCAGATCGTGCTGAACGGCAGAGGAAGGATCCCTGAAAGAAGCACGAAGAGCGTGCCATACTTCCTTATATAAGCTCCCCATCGCACGGTGGCCTTGTCCGTCAGGCGCTTGATGACAGGTATCTTATGGATCAGTAGCCCGATGCCATAGGAAGTCACGCCACCGAGCGCTGAGGCCGAGCCGATCAGGGGGATTATCACAAGGGGATTCATGCCCGCCACTACCGGAAAGACGAAATCCGGGGAGAGCGGCAGGATCAGCGTATCAACGACATAGACATACATGAATATGCCTAGGAGTCCGAAGTTCTGATCTATCAGCATCACCACGTCATCGTAGTTATCACGGCCGATAAGCTTCACGACAAGGAAGAATCCTGCGAATATCAGGATAATAGGGATGATGCCGACGAGGGCAAACTTCTTCCAGTTCAGCCGCACGTCCTTATCATGGCTGCTGCTATTCCCTTCCGTATTACCATCCATGCCTTCATCAGGCTTTCTCAATGCGTCCATTCCCACTGAATAAGCTCCTGCAGGCCGAGAGGAATCCATCCGCGCTGCCCTCGAACGATCCGCGATAGAACGTTCCCCTGCCTCCGCCGCGTATGCCGGGCATCGCAGCGCGCAAGCCCTCAAACCTGTCCTTAGCGCCATGGAAGAGGAATCTCCCCTCCTCGTCCGCGACTATCACGAGGCCGTCATCATCACCGATAAGCCCCTCGTAGTACCGCGTGGCGACACATGAGCTGAATATAACGGTTTTTCCGTCCAGCGTCTTCCCTCTTGCGGCCTCAAGAAGCAAAGAGGCCACCTTTTCCGACAGTTTCGCAGCATCATGCCGCAGCTGCTGTATCTCATGGACGCATCTGGCCGCAGCATCAGCGACATTCTCAGGCTCAGAAGAGAAGATGACTGAAAGGGATCGGAGGACAGAGGCATTGAGGCGCCTGTACTCGACAGCCCTCTCCCCGCATTTCCAGAATGTACGTACATGACCCCGGATCCTCTCGGATGATACATAGGCTATCTCCCCAAGCTCAGATGTGGATGAGACATGGACACCGCCGCAGCCGACTACATCCACGCCGTCTATATGAACGAGCCTCACACGGCCTGAGACCTTGATGGAACGCCTCATGCCAAGCGATTCGGCCTCCTCATGCCCGACCTCATCCTGCCATACCGAAAGGCGGCGCCTTATAGCGTCATTCGCGCTGTCTTCGATCCGGAGGAGCACGGCATCATCGATCTCCGCCTTATCTGTCTCTATGGTAAAGCCATCCTCCCCATGATGGACGGCTACCGTTCCTATTCCCGCATCGGAGAAGAGAAGCGCCGATACAAGATGCTGGGCAGTATGCTCCTTCATGAAGAAGTAACGATGATCCCAGTCAAGGGTAAGCGTCTCCCTGTCTCCTATGGAAGGATGGGCCGAACCATCGGCAAGGATATGAAGTATCTCCCCATCCTCTCCCTTCCGCGTATCCTTGATCTCATATGGTCCGAATGTGCCTCTATCTCCCGGCTGTCCCCCTGCCTCCGGATAGAATATCGTGCGGTCAAGGATGATCGCGCCATCGGAGAGCGCGGTAACCACGGCATCTGCCGAGCGAAGGTAATGATCCTCATAGTAAAGCTGCTCTGTCATCTTATCCTCTTCTCCTCTCCTACCATCCTAGCCGTCGGAAGCCTCCAGTGGAACCTGTATCCAAGGATCCTGAGAAGAGTGGTGAATGCGGCAGTAGCATAAAGGGCTGTATCCGCGCCGACGCCTACGTGGGCAAGGATGACGAATAGAAGAGCGCCAAGGATCGATGCAGATGCATAGAAATCAGAGGTGAAGACCATCGGGATCTCCTTCGAGAAGACATCACGAAGCACGCCTCCTCCGACAGCGCCGAAGACCCCGCTCGTGATCACCGCGACCGTTCCCAGCCCCAGGGAATATGCCTTCATGCAGCCGATAGCGGTGAAGACTCCGAGTCCAAGCGCATCGAAGTATTGGATAAGCCCCCATCTTCCGACGACGACGGGGCTCGCGATGAACACCAGGATCCCGGAGATTATGCATACCACGACATAGGCCTGATCGGTGAATACGGCTATGGGAAAGATGCCTAGGAGGGTATCACGCAACATGCCGCCGCCACAGCCGACCGTTATGGCAAGGACGATCACTCCAAGGAAATCAAGACGATGCCTCACGCCCTTCACCGCGCCGGTTAAGGCGAAGATGGCAGTACCGAATATATCGAAGATATAGACTATGCTGTTCGTCATCGACGATAGACTATCCAAAAGGACCATATGAGTCCACAGCCGTAGCCGAGAACTATCCATATGGCTATATTGTCAGTATGGGAAAGATAAGAAGCGCATGGGAGATCGCGCTGGAGAAGACAGCGTCGATAGAGCTGGACAAGGAAAGATACCAGCATGAAGCTGATGTTGATAAGGCACGCAGGATAGCAGGCAGCTATCTCGTCGCAGAGGAGAAGACGAAGGAAGAGACGGAGAAGGAGCTGGCGCAGCTAGATGGCAAGATCGTCAAGGAAGCGCTGCGGACCACTATACTCCAATCGCTCTCATTGCCTCAGGAGGAAATCCTCGACGACAGGTATGAGCGGCTGACGTTCCTGGCCTCCCTGGCAACGGGAAACGACCCTTCCGCCATGGATCTCATGGGGCAGATCACGGGATTCCTGAAGCAGTATCCGATGCACAGGAAGGACCTGGTCGAGAAGATGAAGGCCCAGTATGAGCCAATGCTGGCTGAGAAGGAAGAGCGCCTGAGGGCACAGTACGGGCAGAGCATCAAGCTGAAGGCGGAGAACGACAAGGAGTTCATAGAGCTTGCCACGAAGAACCTTGAAAGGCTCCAGGATCAGTATGAGAAGAGCCTCGAAGGTGCAAAGGACCAGCTCAAGGCCCTCCTTTCCTGAGCCGTGCTATAATGTGATATGGGATTACGCATAGCTATAGTAGGATTAGGTTCTTTCGGAACCAGGCATGCCAAGACGATAAGAAAGCTCGGGCTTGGGGAGATTACGGCGGTGGTAAGCCGCCGCACTGCCAGGAAGCTCCTTCCAGAAGCCAGAAGCTATAAGACCGCTGCCGAGCTGCTTGAGAAGGAGAAGATCGATGCGATGGTGATCGCCATCCCTCCCTCCGTGCATGGAGAGGCAGAGATGCTTGCAGCACGCCATGGAATACCGTTCTTCGTCGAGAAGCCTGTATCGAACGATATGATCACCGCCCACGATATCCTCGATGAGGTCAGGGCCTCAGGGATAATAACATCCGTGGGATACCACTCCCGCTATAGCAGCGCTATATCGAAGGCAAGGGAAATACTGGGAAGCGAAGAACCGCTGTCCATCCATGGCTACTGGCTAGATGGCGTTCCTGATGCTGAATGGTGGAAGAAGCGTGGGGAAAGCGGTGGCCAGCTGGTAGAGCAGGCAACGCATATCATAGATATATTCCGATACCTTTTCGGGGAGCCGCTGGAAATCTATTCCAAGGGAAGGAAGAGCCTTTCCTCCGTGGATTTCGAAAGCTCAGCGGAAACGATCATCACGTTCCCGAAGGACAGGATTGCGGTACTCTCCACATCATGCGAGAAGGAAAAGGGAAGCAAGATCGGCTTCACCATCGGGCTGCGCAAAGGAGCCATGGACTATAGCTGGAACGGCAAGCTTTCCGTACGTAGCAGCGATGGCACGTCCACGGCCGGCCCTGATACCCCGAACCAGCTCTACGAGGATGAGCTGAGGGCCTTCTTCAAGGCGGTCGAGACAGGAGACAGGAGCCTTATCAGATCGGATTATGAGGATGCGGTAAGAACGCTTGAAGCAAGCCTTCTGGCTCGTGAGAGCCTGAGGACGGGGCGTCCCATGAAGGCTTCCATTCACTGATACTTACATGATATTGCCATGTTCCACGTAATTGCTATCTCCGTGCACACGAAAGAATTAACTTGACATATGCCTGTTCCGATGATAGCGTTTAGCTAAGAAAGGCAGGAAGAAGTCCTGCAGGAAGAAAGTTCCTTAGGTACAACCCTGAAGTACCAGGAAGCCATCAGGAAAGATGGCGGCGGAGGGTAATCCGCCAGAGGGCCTAGCCGCAGATGCCCCTGAAGCATCAAGGCAGTCGCGGAGGCGACTTAAAAGACACGTCGGCTCTGGGAAAATCAGAAATCCCGAGCGTAGGAAAGGCTGCCCATCACGGACAGCCTTTTTCCTGCAGTGGGCGGCCTCAGCCCCAGTACTTCTCCATGCGCCTGCGGAGCGACTCCCTGTAGCCGTCCCAGTCGGTGATCGGACGCCTGGCAACCCCGTCGGCCACCGCCGCCTTCGCCACGGCCACCGCCTCATGCTCTATCACCCGCGGATCGAACGGCTTTGGCACGATGTAGCGCCTGCCGAACTCGAACCGCTCTCCGCCGTATGCCGCGCTCACCTCCTCGGGCACTTCCTCCTTCGCAAGCTCCGCAAGCGCCCTCGCCGCGGCCATCTTCATCCCCTCCGTTATCCTAGTCGCCCTCACGTCAAGCGCCCCGCGGAAGATGAACGGGAAGCCAAGCACGTTGTTTATCTGGTTCGGATAGTCCGACCGCCCAGTCGCCATCACCACGTCGCTCCTCGCCGCCATCGCCTCCTCGTACGTGATCTCCGGATCGGGATTGGCCATCGCGAACACCACGGGATCATGGTTCATCGTCCTCAGCATCTCCCCGGTCAGCACGCCCTTCACCGAGAGCCCCATGAACACGTCAGCTCCGTCAACGGCCTCCGCCAGCGTACGCCTATCCGTATCCGATGCGAACTCAGCCTTCTCCTCAGTAAGTCCGTCCCTGCCGCGATATATGACCCCGCGGCTGTCCAGCATCACGAGGTTCTCCCTCCTCACCCCGGCAGCTACGAACATCCTCGCGCACGAGATCCCCGCGGCTCCGGCCCCGTTCACCACCACGCGCATATCATCAAGGCGCTTGCCTATGATCTCGGCGGCATTCATCAGTCCGGCCGTGGCTATTATCGCAGTGCCATGCTGGTCATCATGGAACACCGGTATCGGGCAGCGCTCTATCAGCTCCCGCTCTATCCGGAAGCACTCCGGCCCCTTTATGTCCTCGAGGTTTATCCCTCCGAACGTCGGCGAGAGGGACGCGATGATATCCACCAGCCTCTCCGGATCCTTCTCGTCTATCTCTATGTCGAAAACATCTATGTCAGCGAACCTCTTGAAGAGCACCCCCTTGCCCTCCATCACGGGCTTGGAGGCAAGCGCTCCCCTGTCTCCGAGGCCAAGGATCGCCGTCCCGTTAGATATCACGGCCACCAGGTTACCCTTATCCGTGTACCTGTACGCCTCCTCCTCGTCTGCCTCGATCCTCAGCACCGGCTTCGCAACCCCCGGCGTATAAGCCAGCGCAAGGTCCTCCGCAGTCCTGCACGGCTTCGTCGGCACCACCGACACCTTCCCTGCTATCCCGCCTGCGCTATGGTACTCCAGCGCCTTCCTCTCCAGCTCGTCCATCTTCATCCCTCCATTCATTCCGTATACGGCTTACCCAGCATGGCCTTGATTGCCGGCGTGGCCTTCTCGCCTATCAGCACGACACCATTCACGATACCATCCTTGACGAATATGGTCCGTCTTCTATCCCCGGCCTCATAGACATGGGCCTCTCCCTCGATGCTGCCAAGTGAAGCGACATCAAGACCTCCGATCTTCAGCATCGCGGAAGGCACTGACGGAACATAGCTGCCAGCCTCACCTTTGATCACGGACGCGACGAACGATCCCATCTCGCGGGCGTGCATCGCAAGACCGAACGTACGGCCATCAAGCTCCGCGGCGTCTCCGATCGCATAGATTCCTTCCACGCTGGTACGGAGCCTGTCAGAGACCTTTATCGCCCGACCCGTCTCTATGCCTGTACCCTCAAGGAGCGATAGGTCGGCATGGACGCCTGAGGAGAAGCAGATGACATCGGCATCGACACGGCGTCCATCCTCAAGGATCAGTGATGAATCATCGGCTCCCTTGGCCTTCGCTCCGGTAATAACCCTTACGCCACGCTCCAGAAGTAGCGACTCAAGCTTCCTTGCCGAAGGCTCATCGAGCTGGCGCGGCAGTATATACGGGGCGACCTCCACGACGGATACGGAGAGAGGGAAATGAGATGCCACGGCAGCCGCAAGCTCCAGTCCAAGGAGCCCGCCACCTATCACGGCAAGGCTACGCGCCTTCGACAGCGCCGCCTTAAGGCTCAAGGCATCCTTCATCGTCCTGAGCGAATAGTACTCCTTCCTCCCGCCTTCAAGCGGGAATATATTTGCCTGGCTTCCCGTCGCGATGACAAGCTCATCATAGCCAAGGGAACGGCCATCGGAGAGCGACACCTCCATCTTATCGGGAATGATTCCGCTCACGTTCCCGCTTATGATGGCGATACCCTTCTCCTCATACCACTCAAGGGGATGCATGAAGAGCGCCTGGGGATCGGAGCCGCAGAGCACCTCCTCTATCCTCATCCTGTAATAAGGCAGGAAATCCTCGTTATTCACCAGTGTTATCTCAGCAGATCCCGCAAGGGATGAAGCTGCCTGCACGCCGGCTATCCCGGCTCCAATGATCACGACCTTCTTCTGCATGATAAAAGCATACCACAGGTAAGGCTAATGATGGAAAAGACGATGAGGTGAGAATACCATCACCATGGAGCCTTCATCCGCGGCCCTGATCACAAGATCGTCGCGGAGGCTGCCACCGGGCTCGACGATATAGCTGACACCCGAACGCCTTGCCCTCTCGATGTTATCGGGAAACGGAAAGAAGGCATCGGACGCCAAGGACACCCCTGTTATCGTAGCAAGATATGTTCTCTTCTCATCACGGGTAAAAGGCTCAGGACGCGAGGAGAAGTAATCCTGCCAATGGCCAAGCACGTCGATCTCTGGATCATCCGAGAGGTACTGCTCTATCACATTGTCCTTGTCATTGCGTGAAAGCCCCTCCCTAAACGGCAGTGAAAGCACCCTCTCGCTGCGCCTGAGCTGCCAAAGATCGGCCTTGCCCCCGGCGAGCCTGGTACAGTGTATCCTCGACTGCTGGCCGGCCCCGACGCCTATAACCTGGCCATGGTACGCATAGCAGACCGAGTTGGACTGCGTATACTTCAGCGTGAGCATGGCCACCTTCAGATCAAGCCTTGCCGATTCCGGCAGCTCCTTCCTCCCTGTAACGATATTCCCTAGATCCTCATCCGTGGGGATGAAGCCGTTATGAGGCTGGGAGAATGTGACACCAAAGACAGTGCGTATCTCCTCAGGTTCAGGAGCATAGTCCGGATCGATGCGGAGTATCGTGTATGAGCCTTTCTTCTTGCGCTTCAGGATATCAAGGGCCTCGCTCTCATAGCCCGGAGCGATGATTCCGTCGGAGACTTCCTTCGCGATCACTGAAGCCGTTGAGGCATCGCATGTATCGGAGAGCGCTATGAAATCACCGAAGGAACTCATCCGATCGGCACCCCGCGCACGAACATAAGCAACCGCAAGCGGAGAGAGCGATGAAGGCGCGAAGTACATCCTCCGCTCATCCTCCTCAAGAGGTACAGCAACCGCAGCCCCCGCAGGAGAGACATGCTTGAATGAGGCCGCGGCCGGAAGAGACGTAGCCTTCCTCAGATCAGCGACAAGCTGCCAGCCATTGAGGGCATCGAGGAGGTTTATATACCCAGGGTGTCCGTTAAGCACCTCCAGCGGCAAGCCGCCTTCACGATAGATATACGCGCCCTTCTGATCAGGATTGCAGCCATACTTCAGATCAAGCCTCTCCATCAGCAACCTCCAGCCTGTTGATTATCCTCTCCGTCTTCCCCTTCCGGAGATACAAGGCAACGCGATACTCAGGGCTCAATCCTTCCCATGCCTCTTCAGCTTCCGTCTCACCTGAAAGATCGAGTCGCACGGGAAGCGATGAGAATGAGGGAAGAGGATCGCCGTCTCCCCTATATGTATGGATGACATGCCCGATGCCGCGCTCCGCCTCATAGCGGTAAAGGAGCCTCAGCACCTCTCCGTCTTCACGCCTCACGATCGCAAGCTGATACCCATCGCTCCTTATCACCGCGCTGATCCGCGGCGTATAGGACGGAGCATCGGGCTCGTAGGTCATCATGGCAAGCGCGTCAGAAAGCCCCTCCCCTTCATTGAGACACGCCGCAATCGTCTCCGTATGGCTTCCGTTGGAACAGATGAAGGAATCGCCCACTGTAGCCGTGGCCCTGTAGATTATAAGAGAAGGATCCTCGACGAGGGATGCATCGAATGGCTGGGTGAAGAGACTGCCATCCTCGATACGAAGCACCCTGTTACGACTATTGCGGCTACGTCCCGTGATGGCGTAGATGATGACAGGCTCACCATCATCTGCGAAGCCTGCGACGATGATGCGCCCCGGATAATCGATAGACCTGAGATACTCACCTATCCTCATAGGAGAATCGTGAGCCTAAACGGCCTCTTAGGCAAGACTACAGGGCCGTGCCTTGGGAAGGAATATGGAACTTAGACATATCCACGCCCTCGCCCTCCAAGAGCCTCACCTTCCGCCAGATGCCTCCCCCGTATCCAGTGAGGCTCCCGTTCGTGCCGACGACCCGGTGGCAGGGAATGATGATAGATATCTCATTGTGGCCGACGGCTCCTCCGACAGCCCTTGCAGACATCCTCTCCATCCCATGACGTTCAGCTATGAGCGAGGCTATCTCGCCATATGTCATCGTCTCCCCATATGGAATCGTCAGCATTATATCAGCAACCTCCCTATGGAAGGCGGAGCCTTGAACGCAAAGAGGGACGGAAACCGATGGCTCCTTACCGGAGAAGTACTCATCCAGCCACTCCCTGACGATGCCGAATACCGGAAGATCCCTCTCCTCATGCTCGCCGCCGAGATGGAGGGCGAAGTAACGCTGCCCCTCGAACCAGAGCCCGGTAAGCGCCTCCCCATCAGAGGCAAGCAATATAGTGCCTAGCGGCGACTCATAATGCGATGTGTACTGCATCAGATCCTCCTTCTGCCTCCGCAGTCATCTCGAACAGCACTATGATACCAGATATCCTCTGACCTCAGGCAACGCTCTGGCAGATCTTCCTTTCCATGCCTGATTATGGATCCAGATAAGCCTATCTTGAAAGGACTTTCTTCTGCCATGTCCTCTTTCCGCAAGAGGGGCATTTCATCAGACGGGATCTTCCTATATGCATAGCCATGACGACATGGCTGAAATCTGGAACATATCTATGATGGCAGGCTCTGCATTCGTAATACCCTGCATCACGCTCGATATTCAATGCAAAGTATATTCCTACGAAGAGTATCAAGAGTGCAATCAGGACAAGGAAAGACATGAGCACGGTTCCTGGAGCCAGGAATACTGCCGTAAATATGATCGTGAGGGCTGATACAGTGGAAAGGACAACTATGACCGTTTCCAGCCTGAGCAGATACTTGTTGTTTTCTTCTTCCTTCTTCCTTATCTCAAGAATGAGGTTTTCCGCCTTGTCCTTATAGGTGTCTTCCATTGCTTCTTCTCCCGTTAGCAGCTCTGTGATGCTAATGCCCAGAATGCTGCATAGATTCAGCATCAGGGATGCGTCTGGAAGGGCTAGTCCCCTCTCCCATTTTGAAACGGCTCTGTCTGTTATGCCCAAGCCCTCTGCGACATCAGCCTGGGTAAGGGATTTCTCCTTCCTTTTCGCTGCTATGAACTTTCCTATCTTTATCTGGTCAATCATTTGTTCTCCAGAGGAACATCACTCCGTTCCTCGATTCCAATATTATGTGTTTTGTCATTTGAATCAAACAAACCGTTGGTTGAGTTTATCGCAACTGCATCTCAGAAAAGCAAATAGCTTTATTCCTCTGGTCAACGACCTTCAGGACAAGCCCAATGCCATTAAGTTAATTAGCATTAAGAGGAATTGTCCACGGTAGTTGATCGAAGTTTTAACATCTCTGACTCAAATTAAGAAAAGAAAGAAGTATATGAGGCTTGATTCAGACAAAGAACCCCTTTCCCCTTAGAGCAAGTATTTCAAAGGGAAATATAAAAGTGTAGACTTATGACAAGTCAGGCTACTCTGTAGATAAAGGGAATAAAGAAATTATGTTTCTTGTTTCTCATGAATGCCCTGCCGTTTCGGATTGGCTGGAGGGTCAAGAAGAGTTCCCTGACTATTTTCTTTTCAGTCAAAGTCGGATCTCTTCCATGGATATAAAATCTGACCACAGCAGTGAGATCAGAATAGCTTATACGATATATTCTTTTGCGGTTCATGCAAATTTGTGTGACACGAAGCGCCAGGAGCTTCAGTATAATGGAGCATAGATTATGGAAGATCATCGAAAAAACAATCTCACCTACAGCAGCTGCTTTTTTCTTTGAGTGCATAAAGGAAGCACAATCATCATATTTCAGCTGCCTGAAAGCTGTCTCTATTCCCCATCGCATATGGTATAACAGCTTCATTTCCGAAAGAGGGAATCCTTCTTGGGAAAGATTGGTAACCAGTGTCTCAAAGACTCCGTCTCCAATAGAAAAACGTACAAGGCGGTATGTGAATCCGTAATAGGTAAGTTGTGAATTACCCTTTGAGACCCCTCCCTTTCTCGCTTTGTTAGGAGTTGGCGGGATGAATGGGTTGTAATGGTTGCTATGGCAGTATATGAAGTCAGGATACTCATCTGGCCTTGTCGCGACGAAATAACAGAATGTGTATTTCTTGTCTATATATGCATCTATACAGCCATCAGCCTCTTTAAGATCACCATATCGAGAGGCAATCCCAATGCCTGAATCCACATCCTTGACCCTTATGCAGTATTTAAGGCCAAGAGAATCAGCAAGCATCATGAGATAGAATGATTCATACCCCCTATCACATGTGATGATAGGCTTCGCACCATAATCGACACGTGAAATCCTCTTCATCATATTCGCGCAAGCTGTTCTCTCGTTCTTTGCTGCCAGATCCTGTATCTCATAATCAATGAAGAATCCGTCTGGAACAGTTACCGCAGCATTCAGATGCAACATGTTGACTGGCTGCATTGCGGCTCTCTGTCGGTATTTCTTGGCAATGGACGTGCATAATGTGCTGACATCATCCTTATTCGGATGAATATTCACATCAGAGCCATCAATTGCGACAACGATATATTTCTGCTTATATAAAGTGTGTCCAGTCAATGAGGACGCATGAATCCTGAATAATGCAGAATATGATTCTACTGTCAGCTTGTCTCGTTGCTGGATGAATCCGGAAGCTGTAGGGCGGTCATCCCCCAAACCGCAGCATAAGCGGAGTTGTTCGTTGATACAGGTTCCTGCATTCAGCAGTCCGATTTTAAGTAGCGAACATAATGGAAGCTTTCTATCCCTGGTGAAATCCTTGTCTGGATTGACAAAGGTATCACGGATTTCATCTGCAGGAATACTGCAGAAATTGGTTACAGCCTCCTTTATTATATCTTTCTTGTATTTGCTCATGATATAATAAATTACCTCCAATTATATTATATCATAATAATAGTATTATTATATAGTGATTTGTCAAAAAAAGACAGAAATACAAATTGAAGCTTGCTTTCTGTCCTGCATACTAAAATGTATGATTAATGTATCCTTAACTTAATGGCATTGGGACAAGCCTGAAAGCTTGGACGTGAGCGTCTTGCCCACAGGCTCCGTTTCCGGTCTGCCTGTGGCACCCCATCCATACGGCTGATTGACTGCAGCCTGCCCGAGTTTCTGGACCCAGGTGATGTAGTTGTCGCGGATGTTGATGGCGGCATTCGTGTCGGCATGCATACTGCTGCCGCAATGCCTGCAGATGTACCTGTTCCCCTTCCTCGAAGCCTTGTCTATCGTCTTGCACACTGAGCACTTCTGGCTCGTGTAGCGCGCATCGACGAACTCCGCCCTTATGCCGTTCCTCTGGCACTTGTAGATCAGCTTGAACTCAAGGTCCGCATATGACCAGTTTGAGAGCCACTTTCTCATGGTCTTATTACTCTTTCCTTTCAGCCTCAGCATGCTCATGGATGACAGGTCCTCAAGGACGTATGCGGATACATCCTCATCAGCATTGGCAAGCCTCTTGGAAATGCGGTGGTTCTGATCATGGACAAACCTCTTCTCGCAGCCGGAGATGGCCTTCAGCCTCCTCTTCGCGCTGCGGGTGCCTTTCTCCTGCAGCTCAGAGCGCACATGGTCGTATTTCCTCTTGACCCGCCTTATATCCTTCGCTCCATAGTGGACACCATCAGAGGTCGTCACGATGTTATACACACCCCTATCCAGCCCCACTATCTTCCCCTCATTATTCTCTTCGATTACAGAATCAGGGCATTCGTAGATGAGATTGACGAACACCCTTCCTCTCCTGTCCATCCCTATGTTCGCTCCCTTGAGCTTCCATCCCTCTGATGAAGAGTATCTCTCGGTGAAGAACTCCGGGATTGAGATGATTGTCCTTATCCTCCTGTCGCATGTGCTGAATGTGAGCTGGGAGCCGCGGAGCGTGATGGTGCGCACGTCATAGCGCATCGTGCAGCCCTCCTTCATCGATGGCCTTCTCATCCTCTCGGCCTTCTTAGGATGCTTCTGTCTCAGCTTCGTCTTCTTTGCATTCCAGGTCTTGACAGCTTCCACCGCGACATCACGGGCACACTGTATGAGTCCTGTAGGAAGAGACGGACACCCCTCCTTTATCGTCTCATATTGGACCTTGTGAAGGAACCCCTTGGATGTGCTGTTATTGTTGATAAGGCACTCTGTTGACATGTTGAAGGCCCTCGCATACTGCTTCCTCGTCTCCACCACGGCGGAGACCTCCTTGTCAGTGAGTCTGGGGAAGACAGTGATCGACCTTCTCATACCCAGAATTTACAGCAGTGTGCTAGGTAACGCAACACGTTACCGGATGTTCTCCGATCATCCCCGAGGCAGGAAGAATGCATGTTCTGGGATCAGGAACCAGGGAAAGCGCGAAGAGGTGAACATGCCGAAGCCAAGCATGATAGAATCCTGATGGTAAGCAAGCGAAGGGGTGCAGGACTGATTGCCATTGCCGTCATCGCACTGTTCATATCACTCGATCCGCCAAGGCAGTACTTCCTGCCCGAGCCGATTGCCCTTGGCTGTCTTCTCTTCTTCGGATGGTGCTTCCTTTCACATCTTGGGGTTTGGGACTTTGCCGCATTCATCCTGCAGGACGAGCCTGACAGGTTTTCTTGCGGCATGTCTTATAAAAAGAGTGGAGGCTGCTGAAGTGAATGAAATCTTCTGTAAACACGCCATCTATGTATTTCTCAACGGAATGAATTTCATGGATTATCCATCCGCCTACATGCATTCAGCATATCAGGGGAGGCCTATCTGTCATCCTGGCATATTTAACTCAGAGCTTTCCATCAATCACATTCACCAGAAGCGCAGCATATTCCTCTGGATGTCTGAGGCTCAGCTCACCATGCCTGTATCCACGGAGTATCCTGATCCTGCTTCCTTCTATCATCTCATTGAGTTTCCTTGCAGAACGCAGCATTATCCTTCTTTCACCAGAGCCTGCTATTATAAGGGCATTGATATCCTTTATATCCGGATCTGGCACGAAGACTGCATTCTCCCTCAGAATCCTTGAAAGGCTTTCCTTGCTTATCTGGGTTGAGGAGGCGTAATACTCCTCGAACATATCTGCAGGTATCCCAAGCGTTTCAGCCTGCAGCTCTGAGAACCATCTATGCTTTATTAGGGGATAGCTCAGAGAGACTGACAATGAGACGAAGACTGCAGAGAACCGCATAGGGATTGCCAGCGTGCTTTCGAAGATGAAGAATCTGGCTATCCTATTCCTCGTTGCCGCAATCTCAAGAAGAATCTGCCCACCTAGCGACAAGCCTCCGATAGCAAGCACCGAACCTCCACAGCAAGCATCGATAAAACCCATGATCTCCTCAGCTGCTGATCTTATGGAAATGAAAGGCCTATCGCTGCCATCGTGCCCATCTAGAACAGGTAATATGACATGGAACCTACTGGCAAGAAACTCTGCCGCTCTTCTGTAGTTCCACCAGGAGAGACCTGCACCGTGTAGAAGGATTATCGTATCGTCATCTTTCCTGCCATATTCTCTGAATCTCATTGTCCTACCATTGCAATCACAGAGGATTCTCTTCTCATCTTCATTGAGAAGGAATCCATATCAGAATAAATCGCTATGTGTTCCTGTTCTGATAAGTCCAAGAATCAGCCTTTCCGCCTCAATCCTGTATATCAGAAGCCTGGCTCTATATGACATTCCCTCATACCTTTGTTATCAGATGGCCTCTTATCGTGGATATGAAGCTACCATCCTCCTTTACGAGCATACGCCCGTTCTGCCGCGGTATTATGCCATCGGTACCTATGACGGTAACAAGCGCGAACGGAAGGTTCCTCCTGTCAAGCTCATAGGCTACTCGGAACAGCTCCTTCATAGTCCTTCCTCCTTCCCATACGGACGCAATGATACCATGTTTCGGATTAATAAGGAGGCTCTAGCTCTTTTCCTAACATAAGAAAGGGATTATAAGAAACAAGCTAGGGAGATTTGATCATATGCCAGGACTCGGCACCGTGGTGAATTCCGCCGCGATCATAATAGCAGGGCTTATCGGGCTCACGTTCGGCAAGGGGCTTACGGAAAGATATCAGGAGACGATGCTATCAGCCTGCGGGCTCTCGACGCTCTTCATCGGCATCGGCGGAGTAATGTCAGGGATGCTGGTACTCACGGAGTCAGGCCTCTCGACGCAGGGCTCGGTGATGATGGCCGCCTCCCTCGTGCTTGGCGCCTTCATCGGCGAGGCGATAAACATCGAGAAGCATATGACGGACTTCGGGGAATGGCTGAAGAGGAAGACGGGAAGCCATGGGGACGGTTCCTTCGTAAGTAGCTTCGTCACTACCTCCCTTGTGGTCTCCATCGGAGCGATGGCGGTACTGGGACCGATAAACGAGGCGCTTCATGGCGACAGATCGGTGCTCTATGCAAAGTCCCTGCTCGATTTCGTATTCGTCCTGCTTCTGACCATCACACATGGCAAGGGCTGTCTCTTCTCATTCATCCCGGTAGCGATCATCCAGGGAACGGTAACGCTCCTGGCAGGACTCATAAAGCCGATCATGACACCGGACGCGATAGCTGCGCTCGGCCTCGTGGGCTCGGTGCTCATCGCCACGATAGGCATAAACATGGTCTGGGATAAGCACATAAGGGTATCTAATATGTTCCCGTCAGTCATCGTGGCTGTCATCTGGGCGTTCATCGGCAGCCATATATAAGGCGATGCAGGCACGGCCTGAGCCATGCCTGCGATGAAGAAGTTATCTATATACAGATGCGATCGGACCGTTTCCTCCTTCACATCTGGATACGCGATGAGGATATCATCGGCCATCCTGTCGAGAGCCTCCCCTTTGGTAAGGTACCGACCGGCCTCACAGATCGGCAAGCGCCACCGAGCGCGATACCTCCTCGACGCTTACGCCTCTCTCCTGTGCGATCCTCTCCAGATCATCATGCTCAGCCTTCACGCGCCTCACGCCATAGCCTTCGGAGATCTTCACCCTGACCTTTCCGTAAGGAGTCTCAGCCTCACTCTCCCTGCGATCAAGCACATAGCGGTCATAGACGGTCTTCCTTATGCCTATAGTCGTCGTATGGCTGAAGATGGCACGGACCATCCTCTCCTCATCAGAGGTAGAGCATATGACGGAGAGCATGATGCCAGGCCGGGACTTCTTCATCCCGATAGGCGTGGTGTAGGCATCACGCGCGCCAAGGGCCATCAGGCGCTCTATCGCGGATCCTATGGCCTCTCCTGTCATGTCATCGACATTGCAGGAGAGTCCTATGACGGTATCGGAGGAGCCTCCACGCTCACCGATCATCGCCCTCACGCAGTTGGCGGCCTCGAAGTCCTTATTGCCCATGCCGTATCCGATTCCGGAAACGCTCATGACCGGCATCTGCCCGAAACTGGTAGCAAAATGCCTTATAAGGGCCGCTCCAGTAGGCGTGCATAGCTCCCCCTCGATGCTTCCGGCGGAGATAGGGACCCCTGAGAGGATATAAGCAGTAGCAGGAGCCGGAACAGGAAGGATGCCATGCGCACAGCGGACGCTGCCATAGCCTACATGGATCGGGGACACGATGACCTCGTCAGGCGAGAGCCTGTCCATCAGCATCACCACCGCAGTGATATCCGCAACGGCATCCATCGTGCCAACCTCATGGAAATGGATATCGGTGACAGGCACTCCATGGACATGGCTCTCCGCCTCAGCGATCAGGCCGAAGACGGCGAGGATATCATCCTTCAGCCTCTGAGAAATGGGAAGATGATCTGAGACGATATGCTCTATATCCGCAATCCCATGATGATGGTGATGATGCTCATGATCATGGTGCTCATGGTCATGATGATGATGGCCAGATCCCTCCTCCTCGCCATCGACGAGAACAGAGACATGGGTACCTGTTATGCCGCACTTCACCGATGGCTTCCTCACCATCGTGATTCCTGGCAGGCCCAAGGCATTGAACTCTCGTACGAATCCATCCTGATCAGGCAGAAGCTCAAGGAGCGCCGCGGTGAGCATATCACCGGCAGCACCCATGCCGCAGTCTATATAAAGCGTCTTCATCTCTCTCCATCCTTCCTCGCTATATGGTTTATCATGCTGGCAAGATACCCTGCCCCGAATCCGTTATCGATATTCACCACCGACACCCCGCTCGCGCATGAGTTGAGCATCGAGAGAAGCGCGGCGAGCCCTGAGAACGAGGCGCCATAGCCAACGCTCGTCGGAACAGCGATCACAGGAGCGTCGGTAAGACCGCCAAGGACGCTTGCCAAGGCCCCTTCCATGCCGGCGATGGCTATGACGACGGTCGCGCTCATTATCTGATCAAGATGGCTGAGGGTACGGTGAAGCCCCGAGACCCCGACATCATAGAGCCTCGTGACCTTATTGCCCATGACCTCAGCGGTAAGGGCCGCCTCCTCAGCCACTGGGATATCGCTGGTGCCGCCTGTCGCGACGACGATCGTCCCGATCCCATCAGGTTCCGGCATTCCACCGGCTATCCCGATCCTGGCATCCTCATGGTAATCAAGGGGATGACGGGAGGAGATTGATGCCGCCGCCTCCTGCGAAAGCCGTGTTATAAGCACGCGCTCCTGCCCGTTACGAACCATCGAATCGAGGATCCCTGAAATCTGCTCAGGTGTCTTCCCTGCCCCGTATATCACCTCGGAAGCTCCCTGCCTGAGACGGCGGTGGAGGTCGACCTTGGCGAATCCTATATCCTCAAAGGGCTTCTTCTTAAGCTCAAGAAGCGCATCATCCACGCTCACGCTGCCATCCCTGATGCCCTCTAGCATCTTCCTGATATCATTCATCCCGAACCTCCAGATCCAGCAATACCCCGCGATAGAGTCCCTTCAGGCCGTTAAGGATATCATTCCTTCTCTCCATCAGGAGCGGAAGCTGGCTCTCCCTGACCTGTATCCTGGCACACCGCCCCACCATCCTGACGCGGAAATCGATGAAGCCAAGGCCTCTGAGGAAATCCTCTGCCCGCTCCGTCACCTCAAGCTTCTCCCTGTCTATAGGCTCTCCTGTAGGTATCCTCGTGGCAAGGCAGGCATAGGCGCTCTTATCCCATGTAAAGAGTCCGGCCTCCCTCGATCGTCGTCTGACCTCATCCTTGCATATGCCGCACTCTCGGAGCGGTGATCGTACGCCAAGCTCCTTCAAGGCCTTCACACCAGGCCTGTCCGACACATCATCGCTCGCGTTCGTCCCATCTATGATAAGCGCGTAGCCATCGGCAGAGGCGGCCTCTCTTATCGTCCCCATGATGATACGCTTGCATAGGTAGCACCTGTCGGGAGGATTAGCGGCAATCTCCGGAGAGGAAAGGACATCAGCCTCCAATACCCTTAATGACGCGCCAAGCTCATCGGCAAGCCTCTTTGCGTCCTCCAGCTCGAAGCACGGCTGGAAGGGAGTCTTCACATAATAGGCACAGACATCGGCACCAGCATGGAAAGCGGCATAGAGCAGGAATGCGGAATCGACCCCGCCGGAGAATGCCAGCGCGACCTTACCGTTATCCTTGAAGAACTCCTCGAGCGTCATGGCACCTCCTTCAGACGTTGAATCTATCATAGCGCACATAGCAGTCGGGGCATAGCTTATGCCCATCCTGTATATGGATCCAGTTGGCCCCAGTAACCTCCCCACACCCCTCGCAGACGTAGGAATCGAAGAAGCGGGCCCTCTCTGGAAGAGGTATGGCTGTCTCCTTGACGGCAAACAGTGACTCAGGATCATTAATGGTAAGGTATTCCTCTATATCCATATCCCCGATATCTGCCACCTTTCCCGAAAGCACGAGGCGCACGGAGCGACCGGTACTCCTCTGGTAGAACGAGAAGGCGCTCTTCCCCGTCATATGAAACAGGAGACTCCCCCTGCCTACCGTGCATCCAAGCATCACCTGGATCGCATCAACGCTGCAGGAATCGCACTCGCTGATGCATACCACGTCCTCATCATCATGATCCTTCAGCCCCAGTAGCCTGATTGCGTAAAGCGAGGCCATGAAGCCAATGAGAAGGCCCTTGCACGTATGACCGTGGAACTCCCTGCATCTCTCCCAGCATCCTTTGATATCCATATCATCCTCCAATCAGCACGAAGCGACGGTCCCCGGCAGCAAAGACCTCCGCGTCTATTCCATACACGTCCCTTATGATGCCGCCGTCCACCTCATCCCGGCCACAGCAGCAGAAGCCACGGCCATCCTTCAGGAAGAAGAGCCGATCGCAGAAGCGGAGCGCCAGGTTAAGGTCATGAAGCACGGCAAGCACCGTTATATGCTCTTCCCTGGCCATATCCCTGACGATCGCCATCATCTCATGCTGGTTACGCGGATCGAGGTTGCTCGTAGGCTCGTCCAGAAGCATCACGCGCGGCTTCTGGACCAGGGCGCGAGCAAGCATTACCTTCTGCATCTCTCCTCCCGATAGCTCATCCATGCATCTCAGCTGGAGGCTACCAAGGCCGATGCGCTCTATGACAGCCTGACATGCCTCGATATCCTCACGTCCCATTCCCCATCTGATATAAGGCCTGCGCCCCAGCAATATGCTATCAAAGACAGAGATCCTGACAGCCTCCGTATTCTGCGGTACATAGGCTATCAGTCGGGCTATGTCACGCTCCTTCATCGATCCCGTGGACAGTCCATCGATGATCACATCCCCGCTATCAGGTCTCCTGACGCGGTTGATGCAGGTGATGAGCGTGCTTTTCCCAGCGCCATTGTTGCCGAGTATGCCAACCACCTCTCCGTCGCCTGCGGAGAACGACACGTCCTGCAGCACCGCCTTCTGTCCATATGAGAATGAGATATTCCTTACGTCTATCATCCCACCCTCCTCTCTCGGAGAATCAGGCAGAGGAAGAGAGGCGCTCCCACGAACGAGGTCAGCGCGCCTATAGGAAGCACTACAGGAGAGATGATCATCCTGCACGCGATGTCCGCGACAAGCAGCAGCACGGCCCCACATATGGCGGAACCGGGAATAAGGTACCTGTAGTCATTCCCGACGATCCTGCGCATCACATGTGGTGCTATGAGTCCTATGAAGCTGATGCACCCGGTGAACGATACGGATACCGATGTGATAAGCGCTGATAACCCTAGGCTCAAGGGAACAAGGACTCCCACGTTGACGCCCAGGCTACGTGCGGAGTACTCCCCGCTCTCGATGGCATTGTAGTCCCACCTGCTCAGCATGAAGAAGACGAAGGCCGGCACGCACACGGCTCCGATCATCGCGATCTCGTTCCAGCCTGCCCTTCCCAGATTCCCGAATGTCCAGTAGACGATGCTTGCGACCATCACGTCATCGGCGAAGTACTGTATCAGCGTGGTCGCGCCGCTGAACGTAGAGCTGATAGCCACGCCGGCAAGGACAAGCACCGAGGGGCTCGCGATCCTCAGGCGTGACAGGAAGAGTATCACGATAGTGGTAGATATCCCTCCGATGAACGCGAATAGTGTCACCATATACGGCTCGCTGATCAGCAGTGACGCGCTACCGCCTGACTGCATACCAGCCCCGAGGCAGGTTATCGCGAGAGCGGCTCCGAAGGACGCTCCCTGAGAGACGCCCAGGGTCGAGGAGGAGGCAAGAGGGTTATGAAGCACGGCCTGCATCACGCATCCGCTCATCGCCAAGGCCGCACCGACGACGATTGCCGCGGCTACTCGCGGCATCCTCACGTTCCAGACGATGATGCTCTCCGGCGATCCATCGTGTGATGCCAGCGCCTTAAGCACATCGATGACGGAGAGGCTTGCGGAGCCTGCGGATAATGACACGACCGCCATGGCAGCAAGGAGGCAGAGCAGAAGCAGCAGCGCCACATATCTGTGCCTCATATATCCCCTGTACGCTTCGATGCCCTCACGTCCCACAGCTTACTCTCCTATCACGATCTTCCCGTAATAAAGGCTATCGGCCTCCATCTCACAGAAGGAATCATAGCCGAGCATCATAAGCATTATCTCCGAGGCCTTGGAACGGAAATCAACATCGCTGAACTCATCAGGAAACAGCACCGTACCGGCATAGTACGCGTTCATCAGCAGGTATGTGATATTAGGCCCAGCGCTGTTGGTAGAAGGCATCGTATAGACCTCACCATCACGCACGGCCCTGAGCGACCTGAAATAAGATGGATTGGCGGCATACTCGGCATTTACCAGATCCATATTGCCAGGATCGAGGAATATGATATCCGGATCCCACTCCATCACCATCTCAGGATCGACCTCGAAGCCATCGTTGCCTATGTATGCCGTCCCTGCCTCACGTGCCTGGGAAACGGCCTCTCCAACCTGCTCTTCACGAAGCGTGTCGGCAACATTGAGGGCATTGATGGCATCAAACGGAGGGAAATTGACATATGTGAACGCAAAGCCATGGCGTCCATTGAACGTGACGGCCCCTGTATATGCCCTGGGCTTATCCTCTGCAGGAACACCATCCGTACGGGTCCGGAGATCAGCCTTGCACTCATCGATATAAGAAAGGACCTCCTCACAGCGCTCCTCCGCTCCTACCACGCTGGCGAATATCCTCATCGAGCGATAGAAACCCTCATCTATGAAGCCCTGTGTACGATAGCGTATGCTGACGACGGGAATACCTGTCTGCCTCTCCAGCTCCTCGCAGGCTGCCGCGTCGAAGCCCGCGATGATCACATCGGGGCGCAGCATGATGATCTCCTCGGCATAGGCATTGTTCTCGCCGCTTCCGCCTCCCCGGCCGACGCTCGGAAGGGAGGCAAGCTCCTCATGATAGGCAGGGCTGTAGTCATAGCGGGCAGATGCGGCGGCCTTATCGCTGTCCTCTGCTCCGACAAACATATCGATGACATCGAGATAGGCGGCCATGCGCGGTCCCATGGACCCGATAGCGATGATGCTGTCAACCTCGGCGGGAATCTCCACCTCGCGGTTCCATACATCCTCGACGATGCGGGTATCAGAGTCAATCTCGGCCGTACCGCCGGCAAAGGCCGGGAATAATGCGGATAACATAAGAAGGAGGCAGAGTATCCTCATGAAGCAGGTCCAATGATCGTGGCAGGCTGCCGGGCGCCATCCTACGGGAAGGCAGGCAGATACGCCATATCCGTGAATTCCTGGAAGCTACGGCTCCCGTATCCTGCTTCATGCAGAATCGATGGATAGAATCTACTATCTTGACCTTACGCTGTCAACATCGCCCTAATGCGGTCCACGACCTCGTGTATAAGGCGTCCAATGCTGAGATCGCTGACACCTACGACGATGTTATCACAATGATTGACGGGGATGAGTATGCGCTTAGCCCTGCTCTGGCAGACCGCGAGCGCCATTGCCGGCGATACCTCGCCTATCATCGAATCCGCGATCACGATACCGATGGGTCCGATTATGACATCCGCATCACGGCAGGCGACGATCACGGGATTCTCCCCCGTCGCCCCCTGATCGGCTCCGGCCTTGAGCATGGCAGAGGTTGCCTGGACATTGGTCCCTATGGCCGTTACCGCCTGATCCGGGAACTCCGCCTTTATCGATGAGACGACCTGCCGGCCGATGCCGCCGCCCTGTGAATCTATGACCACTATCTTCATACGCCCTCGCCTACCTGATGATATTCGCATATCAGGCAATGGCTATCAACAGGATCAGAGGATAGGAAGTATGAACCTTGATACGAACTCGCCGTCCTCCTCAGACAGCTCAAGCATTTCCGGATACCTCATGGTAGCAGATGATGCGCTTCGTGGTCCTACGCCCCGGCCTTGGTCGTACGAAGGAATCCCTCGTAGCCTGACGAGATTGATCATCATATCCATATCGAGATAGAAGGTTATTATCAAAACACTTCCGAAAACAATAAGGTCCGGATATATCTGAATCCTTGCTCTATTGCGTGAAAAATTCTCCTCATCGCAAAGCCTATATACTGCTTTTAAAAGCTCCGATTGTTCCTTATAAGTTAATTGCTTTCCTTTATCGCCACTTCGGTAATAGTAATAGCGCGGAATTTTCATAGGAAGTATTACTCTCAAATGTGAAAACTCAATGTGTCATTGATGATTCGCTTTCAAGGAAACTTCTTCATTTACACAAATGACATCTTCCACAAGATAAGAGAATGCTACATCAAGATTATCTTTGATTTTATTTCCTACCCTTTGGATACCGCAAAACCCTGCAATTGTTCTATATAAATCAGCTCTGGAAATTGAGAAATTCTGCCTGATAATTTCTTTCATACCAATTGCAAGCTCCTCGGGAGAAATATACTTAATGTCTCGAGTAGCTCCTTTCTTTGCCATACGAAATTTTATTTTAGATTTATCCATTGGATAAAAGAAACCTTTACTCAAGTTAACATTATCAGGGATTACGGATTGAATATAATAATCCAAGTGCATACGCATATCATTAGTCGGTCTTGAAGAATTACCGTATTCCTTCGCATATGCTCTCACAAGGCATTCCTTTGAAACAGGAAGCTCCGTTAATAGCATTTCTGAAATTGCCTCTTTTACAGTCTTACCAGCTTCTTCGTATCTTTTAAAACTAATCTCATTGAATATAGGGAATGGATTATTATCATCCTCAGCCATTTCAAAACTAAAAGATTCTTCACTATCAATATCAGGATTATTAAATGAATCTTCAAATGTCTCTATGTTTTTTAGAGAAATAGCACCATTAACAGCATCGTTAACAGCACGAAGTAAATTATCTTCTGCTCTTTTTCGAGTTTTAAACCAATCTGTTGACCATACACGATAGAACTTCCACCCCATATGCTCAAGGATATCCTGCCTTAACCTATCTCTATCTCGGGCATTACGAGATGAATGATATGTAGCACCATCACATTCAATAGCTAAAACATAATCCGATGACTCAGGCAACCTCACACCCAAATCAATTTTAAATCCTGAACACCCAACCTGGGTATCAACCGTAAAGCCATGATCCCTCAATACAGAACATACTTCCATTTCAAAATCAGAATCAAAAGAATCAATATCCGGATTATTGATTGATCGGCCAAGAGCAATCACACCATTTTCAGCAAAATCTAAATATTCCCTAAGTAATCTGATTCCTTCTGATTTCGTTCGACCCAAATCAATATCAGTATAATGCATGCATGTAACAAGTTTGATGTTATATTTTGCCCTTGTCACAGCAACATTCAGTCTTCTTTCGCCCCCCTCTTTATTTAATGGGCCAAAATTCAAAAGAAATCTTCCATTAGATTCCTTCCCATATCCAATACTGAAAATAATAGTATCTCGTTCATCACCTTGGACTGTTTCCAGATTCTTTATAAAAAAAGGTTCAGTTTTATTTTCAGAAAAGAAAGACTCAAATTCAGGATTGTGTAATCGCCGTTCAGAAAGGATATTATCTATCATATCCTGCTGAGTAGTACTGAAGGCAACAACTCCGAGGCTTCGGTCTGGACTAATTCTGAAATGTTCATAAATCAAATCAACTATTTTCTCAGCTTCACCTCGATTTGATCTACTACTTCTATCATAGAATGACGAAACATAATAATAATCCACGCCTAACCCTTTTCTCTTAACATTAGAAGAAGGGAAGGTAATTAAGGTATTGTTATAAAAATTCTTATTTGAAAAGGCAATAAGTTCTTCGTCTCGACTTCTGTAATGCCAATTAAGTCTAAGCTGCGGAAACTTTGTAGCACAAATATCTAATATTGATTCAAAAGAAGACACATCATCAACATCCTCCTCTTCATCTGAATCTATTGTAGTAGAGAAAAAGTTACTTGGAGGCATCTGCTTAGTATCCCCGACAACAATTAGCTGATCGGCTCTGTATATTGCTCCTAGCGCATCTTGAGGAAATACCTGAGAGGCCTCATCAAATATCACCATATCAAAATGAATAGAAGCAGGATCAAGATATGTGCTAACACTCAATGGAGACATTAAAAAGCATGGTTTCAAAGTTTGCACAAGATTGCCTAAATCATTAAAAATACTTCTAACAGACTTTTGTCTTCTCTTTTTCTGAGCTTCTCTCCTCAATATAGAAACTGGGCTTCCAGCTGCTACCAATGTAAGAGCCGGACGCCTATGAGAAAGTTCGGATTTTATCTGACCTCTATTTATTTCAAATTGTTTCCGATCAGCATCGGCAAATTGCCTGACAATCCAATCTTGGTTGATTCCTGAAAAATCCCTAAAAACTTCATTTTTTGTAATAATACTATCAATCCATTGAAAATAAAATTTACGACAAAATGCGCTAGGTAATTGA
Source organism: uncultured Spirochaetaceae bacterium (assembly GCA_944389145.1). Classification (GTDB taxonomy): domain Bacteria; phylum Spirochaetota; class Spirochaetia; order Sphaerochaetales; family Sphaerochaetaceae; genus Ornithospirochaeta. The sequence goes on from CALXLH010000012.1 coordinate 106,229, forward strand.
TTAGGCTTAATACGCGACTCAATCGATGAATCAACGAATCCCAATACGCCTGTATGGCTCAGATTATCAATATTCTCTCGAATACTATACCATTCATTCATTCCATCTACATTCTTAAGACAAGCACTTATACGAGATAAAATATCTCGATAGTCTAATGTATTAAGATCAAAAAGATTTTCATCAAAATAAGATGATACTTTATCTTTCAGCGGTAAAGCTGTTTTCAGCATACCATCTAATTCATTTGCCAGATCTTTAAACGTATTCCTAGAATTCTCGTAATCACAACATGACATTTCTTGGAAGAAAGATGTATCAACTTTATTGGACAAAATATTAAATGTTTTTATTGCTTGTTCAGCTATAGTCCAATTTGTCTCGATTCCTTTATACCAATTATTCAAATTATTTGAAATCGAGTTATAAAGTTCAATAAAAACCTTCTCAGATTCCTTATAGTGTTTTAAATCCTCTATTATATTTACGGCTTCAGAATAAGAAATACGAACTTTATCAGTTCTACAAGAAATAATTGAATTAAGAAGCTTCCTATATGATTTACTAAAAAAACGCTTTACGCTTGAAGAATATTTCTGCTTGAGTTGCCCTTCATATAGTTCACAATCCAGTTGCAACACATCCGAAGAATATATAGATAGTATTCTTGCCTTAGAACTCAAAATATCCTCAGATTGTTTAGATAATTTTCCAAAAAGCAACTCAATTTCTGATCTTTTGGTAATATCATACATAGGTTGAACTATACATGGATTATTGCCAATAAATGTTAAGAAATCCCTGATTGCACATGCTTCTTCAAAGCTTTTGCCAATCATCTTATAATGATCCGACACCTCCACAAACAGGCCTATTATTTGATTGATTATCTTTGCAAAATCCTGCATATCATCAATAATCTGCGTCCGAACAATATAAGATATTTCTTTAACACTAAATCCATACCAAGGACTGTTTTTGTAAGCATCGCCAAATGACTTTGAATATTCAACGTATTGTTCTAATAGACGAACAGCATCTGCAAGAAATACTTTGCCTTTAGATTCTATCTCAGGGATATTAAACTCAACCCATGGAGCCTCTATAAATTTTGCATATTTTTCATAAAGCTGATAAAGGCTCATATCAATACTTTGATGCTTCTTATGTAATTCATTAGCATATAAATCGAGCTTTACACATTGAGCCTTTTCAGACTGTAGAATATCACTTGCACTCTCTGAAATAGACAGTGCAGGCAATTCCATTGTCCTATTCAATTCGAATATTACATCTTTTTTGTTTGCCTTGTGACTATGCAATTCAAGACATGAATCAGATAAACCAACATCACGCAACTTATTAAACACAACATTAAGAGCTGCTAGTTTTTCAGAAACAAACAGGACTCGCTTCCCATCAAACAAGCTTTCTGCAATAATGTTCGTTATTGTTTGGCTCTTGCCTGTACCTGGAGGGCCTTGTAACACAAAGCTTTTACCTGCTTTTGCCATACGAATTGCATCAATCTGACTTGAGTCAGCATCTATAACATTGTGAAGTTCTACCAAAGGATTTCGTATGCCATCATCAACGATATCAAGAGAAAAAGACTCACTGGCGCCGTCAACTTCTTCTCCCAAAAGACATCTTATATTTTTATTATTTAGAATGTCCCTCTCATGTGTATAAAGATCTTTATACATGTTGATTTTCATGAATGTAAAAAGACTTATAAAAACTTCTCGTGTCAGAGTCCAGCCAAGTTTAGTAACTATGCCTGATACTTCATCCATATAGGACGATATAGAGGAATCATCTTCTAGTTCGGGTAATTCGATTCCAAATTCATTTACTAATTTATATGAAAAAGTAGGATTAATGATGACATCATCGCCCGTATATCTTACCTTGTAAGGATCAATTGATGAATTCTGAATCAATTGGATTGGTACTAATATTAAAGGTGTTCGATATTCATAATTTGAATTTGAACTTTCAGTCCAATGGATAAATCCAAATGCCATATAGGCAACATTAACACCAGTCTCCTCAATAAAAGAACGAGCTTTCTTTGCGATATTTTTTACAGCTATCCGAAAATCACCACGATCTGAGTAAACAAGAATATCTCTCTTTTGAAGTTCTTTTTGATTTTTATCTAGAAATTCTACTTTTGTTTCTATCTCACCCTTTTCCAACTGATATTTGGGAAGAAATAATGAAAAAGAAATATCTTTAGAGCTTTTTTCAAAACTCAGGTCTACAATGAAAAGCTGCATGAATATGCAGAATGCGGGTCTTTGAGGTCTCGGTATTGACCCGCAGCCATGATCTTTCATGGCCTTTTCCGCTTTTTTATCCAAA
>CALXLH010000013.1 GCA_944389145.1 uncultured Spirochaetaceae bacterium
GATCAAGGTCGCCCATGATCCTCATTCCTGATTCAATGGGCCGCGTCCGCTCAGGCTAAGACACGGCCCGTTCATCAATAATCCTGGAAGATCTGGAAACTCTCGTTTGCCAAATCGAATTCCCTTAGTCAGTTACGGCTGTCCGATGGCGGACATGTCATCAGCTGTAGCGGAAGCGATTGTTTCCGATACATCAGCACCAATCACGATGGTATTATCAGAGCCGTATACAGCAGAACCGCTAGCAACGATTGCTGCAGCCTTCGGTTCCGAAGAAGTTGCGTCACAGCTGATCTGAGAAGCATCTGAAAGAATCACATGGTTATCAGAGAACGTCACATTCGATCCGGCATTGCCGCAGATTCCTGCCGCATTCTTGGCTGAAGCAAAAATCTGACCGCCTGCAGAAAGATCCACGGTATTTCCAGAAATCGTAATATCAATCGTTGTACCATGCTGCGGATCATTCTTACTTGCGCAACCTACGATGCCACCAGCATTGTAGTTTCCGGTATGGTTACCACTCTCGTTTGCCTCGGCATAATCAATTGTGGTATCCGTTGCAAGCACAGCGGTATTCTCAACAAAACAATCAGTGATGCTTCCACCATCATAGAGCCTGCCTACGACAGCACCCACTCCCTGAGGTCCCATGATCGTTGAATTGATAACTCTGATATGTGAAATCTCAGCCTTCTCTGCATAGCCTACTGCGAAGCCTGCCGTATTCGTATTGGAAACAAGCGTACAGTTCTCAAATGTAAGATTAGAAATCTTAGCTGGGACTGCATCGGTTCCGACGACTGCGCCGAAGAACCCAACAGGAGTCCCATCTTCCTGAGCCTCTGTAATCGTACCAGTCTCGTCAACAGGATATGAGAGGTTCACATTCCTGAATGTACTGTAATTCCCATCGAACTCGCCCTTAAAGGCCTTGTAGGTAGCGCTGTCCTTCCTATCAGTAGCACTTCCAAGGAATGAGGCAACGCCATCATTGGTCTGAGAAACCTTGGAAAAATCATATACTCCATTCTTCAATATGATCTGCTTATCGGAGAAGTCCTCGCCTTCCTCAATCAGCTTACCGATTCCAAGGATCTCATTCGCGGTGTCAAGTACGAAATATGTCGCATCTTCGTTGTACCAGTTGGTATCAGGCTGGGTTGCATAGATAGCAAGGAAATCTTCCCACTTATCTGCGTTGTCATTTGCAGCGCTATTGTCACATCCTACAATCACGAGGAGTGCCATAAGCACCACTGCGATCAGGCCGCCTATCTTTCTCATCTTTTCCCCTCTGTCCCCTTTCCAGGTTCCATAAGGGCCCAGCCTAGGCTGAGCCCAAAAGCATAAAATATTCGGAAGAGCTATAACTCTCTTCTACCTATTTCATTCCGTACGCCCACGACGTATCACCGCTGGCGTACTTCCGTCTGTAGTCCCTGACGGTGTAGGTGTTGAGGCCGGTTATGGTTGCCGTCCTCTTATACCCGTTCCCCTTCTCGAAGAGGTCTAGGCACTCCTGCCTCTTCTCCACGGGGATCCTCGGCTTCCGGAGGGACGTAGTGACTTCTTCCATCTCCTCCTCCTTCCTGAACGCTTGAGGCCCGGTTTCCCAGGCCTCAGCCCTCGTCAGGATTCCTAAGCATACCTGAATAATGTATGCCTAGGCGATTTCAATCAGGATTAATTTGCCTTAGTAGCAACCGTCACGGTCTTTGCCCACTCAGGATGATCAATCGGCGTGATAGTGATATCAATCGGGGCTCCAGGCATCCTGTTGTCAGAAGAGACTTCTTCAGGAGTGATATTGTAGCCATCGGTCTTGCCATTGAAGGTAAGCTCCTTCGTAGAATCAGTACCATCAGTAAGCTTGTAAACGACCTTAAGGCCAGCTCCACTTGCAGATACATCAGCTGCTGTAACTTCCTCAGTGTCTGCACTGTAATCAGTGTCAAGAGCATACTTGAAAGTTCCAACAGTAATGGTTATTCCTGCAGGGACATTCTCAACAACTTCAATATCCCTAGAAGAAACGGCATCAGTTGTGAATCCAGAAACAACATCAGTCGTTCCTTCATAAGAAGCCCAAAGCTTGATGCTGTTACCAGAGACGCTTGTAAACTTAAGCTGTGTAAGATCGCTCATCGTTACAGTAGAAGTCTTGGTACCGTCAGCCGTAAGAGCTACTTTTACACTTGCCGCAGTTGTTGCCGCTCCAGTCTGCCCATTGACCATGTTAGCAAGGACTGCGATAGGAGCCTTTGCACCGATCGATGCAGCTGCAGGAGTCGCGTCCTCTGCATAATAGATTACATAATCATCATCGATATCAAAGTAGATAGATGTAATCAGATTCTTCTCATACTTGGCATCGAATGTTGTAGTCGCAGGGGTTGCATCCTTCGTCGAAACCTGAACAACAACCTTATCACCAGCGGTATAGTCAGTCATAGCTGCTGTTGCGCTCTTCCAGCCAGCAAGATCAATAGCTTCAAATTCGTCATTATCTGCATCGATATAACCGAGAGCTACATCGTAAGCATCCTCATCAAGAACCTTAGTCTCAGTACCGTTGTAGGTAGCGGTAACAACGAGTCCGGCCTTGCTGACAGTCATGAACTTACCATACTTCTCATCCGTAACAGCCGTTACACCAGCAAGATTCGCATCGCCATCCATTGCTACGATGTTGTAGTATGTCTTCACAACATCATCAGCAGTCGCATCAACGGTGATCTTATCGATCTCATAAACAGTCACAGGCACCGTGATCGCAGGAACAGAGACAACACCAGCATATGTGAATCCGGTCTTATCCATGTCCTTGGTAAGCACGACGTCAGAAGAGAACAGGGAAGAAGCCATGTTCTCGATCACGACATTGCCAGCTGCATCATAGCCGGTGAACGTATAGTCTGCCGGATCGGCCTTCTCACCCTCAAGGTAGACGACATCGCCCTTGGCGGTGGCTTCGATATAAGCAACATCGAGCTGGCTAGCAGCGCCAGAATTAGCAGTGCTGTTGTCGCAAGCCGCGAAGCCGAATACGACGGCAAGAGCAAGCATTGCAATCATCAACTTTCTCATCTTAAAAATCCTCCGAATGAATCTTTGATGCACTAAGCCTACCCCCCCCCCGTAGGCTTTTGTCAAGAGGTATTTTCACTTTTTATCGCTTTTATGATGATTGGTGCGTCAGGGACTATCTTCTTTGCTATTAAGGAATTGGCTTTATTTTAGCGGATTGATGTAACCTTTTTCGGGTTCGTTGGTTATGGTTTGTTTGATGCAGGAGCCTTTGAAGGCCCCTGCTCTCAGTCAGTCCTCATTAAGCTCAAGCATCACCTGAACCTCATCGGTTATGCTGAATATGGAGAATATGCCGATGATGATGGCCGTAAGGACCGGAGAACGGCCGAGGGAAGAGCCAAGGTTGATCATCGCCGCGGCTATAGCCCAGGAGGCAGATGGCACGGTGACGACATCCTCAAGCCAGGTCTCGAATGACTCATCCAGCTCCCTGTCCAGCTTGTAATGCTCTATTATCGTGAGGATGGTAGTGGAGACGACGCCTGCAGCCACGGCAACCGCGGCAGCTGCCGTTATCTTCCCCCAGAAGACAAGCTCAGGGACGAATGCATACACGACCGCTGCGGTAAGGAGGACCGCTGTCTTTATGACAAGGGCCTTCAGGGCGGCAACGAACTCCTCCTGCTCGTCTGGCGTAAGCATCCTGGACAGAGGCATCATCTCCTTCAGCAGCCTTGCCTCATACCCCTCCACGTCACTGCGTATCCTATCGAGCTCAGAGGCAGGAACGAGCGGGGACGCGGCCTCAAGCACATCATCGATGGACTCGAAGCGCTCTGTCTCCAGGCAGAACGCAAGATATTCCTCTCCCCCATCCTCTCCTAGCGCCCTCGCCGCTATCTCATAGCCATCGAGTCCGGTTATATCCTCTCCTTCAGGGATATCATCGGCAATCGCCTGGCGTACCACCTTGATATTCTCATCGATCAGCCTGCCTGCCGTCGATACCAGCTGACGAGGATCGGCCTGCCCCGGACCCGTCACCGGCATAGAGCAGGAGACGATCAGCGTCACGGCTGCCAGGATAAGCACCACGCCCCTGTTCATCAGCTCTTTCAGTCTTACCATTGATTCCTCCTTTAGAATGTGAATCCTGTCATCAGGGATATCCTGAACCGAGAGTATTGCGGCACGGCCTGCGAGAGGACGGAGAGCCTTCCCTCTTCCGAGGAGAAGGCATCGGTTATCGATATCCTTGGCTCAATGAAGAAATGAGGAAGATCGAAGGTCCAGCCTACCGAGGCCTCCGAGAACAGGAGCAGCGGATCCTCTGGGGCTTCCAGGCCCCAGAAGTACCCAGCTCGAAGGAGGGACACGGATGCAAAGAAGCCGTATCCCTCGAACGGGTAGACCGAGACGGCCAGCCCTGTCTCGATGAAATCAAGCTCGTGGCTCATCGAATGCGAGTAACGGAGAGGGATGGATACCCTCACTTCGGAAAAGCGGTACGAGAACTCACCGTCGACCCGCACTGCAGGATAGAAGAAGGAATCGGCACACCTTAGATCAATGCCGACCCGGAAGGCCGATGCCGATGCATGGCACGCCGCTATCATGATGATCGATAGGACCACGAGCTTTCTCATGGCTCTAGGCTAATGCAGCGTATCACCCGGCATAAGGTCGCAATGCGGCCATCTTGGCAGAGTCCGTCTGGACGCCCTATTCCTCCGGCCAGCCCAGGGCCGCGCGGAAGCGGCCCTCCTCCTTCGCTATGGAGCGGGAAGCGAACTTCACCTCCTGGCTCTCCCCGGAGAGCGAGAGGATTATGCCGTTATGCCAGTCATCCACCTTCTTTAGCGTGTATCCCTCTATCTCAGGCACGAAGCATGACCAGGCAGGGCGCACCCCGCCCTTGGCGCCCTTTCTCGCATAGAAGACGATCTCGCTCTGCGTCACTGCCAACGCGCCCGGGGTAAGGCTCGTGCCATCCTTTGAGACAAGGGATGCGCGGAATGAGAAGAAGCCAGACTCTCCCCTGGCCTTCTCAAGCATCCGCCTCGTGACAAGCGACGTGGTCACATAGTAGAGCGCAAGGAGGACCGCAACAGGGATCATCAGCGGCCATACGATGATGCCCCTGAATGATATCAGATAGACGAAGACGCCGAAGAGAGCGAGTATCGCAAGCAGTATCGCACGGCTCATGAGAGGAAGACCTCCTCAACCTCGGCCTCGCTCCTGGCTGAAAGCACGGCATTCCTTCCCTTCTCCGTCGATACAGCCGACACAAGGCGGGAGAGAAGCTCCACATCGGAGCTGGTCTCGCTCTCCGGAAGGAGGATCATCATTATTATCGATACAGGGGTTCCCGAATAATCCACTCCGCAGCGGCTGATGCCCACGATGACCTCGGCTGCTGAAATCCCTGGGATCTTCGCATGGGGCACGGCGACGGAGCTGCCGATCGCGGTGCTTCCCTGCCCCTCACGGCGAAGGAGCGCATCAAGAGCCGCCGCATCACCTTCCAGGCCTGCATGAGACAGGAGCTCGGAAAGGGAGCCTTCCATATCAACGGCCTGCATTTCCATGACAACGCTGAAGTTGATTGCTTCACTCATGATCGGGATTCTATAGGAATATCGAGGATTTGTCAGCGAACGTTGGCAAAATGGACGGCTCAGGGCGTATAGGGGTTAAAGGAGAAGCATATGAGAAGAATGATGATCATGCTTGCCATCGCGCTACCGCTTGCACTCATGGCCTCATGCGAGGAAGCACAGAGCCATGGAACGCTAAGGATAAGCCTGGAGAGCGACTCCAGATCGATAGTCCCCGCAGGCTATCCCCTGGAGACGGCCAGCTACAGGATACTGGGATCCGGACCTTCAGGAGCCACGCTCGACATGGAGACGTCGAAGACCTCAGTGACCGTCGAGGGGCTTGCGGTAGGCGAATGGAATCTTGAGGCAAGGGCGCTGAATGAGAATGGCGATGAGCTGGTACGGGGAGAGACTTCCGTACGGCTCACCGGACGGACGAACAGCGCCACTATCATACTCGATGAGCTCATAGGGACAGGAAGCATAACGCTCAATCTCTCATGGAACGTGGATATCCTCTCTGACGATCCCACGATCGAGGTGGAGCTTGAGCCGGAATACGGCACGGATGATGTGAGGCAGCTGGAAAGGAGCGCCTTCGATGCTGCGGCAGGAACAGCCACATACAGCGGAAGCGGCTACCCATCCGGCTCGTACAGGGTATCCGCGAGGCTCTATGAGAAAGGCGTGCTGCTTGCAGGCTTCACGGAAGCAGTGAGGGTCGCCGGCGATCAGGATTCTGTGGGAGACATCGAATTCGACCTCGATAAGTATCCAACGGAACCTGCGGTGATAGAGCTGGTGAACATGACGGGCGTGCCTGTCACCCTTTCCATCACAGGCATCAATGATACAGTTACCGCAGATATTCCTATATCGGTATCACTTGAATCTGATTCAGATGACGTCGATTCCTTTCAGATCACATGGCACCTCAATGGAGAGCAGATAGGGACGGGAAGGACGATCTCCTTCACGCCGGCAGTGGGAGTGCATAGGCTCGATGCGGTAGCCTCGACCTCACGGACAGGCTCATCAGGATCTGCCTCCTTCAACTTCGAAGCAGTCTCTGCATCGGAGACAGGAGCCCCGAACCAAGGCAATATCGTCACAGCCGCTTCCTCCGGAATAAACATGGGCCCTGGCATGGCCGTCGAGTTCCTGCCGGACGGCAGCGTGATGATCGCATCCAACACAGAGAGGACGGTACAGATCTGCTCCATAGTCAGAAGCACGCTGAGCCTTGAGAAGACCTACAGCTATGAATCCCTCGGCATCGCGTCAGGGCAGCAGATAGCCGATTTCGCGGCAGGAGAGAAGACCACCGCAGAGCATAAGATCTTCATGCTCTTCAATTCACCGCTCAACGCCGCCGTATACAGCTACAGCCCGGCAGCGATGACGATGACGCGGGCAGTAAGCGGCATGACAGAGTCAGACATGAACTTCCAAGGAGAGACATACACGCCGAGCGAGGCTCATTTCGCAGGGATCAACGTCGACCGTGACGCAGGCATCGCGATACTCTCCGATGATACAGGCAGGCGATTCTCATCATTCCTGTTCACGCTGAGCGCCCAGTCCTCAAACGCGTTCAAGGATACGCTCGACGGCAACAACTTCGGCGCGATGTTCAAGGAGGATCCGATAAGATACTTCACCTATGACGATGATGCATACTTCGCGGGTGGAGGAAGCCTCTATGCCGGACATATGGACACGACAGCCGAAAATCCATATGCGATGTCGATCAGCCTCGCGCTGGGACAGGACGAGTTCACGAACACGACAGGAATCGCGCTGCTCGGGCCGGAGCACCTGATCGTGACAGGCGATGATGCCACGATAATGTCTGATCAGGGATTCTGGAAGGTAGCCTCATCCGAACCGCTCGGATTCGTCGCTGCCGGCGTGACGGCCTCCCCCGACAAGCGCTACCTCTACATGATCGACACTACGGACGGCGAGCTCGTGAGCTACAAGATCATCAACGGAGGCGAGAGCATCGAGGAGATCGCATCCACGCCTGTCAAGGGAGACGGGCTGGATGAGCTGAGGATATCTGATAGCGGGCATTCGCTGATACTGTTCAGCAGCGGCTCATGCGATGCGATAACCGTAATGAGCGTAAACAGATAGCATGCATTGGAAAAGGCTGCCTCGCGGCAGCCTTCGAATTACCTGATACCCTCGCTCAGTCCTTATAGATAGGAATCTGATCGTACTCGGTATGAAGGAGATGGTGAGCCTTCTCCGAAAGAGGCTGGCCAAGATACTCCGCATAGAGCTTCTGGATGGAAGGATTCTGATGAGAGCATCTCTTCACCGACCTCTCATCGTCGGTGTAAAGGCCTTCGATCCTCTCCTCCCTGACCTCGTCATCGGTCCCATATGGCTGTCCGCCGCCGGCTATGCAGCCACCGCGGCAGGCCATGATCTCGATGAAGTCAAGATCGCTCTCGCGCCCTGCGGCCTTATCGGCCTTGATCTTCTCAAGAAGCTCCTTGGCATTGCTCATGCCATGGACGACGGCAACGCGCACCTTCCGGCCCTCCACATCGACCTCGCCGCGCTTGACCTCATCCAGGCCTCTCACGAGCTTGATCTCAGGATCGGCAAGCTCCTTTCCCGTAAGGCCATAGTATGCCGTGCGGATAGCCGCCTCCATCACGCCTCCGGTAACGCCGAAGATCGTACCGGCACCTGTGTACTCGCCGATCGGGCTGTCAGCCTCGCTCTCAGGAAGGTTCTTGAAATCAAGGCCGCGGGAGAGGATGAGGCGGGCAAGCTCACGGGTGGTAAGCACGAGATCGACATCGCGGCAGCCAGAGGACGAGGCATGCTCGCCATCCCTGCTGATCTCTGTCTTCTTAGCCGTGCAAGGCATGATAGCGACGCTGTAGATCTTCTTCTTATCGATGCCAGCCTTCTCGCTCCAGTATGTCTTGGTGATGGCACCCTGCATCATCATCGGGCTCTTGGCGGACGAGAGGTTATCGAGAAGCTCCGGATAGTACTCCTCGACATAGTTCACCCATCCCGGGCAGCAGGATGTGATCTGAGGCATCACGCCGCCGTTCTTGATCCTGTCCAAGAGCTCATAGCCCTCTTCCATGATCGTCAGGTCAGCGCCGAAGTTCGTGTCGAACACATAATCGATGCCCAGGCGGCGGAGAGCGGTATAGAGCTTGCCTGTGGAGATCTCACCCGGCTTGAGGCCGAACTCCTCACCGATGGCTACGCGTACCGCTGGCGCGATCTGCACAGCGACGACCTTCTCAGGATCGGCGATCGCCTTCATCAGGTCATTCGTCTGATCCTGCTCATAGATGGCTCCTACGGGACAATGCGTGATGCACTGGCCGCACTTGATGCATGGCGAGGAATTGAGGGGAAGCGCCGCGGCAGGGCTCATCGTGGTCTTATCGCCACGTCCGATGAACTCCAGCGCATATACTCCCTGCAACCCCTGGCAGACCTGCACGCAGCGTCCGCACTTGATACACTTCTCGGGATCGAGGACGATGGCACCGGTCGAGCGGTCCTTCTTATCCTCGGCAAGGCGCACCTCGAACGGCTGCTCGCGCACGCCATATTCGATGGCAAGCTTCTGCAGCTCGCACTTGTTGTTCTTCGTGCAGAGCAGGCATGATGATGGATGGGTACTCATCGTCAGCTCAAGGATCGTGCGCCTCACCTCATAGAGATCCTGGTCATGTGTGATGATCCTCATGCCCTCGGCAGCAGGCGTGGAGCAGGCGCGGATGATCTTCGCGGATCCTTCCTGCTTGCAGACACACAGCCCGCACGAGCCGAACGGCTTGAGATCGGGATGGTAGCAGAGCGTAGGGATCCTGATGCCCGCCTTCCTGGCGGCCTCGAGCACGGTCGTCCCTTCTGCGACCTCAACTTCTATTCCCTGTATGGTTAGATGAATCATTCAAAGCCTCCTAGTGAATCTCGATAGCGCCGAACTTGCAGGTCTCCTTACAGACACCGCACTTTATGCAGACGTTGCCATTGATCTTATGAGGCTTCTTGACCTCTCCGGAAATGGCGCCGACCGGGCACTTGCGGGAGCAGGCGGTACAACCGATGCACTTCGACGGGTTGATCTCATAGCTGATGAGCTTCTTACACTTTCCTGACGGACACTTCTTATCCTGAATATGGGCCTCGTACTCCTTCGGGAAGTAGCGCAGGCTGGAGAGTACAGGATTAGGAGCCGTCTGGCCAAGCGCGCAGAGCGATCCGACACGCATTGCGTGCGCGATCTGCTGGATCTGATCGATATCTCCGGGCTCTCCCTTGCCCTGGGTTATCTTCTCCAGGATATTGCAGAGGCTCTTTCCGCCGATGCGGCATGGAGCGCACTTTCCGCAGGACTCATCGACGGTGAAGTTGAGATAGAACTTCGCGACATCGACGATGCAGTCATCCTCATCCATTACGATCATTCCGCCCGATCCCATCATCGAGCCGATCTTCTGAAGACCGCCGAAGTCGATCGGGGTATCGAGATTCTCCTCGGTGATCACGCCGCCGGAAGGACCGCCGGTCTGAACGGCCTTGAACCTCTTTCCATGGGCGATTCCTCCGCCGATGTCATAGACGATCTCGCGGAGCGTCGTTCCCATAGGAACCTCGACAAGGCCGGAGTTGCAGATCTTGCCGGTAAGGGCGAATACCTTGGTTCCATGGCTGTCGGCAGTACCGATGGAAGCGAACCAGGCTCCTCCCTTATTGATGATCTGAGCGACGTTTGCCCAGGTCTCGACATTGTTGATGACCGTCGGCTTGCCCCAGAGCCCCTTCACGGCCGGGAATGGCGGACGCGGCTGAGGCATGCCCCTGTGTCCCTCGATGGACTGCAGGAGCGCAGTCTCCTCACCGCAGACGAACGCGCCGGCACCAAGCCTGATCTCGATATCATAATCAAAGCCGGATCCGAGGATATCCTTGCCAAGAAGGCCATACTCCCTGGCCTGCTTCATGGCAACCTCAAGGCGATGGATGGCGAGAGGATACTCTGCGCGGATGTAGATATAGCCATGATGCGCGCCGATGGTATGGCCGCAGATCGTCATGGCCTCAAGCACGGAGTGCGGATCGCCCTCAAGCGTGGAGCGGTCCATGTATGCGCCCGGGTCTCCCTCATCGGCATTGCAGACGACATACTTCTCATCGCCCTCTGCCTGCTTCGTGAAGTTCCACTTCATCCAGGTCGGGAATCCAGCACCGCCGCGGCCACGGAGCCCGGCCGTCTTCAGCTCGTTGATGACATCATCCGGAGTCATCTCGAAAAGCACCTTCTCAAGCGCCTTATAGCCATCGGCCGCGATATACTCATCGATATTCTCAGGATCGATCGAGCCGCAGTTGCGGAGCACGATCCTCAGCTGCTTCTGATAGAACTTGATATCCTCGACTTCCTCATAGGCCTTGCGCGGAGCCTTGTTGTAAAGCAGCCTCGTGACCTCACGGCCCTTGATGACATGCTCAGCGATAAGCTCCCTGGCGTCCTCAGGCTTCACCTGCACATAGAATGAGTCCTCAGGAAGGATCTTCACGATCGGTCCCTGCTCGCAGAAGCCGAAGCAGCCCGTCTTGATGACCTGCACCTGATCTGCGACGCCCTGGGCCTGCGCCTCATCGATGAGGGAATGATAGATCTGATCGGAGCGGGATGACTCGCATCCTGTGCCTCCGCATACTAGGATATAGTTCTTGAAACCCATATTACTCCCCCTCCTTCAGCTCGATCCTCTTGTCCTCAAGGACCTTGCCGCCTGCAAGATGCTCATCGACGATACGCACGGCCGTATCCTTGTCGACAGAGCCATATACGACCAGACCCTCGTTCGGGGTATAGACCTCGACGACAGGCTCCGGATTCGGGGCAGCCGAACCAGTCTGGGTTATGATCACATTCTCCAGCCCCTTCTTCTCCACCTCATCGGCAAGAGCGTTAAGGGTCAGCTTGGCACCTGCATTGATGCCAGATGTACCCATTGCGACCACCACATGCACCGAGCGTCCGTGGATGTCGCGCTTCTTCAGATTCCTTTCCTCGCGCACCCTTATCTCGCGAAGGTCGGAAAGCGAAAGCTTAGCCATAGATCTCTCCTTCTTTCTGCCTCACCATCTCCCTGAATCTTCCGATGGCTCCGGCCCTATCAGGGAAAGCATCAGCATCCCTGAGTTCTCCAGTACGGAGCGTCATGCTCCTACCGGCCATATCGATCGTCAACGCTATCTCAGCAGGGAAGAGGAATATCGGAAGGAGCGAGGACGAAAGCCCTTCTCCCAGCCGCGCATCGTCCACATGGAACCTCAGCACGGTCCTCCCATTCCAGCGTTCCAGCGAGCATCTGCCGGATGAGGCTTCCCGTATCAGGGAAAGCCCATCGCCCCGCCCGATGCCCTTCGTGGTGCATCCCCTCTCGAACGGATCCCCATCCACAGACAGGACTCCGTCATCAGAGACCGCCACGCTGCCGCCCCCGTCCGCCATGCTGACCGAAACCTCTATGAAGCTGGCTCCGGCCTCGACGCTGTTCTCCACAGCCTCACGGACGAGATCAAGGATATCCATCAGGCGAACTTATCGAGTATCCCGTGGATCTGGTCCTTGGTAACCTTGCCGAAGACCTCTCCAGATATCGTCATGACCGGCGCAAGTCCGCAGCATCCCACGCAGCGTACCGCCTCAAGCGAGAACTTACCGTCATCGGTAAGCCCGCCGACCTCCAGCCCGAGCTCCTTACCCAGCTGCTCGACGATGATGTCGCCGCCCTTAAGGTAGCAGGCCGTTCCAAGGCATACCTGGATGTTGTACTTGCCTGGCTTGTTGAGCTTGAAGAAATGATAGAAAGTGAGTACCCCCCAGATCGTAGCCATCGGAATGCCGAGCTGTCTTGCGACCTCGTCCGCGGCCTCGCGGGAAACATACCCGAACTCCTCCTGGACCCTATGAAGGATCATGATGAGATTGCCTGGCTTTTCCTTCCATTCGGAAATAAAGGCATTAAGCTCATCGGAGAATATGCTTTGAGCCATAACTCCTCCTTTAATCAAGTAATTCTATTGGATTCTATCCAATGGCATGGAATCTTTCAAGAAACACATGAACGGAAGATAAGAGGAACATTATCAATGATTTATTGACATTAACACACAATTAATATACTTCTATTCACATAAACAAGGAAAATCAGATGAATAGTGACATGCTCATAAGGATTACACGCTACTACAGGGCCCTTAATCGGCTCAGAGCGATCGGTTTAGAGAAGGTGTTTGCGCACAATCTCGCTGATGCGGCCGGCGTATCGGCGGCGGTCGTCAGGAAGGATTTCTCACTGCTCGAGATACACGGGCAGAAAAGAGGGGGCTACGAGATCACGGAGCTGATAGAACGCCTGAGCGTGATACTCGGCAAGGGAGAGGCGCAGGATACGGTCATAATCGGCTGCGGCAGGATCGGAAAGGCGCTCATGCACTACTCCGGATTCGAGCCGGACGGCATCAGGGTCGTGGCAGGATTCGACACCGATCCCGTCGTCTACGCGGATGCTTCCAATCCAGTGCCTGTATATCCCATGTCAAGGCTTGACGAGGTCATCGCCGCACTCGGCGTGAAGGTCGCCATCATAACGGTTCCGGAGTCCGCTGCCGCCGATACTGCGGAAAAGCTCTTCGATGCCGGGATACGCGGCATACTGAACTTCTCCCCCATCACCCTGAAGCCACATCCAGCGGCACCGGGGGAGAATCCCGTGGTGATACACAACATCAACATCGCGCTGGAGCTTGAGCAGATCTTCTACGAGCTTCAGTTCCCGATGGTCAGGAAATAGACCTTATCCATGAGAAGAGGTACTGCTGCGAAAGCGCCTCATATGGATGGAAGTATGACACGTCCTTGCCAGGGTAATACTCGGCAAGGACCTTCTTCATCCACACGTCTATCGGAAAGCCATCGCGCCTCTGATACGAGAATATGAGGATGCAGGAGGCCACCTTCGGGCCGATGCCCCTTATCGTCATCAGACGCCTCTCGGCCTCCTCATAGGAAAGCCCGTCCAATGTCTCCAGGATGTCACGCCTGGCGATCGCATCGAGGATGAACGGAGCCCGGAAGCCTACGCCAAGGCCCCTCAGCTCCTCCTCCGTTGCCCCTGCCATCTCCTCTGCCGTAGGAAATGAGAAGCGCCCAGGCTCTACCTCATGGCCGTAGCGCCGTGAAAGCCTGTCATAGAGCCCTGTGATGCGCTTGATATTATTGTTCTGGGAGAGTATGAAGGAAACAGTCGCGATCCAGTGGTCCTGATGCAGGAGCCTTATGAGTCCCGTGCTCTCGACAGCAGCGCGGAGCGTCTCATCCCTTGCGGCTATCGCCTGCCTTGCCCCCTCATAGTCATACCCGAGGTCGAAATACGAATAGAGGAACGGATCGGATGCCGCGTCCTCGATGCTCCTTATCCTGTATACCCGCTCGTTAAGCACTGCGGAGAAGGCTCCATCGGCCTCCTCCCTCCAGCTGAACGACTGCCCGCCCATCAGCGTCTCACGAAGATTCTCTTCCATGGCCATTATCTTAGCGGCTAATCGGGATGGCGGAAAGTGGCGATGACAGGAAGATGGTCGGAGAAGCCCCTGCCGGTGGAAGGATCGAAGCGAAGCGGACGCGAGAGCGGATCAAGGAGGCTGAACGAGGAGACTATCCCTATCGACTCGAACTCAAGCGCGTTACCATCGATAGCATCCTTTCCCATGATGATGGAGTCATAGATATGCCAGGCATCATCATAGAAATACGTTCCGGGCGGCGAGAGCGCGATATCCTGATCGAGCAGAGGTGAATACATCACGCCGATCCCTACCCTTCCCGGATCTGCGGAGACAGGTATCACCGTCCCTGCAGAAAGCGCATCAGGGTACTCGCTCATAGGCTCATCGGGGCGGCGGGGATCGAGGTTGAAGTCACCGGCTACGATGACGAATGAGTCATCATGCTCCGCGATAAGCGCCTTCAGATGCTCAAGCTGTCCCCTGCGGATATCCTCGCTGCCCGTCTCAAGGCGGCTTCTGAGATGGACGCCGAAGACCGTGACTAGCCCGCCAGGGATCAGGAAGGTAAGCTCCAGCATCGGCCTCTCGCCCTCAAAGGAATGGATATGGGAGGAAATGGGTCCTATGCGTGACACGAAGCCGACATTCACCGCATCGCTGCCATCTGAGGCAAGGCCATAGTAGCGGTAGCCCTTCCTTCCCAGGCCCCGCTCCAGGAGATCCATCAGCACGATCTCGCTCTCGACCTCCTCAAGGATGATCACATCGGCATCGACCTCCCTGCCCAGCATCACGGCAAGGTTACGGATCCTCTCATCGTATACGGCCTCGCTGTAGCCGTCCGCCTTCCTGAAGCCCTCGAACTCATCGCCATCGCCTATCCCGTCGAAGAGGCAGTACGCGTTGTACGTCGCAACCGAAAAGATAGCTCCCTCAGGAGAGGGAGCGCATGATGTAAGCATGATCGAAACGATCAGAAGCGCCTGCAGTCTCATACCATATATAAGATGCAGGTACGGCTTCCTGCCAATCAGATCTCGGAACGGGACGAGACTATGCGGGACAGGAGCCCATAGGCCTTAGCCTCCTCTGCGCTCATCCAGCAGTCCCTCTCCGTATCCTTCTCAACCTCCTCGCGGCTCTTGCCGGTGGCTGCGGCAATCACGTCATCAAGCTTATGGCGGAGCGCCTCTATCTTCTCGGCATAGATAGCCACATCGATCGCGACACCCTTGAGCTGGGAAAGCGGCTGGTGGATAAGATAGGTGGAATTAGGGAACGCCACCCTCCTCTCAAGCGGAACGGAAAGAAAGATCAGCGCGGCCGCGGAGGCCACGAGGCCCATGCCCACGACCGTCACGGGTGATTTCACGAACCTTATCATGTCATATATGGCAAAGCCTGAATCCACATCGCCGCCAGGGCTGTTGATATACACATAGATCGGATCGGCTGACTCCGAATCCAGCACCAGCATCTGGCGGGCGAACTCATCTGCCCTGTCCTTGTTGATCTCTCCGGAGATGATTACGATGCGGTTCTTCAGCAGCCTGTCGCCAAGGCTCGGATCGGGCCTGTATTCCTTATTCTCATTATCCATGCCTTGGATGATAACCATTAATAGGCCATGGGGCAAGGGAAAGGCCGCTGGATGCCAGCGGCCAGGATAGGAGATACGAAGCCTTACACTCCGGTAGCCTTGAGTATGAAATCGACGATGAAGAGGATCGACGCACCCGCGATGATAGGATGGATCTCCGTCGCCTTCTTCGTGCAGATCTTCGTCAGGCAGTACATGATGAAGCCGGCCGCGATACCATTCGTGATGCCATATGTGAAGCTCATGACGGCAACGGTGAAGAACGCAGGAACGGCCTCGCTGAGATCGGACCAGTTGATCTTCGCGAACGGCTCGACCATCAGGATACCTACCACGATGAGAGCCGGGGACGTCGCTGCGGACGGCACCATCCCGATAAGCCCCGCGAACGGCAGGCACAGCAGGAAGAGGATCGCGGTGGTAAGGCTGGTCAGCCCAGTGCGTCCGCCGGCTGCGATTCCTGCAGAGCTCTCGACATACGTCGTAGCGTTCGATGTTCCCAGAAGCGCTCCGATGCTGGTGGCGAAGCTGTCCGCTACAAGGGCCTTATCCAGGCGGCTCTTGAATCCGCTGCCCTCAAGGGCCTTCTCATCCTCGGAGTCGAATATGCCGCTCTTGCGTCCCGTGCCTATGAAGGTACCGATCGAATCGAAGGTATCGGAGAGGCACATCGAGAAGATCGTCACGAGCACGAACGGGATCTTCGCCGGATCGCTGAAGAGCGAGCCGAATCCGCCCTCTGCTCCGAAGAATGCCAGCGACACCTCCTTGAACCCGGTCCATGTTCCGGAATCAGAGAAGATAGAGGCAGGTATCTGCGTGACGCCCATCGGTATTCCGATGATCGTGGTGGCCGCTATTCCGATGAGGATCGAGCCCTTCACGTTCAGCACCATCAGGGCAACGATGATCAGCAGCCCTATGACGGCAAGCACGAGAGACGGGGAGCTGAAGCTCATCATGCCGGGAGTGACGCCTGAGTTGAGCACGAGCGATCCCGCAGACGGGGCGGTAAGGGTGAATGAGATGAGGCCCGCGTTATTGAGGCCCAGATAGGCGATGAAGAGGCCTATCGCACCGCCGATGGCGTTCTGCATGCTCTCCGGAATCGACTTCACGATCGACTTGCGGAGCTTCGTTATCGTTATGATGATGTTGATAAGGCCGCAGATGAATACCATCGTCAGGGCCTCTCTCCAGGTGAATCCGCCAGCAAGGCAGACGGTGTACGCGAAGAGCGCGTTCAGTCCCATTCCCGGAGCGACGGCATATGGCACGTTCGCGAACAGGGCCATTATCAAGGTGCCGATCGCGGCAGAAAGGCAGGTGGCGACGAAGACGCCTTCAAAGCTCATGCCAGTGGCGCTCAGCATACCCGGATTAACGAATATGATATACGCCATCGTAAAGAACGTGGTGACGCCAGCGACGATCTCAGTCCTGACGGTCGTGTTCTTTTCCCTCAGACCGAAGAAATCCATAATTCCTCCTTCTTAAGCAAGACTAGAGACAATCGCGGCACCAGACCAGCAATATAGGTCTCAGACACTCTAACCGAATTCAGTATAAATGCGAAAACTTGAGTGCGCAAACAGATAATTCCAGACATTTCTTATGATTTGGAAAATCTGAAATCATTTCTTTGCGCCAATCTTAAGATTGGGCTAGACTTTTAATGGAGGCTCACATGGACAGAAGCAAGGCCTATATGCTGATAGAGGCAGCCATGGGAAGATCGGAATCCGATCTCGTGATAAGGAATGCCGAGGTCGTCGACGTCTACTCGCGCTCATCATTCAGGAGCGATGTCTTCATCAAGGACGGGATGATCGTTGGCTTCGGCGGAGAGAGGAAGGCTAAGGCGGAGCATGATGCCGCGGGACGCTACCTCATACCAGGACTGATAGACGCCCATTGCCACATAGAGAGCTCGCACCTCTCCCCTTCCGAGTTCTCCGATGCAGTCGTTCCATGCGGCACGACGACCGTCATCGCCGATCCGCATGAGATCTGCAACGTATGCGGCCTTGACGGGATGGACTATATGCTCAAGGCCTCAGAGGACATACCCCTATCCGTATTCCTCATGTTCCCCTCCTGCGTCCCCGCCACGCCCTTCGAGCATTCAGGAGCCATCCTCGGCGCGGAGGATATCGAGAGATATATAGATGATCCGAGGATCCTTGGACTCGGAGAGATGATGAACTATCCGGGGATAGCCGCAGCAGACAGCGATGTGCTCGCGAAGCTGGAGAAGGCCTATAGCCGGGGAAAGAACATCGACGGACACGCGCCATCGATCACCGGAATGGGGCTTGACGGATACATAGCGGCAGGAATCTCGACAGACCACGAGTGCGAGAGCGCGGAAGAGCTCAGGGAGAAGGTGCGCAAGGGCATGTATGTGATGCTGCGCCAGGGTACCGCGTGCCGCAACGTGCTGCAGCTCCTGCCGGGAGTCGACGAAGGAAGCTGGAGGCGCATCCTCTTCTGCACCGACGACAGGCAGCCCCAGACGATCAAGGAGGAAGGAGCGCTGAACTACGGCGTATCGCTGGCGATACGGAACGGCCTCGATCCGATCACCGCCATAGCCATGGCATCGCTGAACGCTGCGGAGTGCTACCATCTTACCGACCGTGGCGCGATAGCTCCGGGAAAGAGGGCCGATCTGATCATCACCTCCTCCATAGCTGATGGAGTGGTACCGGAGGAGGTCTTCATCAACGGCACCCTCGTGGCAGAGAACGGAAGGATGCTCAGGAAGGCCAGGCATACGGCGCCGGAGAACGTGAGAGGACGGATGGATGTAAGGGGATTTTCCAAGGAAAGGCTCTCATACCGCCCCGGCTCCGACCACGTAAGGGTGATAGACATCATCCCCGGCGGCGTCGTCACGGGAGCTGGAGACGCCATGATAAGAAGGGACGGGAACGGTGAATGGATCCATGATGATGCGGATGACGTGCTGAAGCTCGCGGTGATAGAGCGCCATCATGGAACCGGCAATGCCGCCGTGGCGCTTATCCGGGGCTACGGCATGAGGCATGGCGCGGTCGCCACCTCGATAGCCCATGACTCGCATAACATCATAGTGATCGGAGACAACGACGATGACATGGCGGCAGCGGTAGAGCATCTCATATCGATCGGCGGCGGGATCACGATGTTCAAGGACGGCAGGGAGCTTGGAACCCATGTGCTTGAGATAGCAGGACTCATGACGGACGAGAGCGTTGAGGAGGTGGTAGGGTGCCTTGAGAAGATGCACGAGACGGCAGAGAAGGAGCTTGGCGTGAACAAGGAGATAGATCCATTCATGACGCTCTGCTTCATGGCGCTTCCGGTAATCCCGGCATATAAGCTCACCGACTGCGGGCTCTTCGACGTAAGGTCATTCCAGTTCGTCGACAGCGCGCTCTGACAGCACGGCCTGAGCCGCCCTTACCTCAGATGATGAGAAGCCCTTGCGATAGAGTGCGGCGAGGGCTTTTTCCCTGCCCTTCTTCCGCTCAAGCTCCTCAAGATACGATGCAAGCGGCATGAGATAGTCCTCACGTTCCCATGCCTCAGAGAGCGCCTTTCTCGCGACCGCGTCAGGGCATCCACGCTCGCGGAGCCTCATCGAGAGGATAGCCCTCCCCTCCGGAAGCTTCCGCAGGCGCGAACGTATGAATACCTCTGCAAAGCGCTCCTCGGAGAGCAGCCCTTCACGCCTCAGCCTTCCGATGGCAGCGTCTATATCATCCGGAGAGAAGGATCTTGCCGCAAGCTTCTCCCTGATCTCCTTCTCCGTATGCTCACGCATGGCCAGAAACGAGACCGCCTTATCATATGCTTCCATGCCCGCATGATACAAAAAGAGGCTGGACGATGCCAGCCTCCATTACGGTCACTCAACCGAGATCGAGCATAGCGATACCGCGCTGCCGTCCGCAGAGCCGATGGAATATGATCCGTCAGCCTCTATCGGATACTCGATGAAGGCCCTGGATCCATCCGATGAAAGAGCATCGACCGTCTCGCTCACCCCCGCATTCGAGGAGATGGCGAGCGAGAGATGGCTACCATCAGACGGGACGGGCCCGATTACCGTGAGCGTCTCACCCGCGGCCGCCTCTACGGAAAGCCTGGCATCGCCTGAAAGCGTCAGTACCTGGCCATCATCCGAAGAGGACACCTCGGCAGAGCCGCTGCCAAGCGTGAGGCTCACCCCGCCAAGCTCGGCATCCCCAGCCACGGCTCCGAGAGCGAGGTCATCAGCATCTACGTTCACGGCTGCAGAGAGCGTGAACCCGGCACAGAGAAGGATACACAGTGCAATAATCAGTCTTTTCATTTCCTTCCTCCTTGCCCCAGAGATTAGAAGCGTTCCGTGACGATATCGAAGAGGAATGATGGCGATATGATGTATAGAAATCGAAGATGATATTCTCCATGATATGCGTCGGCTCCTGCTGTCTGAAGCCGAGACGGACATTCCTCAATCCGATATCCTTCGCATAATGCTTCGAGAGGGAATCGAAATAGCGCTTTCCCTTTATGCTGTATCTTAAAGCCTTGCGGAAGAGGAAGGAATCCTTAAGGAGATTCGTATATCTTAAACGATCGTCCTTGAGGAATCCATGTAGCTAAGGATCCCTTTTGATTTCCATACACCCTCTATTTTGCAGATAATAATACGCAAAATAAAAATAAATACGATTTTGGCTTACTTTTTACTGCAAACTGGCAGTAAATCATAACAATAACGAGGCATGAGGCTTATCCATGAAACCAACCTGGCTCAGGCCTGATAGAATGAACATGGATGATTCCTACGTTCTGATATAAGGAAATCCTATCCTTTCAATAATCCAGCATCATGAATGAGGAATCAGGCTATATTCCATATATGCAAGGGACGTACCGCTACAGGCTATGCAGATGTGGATGGCTAGAGGATCTTAGGTAAGGTTGTTGGATAGTTGATTTGACAGGAGGGGAAAGATGATGTACTTTGTTATTGATAGTGTCACCCAGGGCTATGTCCAGCATGCTGGTTATCCCCAAATGTGGTGGCCGATTTTGTTTTAAGAGGTATCTATGCTGGAAAAGCAAAAGATACCCTTCTCAAAGCCAGCAACATCCATTGATCAGCAATTCGAGATACTTAAATCAAGAGGATTGAATACCAGCAACGTGGATGGATATGAAGAACTTGTCAAAAGGACTCTTCTCCACAACAATTATTATCGACTAGAGGGCTATTGGTTTGACTTTTATGCCCCAGGAAGCTATCCAGCCCAT
This sequence comes from uncultured Spirochaetaceae bacterium, assembly GCA_944389145.1. Taxonomy (GTDB): domain Bacteria; phylum Spirochaetota; class Spirochaetia; order Sphaerochaetales; family Sphaerochaetaceae; genus Ornithospirochaeta. The sequence continues at coordinate 21,100 of CALXLH010000013.1, forward strand.
AAGTTTCTGCCAGGCATATCATTCCAACAGATTTGGAATAATTATAGAGGAGATACGCTCCTTCGCCTGTTCACATTTGCAATAATAGAGCTGATTGAGGTTTCATTCAGATCTGTATTCGCGTATGTGCTGGCTAATAACCATGGTCCTTTCCCATATAAGCAGGAAAATCTTAATTGCAGCATAGATACATATCTTCAGGCACTAAATCGGATGAAAGAGGATATTTCTCATTCAAAGGATAGATTCATACATTCCTTCAGGGAAAAATACTCTGATGATATACCTCCTATATGGATGATGGTTGAGATAATGTCTATGGGTGAGATATCCAAATGGTACGGAGACTGCATAAAGGAATCTGACAAGAAGGAGATCGCAAGATATTATGGGATCCCTGCAAAGGTACTGGAATCCTGGATGCGTTCAATATCCATGGTCCGAAACCGTTGCGCCCATCATAATAGGCTGTATGGGATATCAATATCAGGAGGTTTTGTTATACCCAAGAAGCTGGGCAATGAGAAATACCGCCGTATCTTCAATGATAAAGATATCAATGGTTTTTATAACATAATCGTCGCCTGCTGTTATATGGCTGAGTCCATGGGAGAAAAAATAGAAGTAGAAGAATATATAGATAATATAATACGGCTAGTTGATGATTTCGGCCTTGAAGAGGAAAAGATGGGATTCCCTGAAGGAAAGACCGCAGTACAGCTCTTTCAAGATATTAAATAAACTGAGCCGCACCCCAGCTACCAACTCGTGCATGGCCCATCGCAACGCAGTAAGAAGCATTGCTATACCAGTATGGAACAGGCTTCTTTGCAATCCGGAAAGATAAACACGATATCTATTACCTGCACCACTCTTATCACTTTCGTGATGGGGCAATGCTTACGATCCTTCCTATCTGCCTTGCAAGATCAACAGGATGGAAGCCAACAGAAAAGGCCAGCCGAAGCTGACCTTTCCATATACCGTACGGGTTCCCTTTATCTCTTGGAGAACTGGAAGCGCCTTCTTGCACCTCTCTGACCGTACTTCTTCCTCTCGACCATCCTTGGATCCCTGGTCATGTAGCCAGCCTGGCGGAGAGCCTTCCTGTAAGCCTCGTCATATGCGACGAGAGCCCTTGCAAGACCATGCCTGCAAGCCTCAGCCTGCGAGCAGATTCCGCCGCCGGCAACGGTGATGACGACATCGTACTTGCCCTCTGTCTCCGTCACTGCGAAAGGCTGAACGACCTTAGCCGCGTTGATGGCATCCACGAAGTATGCCGCGACATCCTTGCCGTTGATCGTCACCTTGCCGTTTCCATCTCTCAGATAGACCCTAGCAACCGAGGTCTTGCGGCGGCCTACGCCGTGACCGAGATTGATTGACTTATTATCATTTGCCATATCGTCACTCCTTAAAACTCAACAGCGATCGGCTGCTGTGCCTGATGCGGATGCTCAGGGCCGGCATAGATCTTCACGTTCGTGAAGAGCCTCTTACCAAGCTTTCCATGAGGAAGCATTCCCTTGATGGCATGCTCCATAGGATAGGTAGGCTTCCTCTGAAGCATCTTCTCCAGGGACTCAGCCTTCAATCCGCCTGGATACATGGAATGGCGATAATAGATCTTATCTTCCATCTTGTTGCCGGTGACGCTTGCCTTGGCTGCATTGATGATGATCACGTAGTCACCAAGATCCTGGTGAGGTACGTACTCGGCCTTGTTCTTGCCCCTGAGGATCTTAGCAGCTTCCGCTGCCACGCGTCCGAGGGTCTTGCCTTCCGCGTCGATCAGATACCATTTCTTCACGACTGACTGCGGCTTTACGAAAATAGTCTTCATAAACTCAACCTTCTTATATCTTCCCTTGGGGCATCATCCCCTCCCGATCCAGGGCAAAGCTCCCTTTTCAGGCGCATCGATCCAGCCAAAAGGATCCCTGAGAGCTCCAGGTTCACCGAATCCTGGCATCGCGTTCCATCCGTGGGCTCTCCGGGGAAAGGAAGTATTCTGAAGATCGCTCTTCGGACCCACGTCCGTTCGGACATATGCAAGGATATCCTGAAAAGGCATCAGCCCTTCTCAAGTCATGCGAGGGTTGTGCAGATAACTGCACGATTTGGCATTATATAGAAATAACGGCAGGAATGTAAAGTACGGAAGGAAAAGAATCTGCCAAGGCGCCATCAGGCAGGGCCGGATATGCCACGATAAGCATAATTCCTTGCCCTGCCGCGACTAGCTAGATCTTCTCAAGCTTCGCGCTTCCTTCAACGAACTTCGCGGTGGAGGACGGGAAGCGCACGGAGAGGATCTTATTGACGCCGGCCTTCTCGACGGCTATCACCTCGCCTTCCCCGAACGCCTCGCTCCTGACCCTGTCTCCGACCTCGAAGCGGACAGGCGCGGATGGACGGCTCTCGCTCTTCTTCCTATGAACGACGACGCCTTTGCGGCTCCATGACGGCTCGGACGAGACAGGGGTGCGCGGCCTGTAATGAAGCGTATCGCCGACATGGGACGAGTAGGAGGAACGGGCAGCCGGGGCAGAAAGGGCCCCAGCCTCGCCTCCGAGGAACATCTGGGGAATATCCGTGAGGAAGCGCGACGGCCTGTGGTACTCCGTGTGCCCCCACATCAGGCGCTGCGCGGCATATGACAGATAGAGGCTCTTCCGTGCCCTCGTCATCGCCACATACATGATCCTCCGCTCCTCCTCGACCTCGGATGGCGTATCATCATGGCGGCCTGGGATCACCTCCTCCTCCACTCCGGCCACGAAGACGCGGTCGAACTCAAGGCCCTTGGTATTATGCATCGTCATCAGCGTCACGCCGCTCTCGGATGCAGGATCATGGTCGCCGAGCATCGTGGAATCAAGGGTAAGCTTCTCAAGGAACGCAGAGAGGGCGTCCCTGCCCTCACCCGCCTCATGAAGCACGTTGACAAGCTCCCCGAGGTTCTCGATCTTCGTCTTCCTTGTCGTCCGGTCCGGATCGCTGTTGTAGAGATCATAAAGCCCGGTATCGAGCAGAAGGTCATTGAGTATATCTCCGAGATTGATTCCCTCCCCAAGCGCCTTCTCAGCCCTCTCCCATGCGGAGAGGAACGACTCGGCACCTTCCCGGGCGCTCTTCGGAGCCTTGCCGGAGAACGAGCGGAGAGCCTCCATCAGATCATCGCCTTCGGAGAGTATCATCTGCAGCTTGGCGCTGCCGATGCCTCGCGATGGCTTGTTTATCACGCGGCGGAAGCTCACCTGGTCACGGTGGTTCATCATCAGGTACAGGAGCGAGAGCGCGTCCTTGACCTCCTCGCGCTCATAGAACCTGAGCGCACCGATCACCTTGTAGGGAATCCTCCTGTCAGTCAGCTTCTGCTCGAATATCTGGGACTGGGCGTTTGTGCGGTAGAGTATCGCGGTATTGTCATAGTCCCCGATGTTGCGTATCAGGTCGGCGATCCTCTCGCCCTCGCTGGTACCGGTCATGCAGAAAAGCACCGCAGGCTTCGATCCAGTGGTGCCATAGGCGCTCACGAGCTCCTTCTTATGCCTCTCCTTGTTCTTTGATATAAGCGCTGAGGCGGCTGCAAGGATCTGAGAGGTCGAGCGGTAGTTCTTCTCCAGCTTTATCTCACGGACATTGGAGAAGGAGGATGCGAACGTGAGGATGTTCTCTATCTCGGCACCGCGGAAGGAGTAGATGGACTGATCATCATCCCCTACCGTCACCAGCCTCGTCTCAGGTCCGACCAGCGCGCGAAGCATCTCGAACTGCATGCGGTTGGAGTCCTGATACTCATCGACGAGTATCATCCGGAAGCGGTTCCGGAAGTACGATGCCACCTCCTCATCCTCTTCCAGAAGCCTGGTGCTCTTGCCGATGAGATCGGCGAAATCCACGTTGCCGGAAGCCTCAAGCGCATCCTCATAGCGCTGGAACGAGGTACGGAAGTCATAGTCAGGAAGCAGTTGCTCCACGCCAGGCGAAGAAGGCCCCAGCCCCCTGTCCTTCGCGCTCGATATAGCCTTCTGTATCTGCCTCAGGTCCTTCTTGTCCAGCGTCGGAACGACCGTGGACAGAAGCGATACGGAATCATTGTCATCATAGATGCAGAATGTCGGAGAGAGCCCGATGCGGGAGCCATAGCGGCGGAGCATATAGGCACCGAAGGAATGGAAGGTACGCATCTCAAGCCCGCTGAGATCCGTATCCGGAAGCATCGCCTCAACCCTCTCCCGCATCTCTCCTGCGGCACGGTTGGTGAAGGTGACCGCAAGGATCTGGTAAGGCTTGCATATCCCCTCGGATATGGCATAGGCGATCTTGCTTGTTATCGTGCGGGTCTTGCCTGAGCCCGCGCAGGCAAGGATCAGCAGGTTATGGTCGAAATCCAGGACGGCAGAGCGCTGCTCCTCGTTCAGATCATCAAGGTCAATCAATCCTTACCCCCTCAAGATCAAGGCCGCGCACCTTCGTGATCCCGACACGGACCACATCGCCGGGATTCATGTCCCGACCCATTATCACAGTGAGGCCATCGACATCAGGAGCCTGTGAGTATATGCGTCCGATAGCAAGCTCCTCACCCTCTATCCTGTCCTCGATCAGAGCCGTGTACTCATGGCCGACGAAGCGCTCAAGACGCTCCTCAGTCACCTTCTCCTGAGCCGCCTCAAGCTCCTTCTGCCAGCGCGCTGCCGCCTTATGGGCCTTCTCATGCTCCTTCTCGCCGCGCATGCCATACGCCGGAGTGTCTTCCTCACGGGAATAGAGGAACGAGCCCATCCAGTCGAAGCGGGCCTCTTCCACGAAGCGCAGCAGCTCTTCGAACGCAGCCCTGTCCTCCCCGGGATATCCGAGCATCAGCGTCGTGCGGATCACGGCATCGGGAAGCGCCTCCCTTATCCTCCTGACAAGGGCAACGTAGCTCCCACGGTTTCCCGTACGCCTCATCGAACGCAGCACCGCGCCATCCGCATGCTGGAACGGGATATCGAAATAAGGAAGGATGTTCCGTCTTTCCTTCACAAGCCCGATAAGCCCCTCAGGGAATGTATCCGGATGGATATAGAGCATCCTCAGCACGAAATCGCCCTCAAGGGACGAGAGCCTGTCCATGAGCTCGACGAAGCGGGAAGGCCCGCTGTCGGTACCATATGCACCAAGGTCCTGCGCTATCACGCATATCTCATATACGCCGCGCGCGATAAGATCCTCCGCATCAGCGATGATCCTCTCCATGGGCCTGGAGCGGAGAGGTCCGCGGATGACAGGGATCGCGCAGTACGAGCAGCGGTGGTCGCAGCCCTCGCTGATCTTCAGGTAAGCGCTCCTCGGATAGCCTAGAAGCACATCCCGCTCATCAGCCTCCCTGTCCGGATCGGGATAGTCAGGTATCAGGACCTCCTTCTCATCAAGGGATGAAAGGAGATCGGAGAACTTACCCAGATCATGGTTGCCGAATATAGCATCGGCCTCCTCCAGATCCATCTCCGAGCCATAGCGCTGGGCAAGGCAGCCGGCCATGATGATCTTCGCATCCGGATTGGCATCATGGAGGGAGAAGAACGTGTCTATCGATTCCGCCTTGGCACTCTCGATGAAGCCGCAGGTATTCACGACGATGAGATCGGCCTCTGCCGGATCCTCGGTGCGGACATAGCCCTTATGCAGGGCCTGTGTAAGGAGTATCTCTGAATCAACCTGGTTCTTGGCACAGCCAAGGCTCTCTATGTAGATCTTCACGGCCCTAACTCTAAACCAAAGGCAGAGGAGGCACAAGGACGGGAATCAATCATAGCCCATGTCGGCATTTTCCGGCTATAATACAGGCAAAGGAGCCAGAGGATGAGCGATGACAGGCTGATGCTTCCCGTCGGCAAGGCGGATTTCACCTCGATACGGGAAGGCGGATACTACTATATCGACAAGACCAGGATAATCAGCAGCCTTATCCGCGATGGCGCGGATTCCATCCTCTTCACGCGTCCTAGGCGTTTCGGGAAGACCCTGACGCAGACCATGCTCGCCTCGTTCTTCGATATCCGCCGCGATAGCGCTTCCCTATTCGAGGGGCTGGATGTGATGGATGACGAGAAGGCTGTGGAGGAGTGGATGAACCGCTACCCGGTCATCTACCTTACGTTCAAGGATGTTGATGGCCTGGATTTCGATAGCGCCTTCTCCATGCTGGGAAGGGCCATAATAGATCTCTTCGAGAGCTACGGCTTCCTGCAGGACGATGAGATGATCGGGGCGGATCGGCAGATATTCCGCAGCATACTGTCAGGAGCAGCCTCCATCAGCGATATAAAGCAGTCGCTGAAGGTGCTTGCAAAGCTCCTGAGGTCGCATTACGGGCAGAAGGTCATAATACTGATAGACGAATACGATGTCCCTCTGGATAGGGCTGAGCAGAATGGTTATTACAGGCCAATGCTCGATATACTCCGGGCGATGTTCTCCTCCGTGCTGAAGGATGATCCTGATATAAGGAAGGGAATCCTTACCGGGTGCCTGAGGATATCCAAGGAGAGTCTCTTCACAGGACTTAACAACCTCGCGTCATACTCCCTCACAGGTACGGACTATACCGATTCATTCGGCTTCACGGAGGAGGAGGTCGGACGCCTCCTTGGCGATGCCGGCCTCTCCGGCAAGGCTGACACCTTCCGCAGATGGTACGATGGCTACCGGATCGGAGACCATTCGATATACACGCCATGGGATGTGATCTCATATGCAAGGGATCTCTTATCGGATAGGACCTGCTCCCCTCGCAACTACTGGGCAGACACCAGCGGCAACAGCGTCATACGCCGCATGATCGATGAGACCGATGCCTCGGTAGCCGATGAATACAGCACGCTCATCGCAGGTGGTACCATTGGAAAACACATAACCGAGAACCTCACATACGACGATCTCTACCACGATGAGGGGAATATCTGGAGCCTGATGGTCGAGACAGGGTATCTCACGCTCGCAGGCCCATATGCCGAGAACGGCGATACGCCTCTCCGCCTTCCCAACGAGGAGATGCGCAATCTCTTCATAGAGAGCGTGAACAGATGGTTCTCGGACATGGTAAGGAAAGCCGATCTCGCTCCCCTCTTCCGTTCCATCTGGGAGAAGGACGCGGAGAGCCTTTCCGCATTGCTATCAGAGTACCTTGAGCGTTCGATAAGCTACTACGACTACAGCGAGAGCTTCTACCACGCCTTCGTATCAGGTCTCATGTCTGCATCCGGCTACAAGGTGCTTTCCAACAGGGAATCAGGGACAGGAAGGCCGGATCTTATCATCACCGATGTAAGGGGAAGACGCTCCGCCATCTTCGAATTCAAGGTCTCGAAGTCCTATGACCACCTTGAAGAAGGAGCCCTTGATGCACTGAGGCAGATCAGGGAGAACGGCTATGGCTCTGACCTGAATCCAGGATATGGTATCGTCAGATTCGGTGTCGCCTTCTTCAAGAAGAGCGCCAGGGCCCTGGCCGATGCATAGGACGATAGGCGTACGCAGCACGCTCACCGATGGCTGGATACGGAGATTCAGGGAGATAGAGAAGGAGAAGGAAGCATCGCTCTCCATCTTCCCTCCGCTTGTATCAATGATAGTGATAGCCCCAATGACAGAGGAGTCCAGGCTCGGCTTCTTCCGTCCCGATAACGCCTCCATCGTCATCAGCGAGAGCCTTATCAGGAATGGCAGTGATAGGGATATCATCAACGTGTTCCTCCATGAGCTTGCCCACGCCCTCGACTACAGGATGCACGGTGATACAGGTCACGGTCCCTCATTCCGCGAGTGCTGCCGCCACCTCGGCATGGATGAAGGCTTCGACAAGAGCCATATAAGGATTGAGATAGGAAACAAGGAGAGAAGAAGCGAGAAGATACGGAAGCTCCTATCCTTTTCCTCCTCCCCATTCGAGAACGAGAGCGCCATAGCCATCCAGAAGGCACGGAAGCTGATGATGGAGAACGGCGATGAAGACAGGAGCGATGAGAGGATCTATGAAACAGCGCTCCTCTCATCCTCACGCTTCTCATATGGCCTCAAAGAGGTGCTGAGCTACACCGAGCGCACGAGCGGCATATTCCTCCTCTACGTCCCATCTCCGGAAGGACGCTCCGCCATGGCCTACGGCAGCCTTGATGAGGTAGAGTTCGCCATCTACCTCCTCGATTACCTCCTCTCATCCTCGGAAAGGGCCATACGATCGCTCAGGAAAGAGGGGAAGCACATAACGAAGGACAGCTTCCTCAAAGGAGCGATCGACGTGCTATCAGAGAGAACAAGGGAAGAGAGCATCGACAATGCCCTCATCGCCCTGCGCACGGAGAACGAGAAGGCCGCCCGCACGATCGTCTACCCGGAGACACGCCTCGTAAGGCGTTCCATACGTTCCTCCTCTCTCTTCGACCGCTCAAGCTACGACAGCGGCAAGGGCTTCGGCAGATCCTTGGATATATCGAGAAGCAGAAAACGGAAGCTGATAGAGAAGGGCTGAAATACAAAGGATATATTCTCCTTCTTTACTGTCATACATTTGTATGCTATGCTATTTTCAGGAGGAAGAAAATGAAGATAATTAGCCTACGTCTGAATGAAGAGGAACAGTCTTTCGTGGAAGAAGCGGCCCAGGTGTATGGCTGCAGCCCCTCAACGATGATAAAGCGTCTGGCCTTTGAGAAGCTCGAAGATGAGTTCGATATGAAGGCCATAGAGGAATATGAAAAGGAAAAGAAGAACGGAACGCTTGTCATTAAGGATTTCGATGAACTCCTGAGAGAAACGGGAATCGAGTGCTGATATTATGGGATATAGGATCAGGATAACAGGAATATTCGAAAGGAAATTCAAGAAGCTTGATTCCGTCTCGCAGAGATTCATCACAAAATGGATTAAGAAGAATCTTCGGGATTGTGATGATCCAAGGCTCTATGGCAAGGCGTTATCAGGACCATTGAAAGGCTATTGGCGCTATCGCATCGGGGATTATCGTCTTATTGCAGAGATCCATGACAAAGAGCTTGTGATAATCGCAATCGATATAGGGCACCGTAGGGAAGTATATAGATAATCGATATCCACAATGCCCGTTAAGAGCGGCTTGAACGCCATATGAGATGATAAGCTTCGATTATAACTATATCGCCCAGACAGAGGATGGAAGGATCTGCACGGATCTTTATGAGATATCAGAGAAGGATATTCTACGCCTACTTCAAATCTCCGAGATTGAGGCCAATGAGTGCAGGAGGGTAACGGAAAGCTCATGGCGAGGCGAAACATATTACGCAGACGATGGCAGGCCAGGCAACGAAAAGATAAAAGACCCTCACCTAGCCTTTCATAAAGAGTTAATATACCGAGATGCCAAGACAGATAGATTCTTGTTTGGCCATATCCACGGAACAGTGATCAGGCAGGCAGAGCGTAACCACTACTTCAGAGGGGAGAATGCCATCTATCCATCAAGCCTACCCTCATTCTTCCGCGGTCGTCCTAAGGATCCTGAAAAGAGATTCATATATGACCTGACCGCAGACCTGATGATTGCCGAGTTCGATACGCTCATACACAGGCTAGACTGTGTCAAGGAATGGGAAAGAAGAGGACTCACAGTACTCACAGAGGTCCTTGCCCAACACTACGGCCTCAAGACCCGATGGCTCGATATAACAAATGACTTTCCCACTGCCCTTTTCTTCGCATCCTGCTATTTCAAGGATGGGAAATGGCACTACTTCAAGCAGGAGGATATACAAGCCAACAACCAATACAGCGTGATTTACCAGATGCCCAGGTGGAGAGCCGAAGAGGATCTGATGGTATACACATTGGAGCCATCAATAGAAATCCACCCCATCCTTCCGATAGGCTATCAGCCATTTCTGAGATGCAGCAATCAATACGGCTACGGAATACGGATGGATGAGCCCGTTGCCCTTACCTCCATAGGCTTCGAGAAGCTATGCTTCAAGAAGAGCGCGAAGCTCTCCCGCTGGATCTACGAATACATGGATGGAGGCAGGAAGATATATCCAGCTGACAGCCTTACTCAATTCGAATCAACGCTGAAGGACCTCGCCTCAGCAACATCATTCTCAGAGAAAGCCCTCCGAAGTGTCCTCTCAGCACGAAATCAGATGGATGAATATACGCAGATCAAGGAGAAGCTGCAGAACCACGGAATCACGATAGGAACAACACCCCTATCCCAAGACGTTGAAAGCCTCATAAGGCTCCAGAACAAGCGAGACAGGAACTTCAGCATCCCACCATACCTTACAAGGCCTGTGTATACCCCTCCAGAAGACTGACTGCATATCCATCTGCCTCAAACAGAGGAAGCCCAAGGCAGGTGAGAAAAGTACCTGATCAGCGATCATCTATCTCATAGGCAGTGGTCTCGGGACTTCGTCCCATGGTCGCCTTATTGATACCTATGAATTTCAGCTGCTTCTTAATCTCTGGCCTATCGGTATTAGCTATCTCATATACATCAGCCTTCATCACATACTTCAGGAATGACTTGATTGAAGAGGTTTCATATCCATCCTTCGCATTTTGTTTCTGCACCAAGAAGCTATAATCATTGAATATGAGATATTTCAGGATATCATCATACCCCTTCCCTAAACTCCCGAAGTATCTTATCGCCAGACCTACATTCCAGAAGTTGGATAGACCGAAGAGCATAAAGGATCCCTGCTGCGCAACCATCCTATCCGAAGTGGAAACTGGACTTACGAACGTCCCATTGAGAAGATCAATAGGACGAAGACACATCTTGAACGATGGATATTCATTCAAGACCTTAGCATGAAGTATTAGCATCTCCTCGTTAGCATATTCGCCTGTCTCTGGGTTGATATAGAATGGCGAATGATCATATTCCTCAAGGAATGAAATCAACGCAGGATCATCAATGTAGAAGATGATATAATTTGGCGATTGCGACATTCCCGATTCCTTATCCTCACTACCTGTACTGATGGAGGATATCTCCTTGCATATGAATCTCACGCCCCATAGATCAAAACTCGAATCATCGACAATATCAAAGGAATCGATGATCTTATCGATTTTGTGGATCATAGGCTTGATCAAACTATCAAGAGGACAGAAGTATTCACCCGCCTTCTTATGAGCAATGATCCTAATCTCGTTGATTAAGACATTCTTAGAACTTTTACAATCACTTAATGCTTTCGATGGCGACTCCTTATCTTTGATTCCAGCTAACAGATTCTGTAGGATTATATGCAGGGTATTAGCTATTATCTCTGTCTTCACGGTATGAGTCTTGATCCCATGATAATCCATCATGAATAAAACATAAGCCTGGATGAAATGATCCATCATAGCCTGGAATCTAAGCTCCTGCTGCTGCCTGGAGTTGAGAAATGGAAGTGCGGATAAGATCCGGCAGGTATCTGAATCAAAAGCCTTGATCTCATCCTTAGCGACGGGAAATCGGAAGAAGAAGGACGAATTAATACTAAGCTTCGGAGTTCTCTTGTCGTCTTTAGTCAAGCCATCGAATTTATCTTCCTTTATGCTGTTGAAGCTTGAGACCGCAAAGAACATACTGACCTGGGGATTAGATGAAACATCCATCATCCTCGTTGGAATCAAATAGTGCTGCATCTTAGAAAGCCGCTGAAGATTCGTTATCCCATTGTATTCATCCGGATGCTGGCTTATGACAGAAATAAACAGGTTCCTTTCATAATCCTTAGGCTTATTAGCTCTAAGGACAGAAGGCAAAAGAGGATAATTCAGTCCAAGCTGTCCTCTATAAAAAACCGATTGATCCGAAGAAAGTGTCAGGTTATTCAGCTTCTGGAGATCCCATAGGCTTTTTAGACTTGATGAATCATCACTAGGAGCATCATCCGCAAGCTTAATGGAAAGAGTCAGATAAAAGAATGCCTTTCCACGCCCACCTAATTCCTCTATATCAGAATACTTACTCCACTTGAAATCGTATGGATTACTTATCTTGAACGATAAATCATCATATGAATATGTATCCGGATCGACATGACGGCCCCACCAAATCGTCACGTCATCCCTTTTATTATCTCTATCGCTAGACTTGATATACGACACATCGTTAGTAAGGAAGATGATATAAGCACGATTATTAGGGAATTGCCTCCTATATGCTTCAAGATCCTGCATGGCACCCCAAAACCGGCAAAGGGTCTGATTTGTGGCAGTACTGGTATCAGGAGCTAAGAAGTAAATTCCATCAAATACGATATTAATACCCCGCGCCTTATAGAATAAGACAATGGAATAGTCCACCTGACCATATGAAAGAATCATATCTACAGAAGACGTGCCAGCAACATGGGTTATGGATTCAGCCTTCACCATCAGGGATGGATACATCCTAAGCGATTCCTCTATGAAAGCAGCCTTGAAATCACGCTTATTCGCAAACACTGGCCTTTGCTTACTAAGACTTTCTAAAACCCGATCTATATTGAACTCTTCCATTCCTTTTCTCCTTTATCTTCTTTCTGATATCTAGAACATCAATCCTTGTTCAACGGCTGCAGATAACACTCCCCATCATGGAACATATTTCCAGCCATCCTATATCCCTGCTCCTTGATAAGCTTCTCCGTCATATATTCAACCATAGTTAGATCTGGATAGCAGACGACGATGAATGATGGAAATGGCGTTGGATCAGGCTTCCGGGGAGGGAACATATCCTCCATTGCAATATTGTCTTTCGTTTTATCCAAAGGGACGATATACCTTGATCTGGTCAATTCAGGTCTCAAAGACCTGTCTCTATAATTCTCCGGCTCATAAAAGATAAATGGAAACTCGTCATATTCAAGGACAGCAACCAGCTTCTTAGACTTGACGGAAGGATCATTCGCAGCATCAAGAAGACTGTCCTTATCATTACTGAAATAAGCGTATGATCCGATGGGAGAAGATCCTTTGAAGCCGTTTAGCAGCTTCCATTGGGATATATCTAATATTTCGTCTGCGGTATATCTATCAAATGCCATTGCATCACACCTGAAATAATCCCTAAGTAAGTGGGCTGTCCCCGCACAAGCTAAGAGACAGCCCGTTTATAAACTTTCGGAAGATCAAGGTCGCCCATGATCCTCATTCCTGATCCAATGGGCCGCGTCCGCTCAGGCTAAGACACGGCCCGTTCATCAATAATCCTGGAAGATCTGGAAACTCTCGTTTGCCAAATCGAATTCCCTTAGTCAGTTAGCACGCCTGCATTCGTGTTCGCGCTGTCATCGATGGTGATTTCAGCAGCATTACCGATCTTAATGGTGTTGTCTCCAGATGCCAGACTGATTGAGGCATCTCCACCATAGATAGCTCCCTTTGCTGATGCAGCAGAAATCTGGCTCTTATCTGCAATCACGACAGAATTCGAGCTGAATGTAGAGGTAGCCGTCGCATTGCCGCTGATTCCGCCTGCGTTCTTCGATGCAGCCTCGATGGAGCTGGTTCCATTCAGGGTGACTATGTTTCCAGAGAAATCGCTTCCAGAAGAGCTGCCGCAGATTCCACCAGCGCCATCTGTCGTACCACTTGCCTTAGACGAGCTAATGCTTGCGTTGCCGTTCAGAGTGACCTTGTTACCAGTAAACGTCACCTTATTCGTTGATTTCATGCCTGTGCTTCCACAGATTCCGCCAGCAAAGTAATCAGCTGCGGATATCTTGTTTCCGTTTCCAAGCGTTACCTGATTATCTTCGATAGCTATTGCGCCATACTCAGGATCTGGGGCTGCTACATCCCAGGAACTTCCCCTCGTGCTATAGCTGGCGATTCCGACGATTCCTCCGACATTATAGTTGCCAGTCCTGGGTCCCTCATAATTCACGTCAACATCGGATGCGATCACAGAGGTATTCTCAACAACGCAGTCCGATATCTCTCCGCTGTTATAGAGCCTTCCGACCACTCCACCTACTCCCTGAGGACCAGTGATCGTGCAGTTCCTAACCGTGATTCCGCTGATGATCGCGTTCTCAGCATATCCCACTGCGATACCGGTCGTATTGGATGTGGAGAACAATGTGCAGTCCTCGAATACGAGATCCCTAACCTCAGCAGGTGCAGCAGCCGTTCCCTTTACGACGCCGAAGAAGCCGACTGCTACATCAGACTCCTCCGCCTCAGTCAGAGTTCCATCCTTGACTCCCTCTGGATATGAGAGATCGACTCCCTTTATGACAGCGCCATTTCCGTTGAACTTGCCCTTGAAGAAAGCCCTTGAGTCTTCAAACTGACTATCCTCATAGTACTTCCTGCTTCCGAAGCCGATGAATGAAGGATCCCCCTTCTTGCTCTCGGAAACCTGCGAGAAATCGAACTCTGCATTTGCAGGAAGGGTTATATTTGCCCCTTCGAATTCCTCACCGCCATTCACAAGCTCCATAAGGCCATAAAGCTCGTTAGCGGTAGTAAGCTTATATGTCTTACCAGAAGTGGACTCACCCTCAGTGAACCAGGACGTATCCGGCTGGGTTGCGATTATCCCGTTAATATGGTTGATCCACTCATCATTCCCGTCATTCGTGACGGTGCTATTATCACATCCTACAATCACAAGGAGTGCTACAAGCACCAATGCGATCAGGCCGCCTATCTTTCTCATCTTTTCCCCTCTGTCCCCTTTCCAGGTTCCATAAGGGCCCAGCCTAGGCTGAGCCCAAAAGCATAAAATATTCGGAAGAGCTTAACTCTCTTCTACCTATTTCATCCCGTACGCCCAGGACGTGTCTCCCGATGCATACCTCCGTCTGTAGTCCCTGACGGTGTAGGTGTTGAGGCCGGTTATCGTCGCCGTCCTCTTGTACCCGTTCCCCTTCTCGAAGAGATCCAGGCATTCCTTCCTCTTCTCGACGGGAATCCTTGGTTTCCGGAGGGACGTAGTGACTTCTTCCATCTCCTCCTCCTTCCTGAACGCTTGAGGCCCGGTTTCCCAGGCCTCAGCCCTCGTCAGGATTTCCTATTGAGTAAACTCAAACTGTTGCAATCTTCGATGTTACTGTCTTGCTGAATCCACCAGCAGAAACAGTTACGGTTACCGGAGTACCTTCAAGATAATCCTTCGAAGAGAATGTAGTAGGATTAATCGTATAACCGTTAGTCGTAGCATTCAGCTTAAGCGTCTGGCCAGCAGTCTTGGAAGCCATCTCATAGGCTACCGTGAAGTCAGCAGGAGCAGTTGCAGTAGTTGCACTATAGTCTGTATCAAGAGTGAATCCAGTAGATCCAACAGTGACTACAAGTCCAGTGATACTATCCTTCTCAACAGGAACGCTAGCAGAAACAGCGACCTGCTTGAAATCAGGAACAACACCCTTTGCAGACTCAAGCTTTGCCCAGACCGTTACGGAAGTTGCGCCAGTGAGGTCAAGGGATGTAATGTCTGTGGAATAAGTACCATTCTGTGTAAGCGAATACTTAACCACATTGGCTCCAACCAAAGAAGAAGAAAGCGCAACTCCCTCCTGGCCGTTTA
Organism: uncultured Spirochaetaceae bacterium; assembly: GCA_944389145.1. Lineage (GTDB taxonomy): Bacteria > Spirochaetota > Spirochaetia > Sphaerochaetales > Sphaerochaetaceae > Ornithospirochaeta. Next base: position 36,647 of record CALXLH010000013.1, read on the forward strand.
CCATGACACCCTTTGCAACTACATCATCAGCAGACAGCTTTGTTGCAGAAGCGAGGCTAGACTCATCAATACCATAGTAGAGAACATAGTCATCAGCGACATCGACATAGATTGAGCTTACAGCATTGTCACTGTATGTCACTGGATAGTAATCAACAGCGCTTGTTCCAGCCATGGAAACCTGAACGACAGCATCCTTACCACTCAAGGTCGTTGCTGCAGCGGTTGCCCAATTAGCTCCAGAGATAGCAGCAAAGCCAGTCTCTGTTCCTGTAGTTACGGTACCAAGAACAGCAATATAATCATCTGCATCGATAACCTTCTCGCTGGTTCCGTTGTAGGTAGCAGTCACTACAAGATCGGTCTTGTCAACAAGCGTATACGAATAGTAATCGCCGCCCTCTACCGTGCTTGTAGCATCAACAGCAACAGCACCTACCTGTGAGATCGTGTAATATGCATCCTTGACAGTGTCAGCCTTTGCATCAACAGTGATCTTCTCGATTTCATAAACAGACACTGGAACCTTGATGGAAGGAACCGTCACCGCTCCCGTATAGGAGAAGACAGCCTCATCGTCACCCTTCGCGAAAGCCTTGGTTGCCGAGAAGAGGGTAGAAGCCATGTTCTCAATTACGACGTTTCCGGCTGCATCATAGCCAGTGAAGGTGAAGTCTGCCGGATCAGGAGTCTCGCCAACAAGATAATCCGTAGCTGTCTTCTCAACAGCCTCGATATAGGCAACATCAAGCTGTGACGCACCAGAATTAGCAGTGCTGTTGTCGCAAGCCGCGAAGCCGAATACGACGGCAAGAGCAAGCATTGCAATCATCAACTTTCTCATTTCTAAAATCCTCCGAATGAATCTTTGATGCACTAAGCCTACCCCCCCCCGTAGGCTTTTGTCAAGTGCTTTTTTCACTTTTTGACGCTTTTATGCAAGTTGGTGCCTTCTGTGCTATCTCCTTT
>CALXLH010000014.1 GCA_944389145.1 uncultured Spirochaetaceae bacterium
GCCTTATCCTCGTAAGGGAGAGCTCCCTGGTATCGGCCTTGAGTATCTGGTTGTCATGATAGTAATGGCTGAATGTCTTGGCAGCATCATAGAGCACGGTGCATATGACAGAGGGATCGAACGTATCGGCGGCCTTCCTGACAGCCTCAGGGAAGTCTGCGAGCGCCTTCACCAGGATCTTCTCGTCCTCGTTGACAAGAAGCCGTCCATCGCTAGATACCCCGCTGAACTCATCCTTCGAAGCCTCATACCTGCGCAGTATCGAGGATATGCGCGCGGCGGTGTACTGCAGATAAGGCCCGGTATTGCCGCTGAAGGAGATCGACTCCTTGGGATTGAAGACCATATCGCGCATCGGCTGCACCTGCAGCAGGTAGTAGTTCAAGGCGCCTAGCGCGATCTTCCTCGCCGTCTCATCGACATCCCCGACCTCGCTCTCCCTGCCCTTCTCTATGATCTCGTTCCTGGCAAGGACGGAGAGCTCCGAAAGCAGATCGTCCGCATCGACAACCGTTCCCTCGCGGCTCTTCATCTTGCCCTCAGGAAGATTGACCATGCCATAGGCAAGATGGTGAAGCTCGCTCGCCCACTCATATCCCAGGAGTCCAAGCACATAGAAGAGGACCTTGAAGTGATAGTTCTGCTCTGATGCGACGACGTAGATAAGGCTGTCGAATGGCCAGTCCTCATGGCGCCGTACCGCAGTACCTATATCCTGAGTGATGTAGAGCGTAGTGCCGTCACGGCGGAGAAGCACCTTCTTATCGAGGCCTATAGGAGCAAGATCGACCTGCACCGACCCGTCCTCCTCCTTCTTGAAGACGCCCATATCAAGGCCGCGCATGACCTCTCCGCGTCCAAGCTTGTACGTATCGCTCTCATAGTAGAGCTTGTCGAAGGAGATGCCCATGTTCCTGTAGCTCTCGAATAATCCATCCAGGGTCCACCTGTTCATCTTCTCCCATAGCGCGCGGACCTCCGGATCGCCGGCCTCCCAGTCACGAAGCATCGCCTGCGCAGCCTCATCCGGATCCACGAACGAAGGATCGCTGACGATGGAAGGATCCTTCTCCTTCGCCTCAGCGGCCTCCTTCTCCCAGTTGGCGAAACGGACATAGTAGCGGCCGACGAAATGATCACCCTTCTCTCCGGTGGACTCAGGCGTCTCACCATTGCCGAAGAGCTTATAGGCAAGCATCGACTTCGATATATGCACGCCGCGGTTATTGATGAGATTGACCTTCATCACATCCGCTCCCGTGGCCTTGAGCAGCTCCGATACGGACTGCCCGAGAGAATCATTGCGCATATGTCCGAGATGCAGCGGCTTGTTGGTGTTCGGACATGAGAACTCTATCATGATCTTCCGTCCCTTGCCGCTCTCATTCGTGCCATAGAGCCTGCCCTCGGCCTCTACCCTGTCCATGATCTTATCAGCAAGGGATGGGATATCGAAACGGACATTGAGATACGGGCCGGCGGGAAGCATCTCGCCCTCCGGATGATCGGTAAGCCGTGCCGCGATATCAGAAGCGATCACCGCTGGTGCCTTATGGGCAAGCTTGGAGTACGGAAACATAGGGAACGCAGCATCACCCATATCGCTTCTGGGGGGAAGGCCTATAGCCAGCGCAGGGATATCGTCAGTAGAAAGATATGAACGCAGCTCCTTCTCGATCGCGTCCTTCCATGCATTCTTAAGCTCATTCAGCATAGCAACACCTCAACGGCTACACTATACAGGAAGAGGGAATGCGGTACAACCATCATCGCAGGCAGAAGCATTGCCGATATATGCTTTGCTCCGCAGAAGTTGCTAGAGGCGGAGGGAAACCTCGCCGGATGAAAGAGCCTCGCTCTCCCCTCCTGGATACCTTACAAGCAGGTGCCCGTCATCATCGACGCCATACGCATGGCCGTCGCGCATCCTGCCGGCCTTTATCACGGTAACAGGACGTCCTATGACGAAGCATTTAGCCCTGTATTCATCCATGAAGCGAGTTCCCTGAAGGGAAAGTAGCTCTGTCGTGACCGCCCCGGCCATCTCGCCGCGACTTACGGGAGAGGAACCCTGAGGATACAGGAACGCCATCTTATCGCGCAGATCGTCAGGAATCGATGAAGCATCTCCAGAGAGGTTTATCCCTATGCCGACGATCGCCTTATCCAGCCCTCCCAGCTCCATGTTCACTATGCCTTCCGTGAGTATGCCTACGACCTTGAAGCCATCGACGTATACGTCATTGACCCATTTTATCGCCGTGGCACGGCCTGTGAGACGCTCTATCACCCTAGAGACGGCAAGCGATGCGGATATGGTCAGCAGATCAGGGGAGGGAATGGCATCTCCAGATAGGACGACCGAGAAGTATACTCCGCCGGATGGAGAGAAGAACGAACGGCCAAGACGCCCGCGGCCTCCCTGCTGAGACCCTGCGATGACCGCGAACGGAGCCTCCACGCCCCTGTTGATCAGATCCTTCGCCTCGATCATCGTAGAGCGGCAGGTCCCGACGGCATGGACCGGAACCGGAAAGAGCGGCGAGAGCACCTGTGGAGAAAGGACATCGGCACGGCATAGCACATACCCCGATCCTTTCTGCGTCTCTATATCAAAGCCCTCCTCCTGAAGCTGGGCAACGCTCTTGGAAACGGCCATCCTTGAGCAGGAGAGGGCATCTGCGATCTCCTGCCCGGAGACACGCTCTCCCTTCCTTGAAAGCAGCAGGCCAAGCACTTCATCCTTTATCAGCATGCTGCCATTATAGCGAGAACTCAAGGCATTGCCATCCATGCATCCGCTGTGAATCTTGATATCATGGCAGCAAAGGCAGTACCATCGCCTTATGCGCAATCCCGATGATTACCTGGACTCGTTCCTGTCATCCTTCTCAAGGACAAGGAGAGGCAGCTCCATAAGAGAGACGACGCTGCCGCGGATGGTCGATATAGAGATGCTGGAGGAGCAGTTCATGTCGCTCTTCTTCCCCGGCCATCAAGGCACCGGAAGCATGGACAGCCTCAGAAAGACGGTACGCTACAGCCTGGAGAAGGCCGCACGGCTTCTCCTGGACTCGATAAGGCTCTCGCTGCACTATGAGAATCCAGAGATGAGCGATGAGGAGGTATCGCGCATCGCGGATGGGCACGTAGAGGCCCTGCTGGATAATCTCGGCGCTATCAGGACCATGCTGAAGAAGGATGCGGAGGCCGGATACGAAGGAGACCCCGCAGCCAGGAATGTCCATGAGGTCATACTCTGCTATCCATCGATGAGGGCCCTTACCGCGCACAGGATCGCCTCGTTCCTCTTCAAGCGCGGCGTTCCGCTGGTACCGCGCATGATGAACGAGGTCATACATCAGAAGACCGGGATAGACATACATCCAGGCGCAACGATAGGCGAAAGCTTCTTCATCGACCATGGGACAGGCGTCGTGATCGGAGAGACCACCGTCATAGGAAGCCATGTAAAGCTCTATCAGGGCGTCACGCTAGGAGCGCTGTCCATACCGAAGAACGGATGCGGGCAGCTCCTGATCGGAACGAAGAGGCACCCGACCATAGAGGACAATGTCACCATCTATGCCAATGCCACGATACTAGGAGATATCACGATCGGCCATGACAGCACGATCGCATCCAGCGCATGGATCAAGGACCCGATACCGCCTAACTCGCTGGTCCTGACCTCCACCCCGGAGATAAAGGTCAGGCCAAAGAAGATACTTCCACAGTGACAGGGGCTATCGAGACGATACGCCCGGAATAGATCAGGCCGCGCACCGGTATCCTGCCGTCAGGCATCATGATGCGGGCCTTGAGGTAATTCCCGGTCGTTCCCTCAAGCCCATCTTCCGCAAGGACCTCGACAGTCCTGCCAAGCTGGCGGGAAAGATACTCCTTCCCCATCTTCTCGGAAAGCTGGCGAAGGCGCTCCGCGCGCTGATCCCGCACCCGCTCCTCCACCCTGTCATGCGCTCCATGCAACGGCGTGCCTGGCCTAGGGGAATAAGGAAAGACATGCATCGCGGCAAAGCGGATCCTGGAAAGGAAGGCGTAGCTCTCCTCCCACTCCTTCTCCCCTTCTCCAGGGAGTCCCGCTATCACATCGCAGGCGATGAACGGATCATCCTTCACAGCCCTCATGCGCCCTATGATCCTCTCCACATGCTCCATTGGATAGACACGGCCGACACGCTCAAGGACACGGGGGGAGGCAGACTGTATCGGAATATGGAAATGAGGCTGCATCCTATGATCGGAGAGGGTATCGAGAAGACGGTCATCGACATGATCCGGCTCCATCGATGAAAGACGTATCCTCATCCCGTCGCCAAGCCGCAGGAGAAGCTTCTCCACGAGTCCTCCCAGCCCATCTCCCTCATGGTCATACATCGTGAGGTTGACGCCGGTAAGCATTATCTCATGGAATCCCTCAGCCTCTATCCGCAGCGCCCTCTCCACGACGGTATCGGCATCAAGCGAGACAGAAGGGCCGCGTGCGATCGTCGTACGGCAATAGCCGCAGTGGTTGTCACAGCCATCCTGCACCTTCAGATATGCCCTCGAATGATACTGGAACGATGATGCATCGAAAGCGAATGGATCATCAGAGCGGAATGAGAATGAACGGACGGCCTCATGGATCGGAAGCCCTGCGTCAAGCGATGCCCTGAGATGGGCCGGCAGGGCGAGGAGCGAGGCCTTCTCGCGAAGGGAGAACACCGTCACGTTACCGGAAAGCGATGATACCTCATCACGCTCCATCTGTGCGTAGCAGCCGGTGACTATCACCTCAGCGCTCTTAGAGAAGAGCCTGATCATGCGCCTTGCCTTCTGCTCCGCCTTCGAGGTCACCGTACAGGAATTCACTATTACGAGATCAGCATCAGAAGGTCCCGTCACGGAGAATCCCTCATTCTTGAAGCGCTCTGCGATCGCCTCGCTCTCAGCCTGGTTGAGCCTGCAGCCAAGCGTATAGATCGAGACGTTCACCCCTCTTCCCTCCTGAGCGCGTTCAGGACCTTCTCTATCGCGACCTGTAGGGAAAGCCTCATCTCCTTGGCATACGGATTATACCGCTGCAGATCATAGAAGAGCTGTATCGGGTCATTGCAGGTCTGCTCGACGATCGTCATGAGCGAACGGTATCCCTTAGTCGCTATAGGGGTCGGCTTCATCCCCATCGCGCTGAGCGTACGTCCCACGAAGTGCGTCACGCCCTGTGAGTACGCAGCCTCCTCATCATGCTTCTCCGCGCTCATCTCCAGCACATCAAGCCCCATGGAGAGGAAAAGGCCCTTCATCCTCAGATAGCGCTCATCATCCGCAGGGGAGATGGGGCACATCACGATAGGCAGTCCCTTTATCCCTGAGGCTCCGGAATCAGGGCCGAACATCGGATGAGTCGCTATCATATACCTATCGGACGGGATATGCTCCCTCATCCATTTCGCAGGATATATCTTGACCGAGCATGTATCCATCACGATGGTATCCCGGCCTATCCTGCTTCCGACACGTTCAAGCACGCTCTCGAATGAGGATATCGAGACAGCGAAGAAAAGCACATCGGCATTCAGCACCTCATCCTCGCTTCCCCTCTCCACGCCAGGCGGAAGCGGATGATCGCTGCGAGAGTAAGCGGCTACGCGGCATCCCGATGCGGCAAGGCATGATGCCCAGAAGGAACCGAATCTACCAAGTCCATATACCCCGACAAACATGTGTCTGAGGATATCCGCTTTCAAAGCGTGAATCAATCATCGGCTATACCGATCCGATATACCGCGCCTTATCAGAGAGGAAGCTGCCTGAGAGATAGACGTCGGCAACGCTCCTCGGTTCGACATATATGTTCCTGATCCTCTCCATTCCATACAGCGCCCTTATATCCATATCCATCACAGTCATCGGGATGACGAGGCTCTCGATCTCGGAAGACGCGAACGCCTCAGCCTCTATATGCACGACGGATGATGGGAGGATGACAGTATGGGCCTTCGCGCCGGAGAATGCCCTTGAGGCTATCGCGCTGGTTCCCTTCGGGACCATGTAAAGGCCATCCTCCTTTCCCTCGGGATAGACCAGGAGCTTCCTGTCCTTCGAAGAGAACAGCACGCCCTCAACGCTCTTGTATCTCGGATTACCGAACTCTACGTCGATCGCCGCGACATTCCTTGCGCTCTCCTCCAGCCCGCCCTTCAGCGAGTACGGTACATGAAGGCTCCTGAGCGATGAGGGGAAAAGCGGTACTGAAGACGGGGCTATGGCCTCCGTACCGTCTGGAATGGAATATTCGGAAGCTGCGCGGCGCGGCGGATAGAAGAGGAGCGTATGGTCCTTGAAAAGCACCGAGTCTCGCACGGAAAGAACGCCATTTCCCAAGGCGATGAAGCTTTCTAGGAGGGGGCAGTCAGAAGGAGCGGCCGAGAACCCGTCGAACGAATCATGGAAAGCGAATGTACGCAGCCTCGTTCCTGCGGAGAACGCCCCTTCAGCAACGCGGCGAAGCGTCTCCGGTGCCTCATAATCTACCACGTCACTCTTCGGAGGATAGAAGACAAGGTTCCTGAGCGAACCATCATAAAGGATTCCTTCCTTCGATCTGAGCTTGCGTCCATCAGCCTTCACCGATCTCACGTTCTTCCATGTCATGAACGCCGCAGGATCGATATAGTCGACAGTCTTCGGAATCGAGACAGACTCCACCTTATTGCTCTTCTTCAGGAAGCCTCGGCCGATCTCCACCGGCATGAGTCCGCCGATCCTGTCCGGCACGATCAGCTCGCTCTCTGCCCCAAGGTATCTCTGCACCGTGCAGATATCCTTGCCTATCTTCTTTATATCCCAATCGCCTTCTCTCATATGGCGCCATGCTAGCACATACGCCTAACCCCAACAATCCTCGCCCAGGCATGCCGTCCGCGCTCTATGAGCCGTACCGTCATACCAGCCCGTTCCAGCTCTAAGGAAATATCCTCAGGCCGCCTGACGACCACGCCATTATCAGAAGCCCATGAGGGAACGGCATCAGGATCCGTCGCCTCAAAGCCGATGACTACCGTTCCTCCGGGTCTCAGGACACGGAATATCTCCGAGAATGCAACTCTTATATCCATATAATATACCGAATCAAGAAGTATTATTAAATCAAATGATTCATTTCCAAAAGGTAAGGACTCTCCCTTTCCCTGAACTGCAGCTATCCGCCCATCCCTTCCGGCCATGCTGATGCACAGCGGAGATGGATCGAGAAGAGTGAGGGACGCATGGGGAAAGCGCGAGCCGAGGATACGGAGGGCATCTCCCCCTCCCCCTCCTATATCGAGGATTGATGAGGATGAGGGAAGCGACCTGAGGGCCCATGCCCAGAAGGGACGATGCAGCAAAGACATCACAGAGAGCACGAGTCGTCCGCCCATGCCATGGGGGCGGGATGCATTACCCGCGTAGAAGCTGCCCAGTCCTTTCATGAGAGCATTCTATCTCAGCTCCGGCATCAGAAAAACCCTCTCTTGACGATCCTTATGCTTCAATAACCAACGAGAAGGCTGTATTATCTTATAGATGGATTGTGAAATCCGAGGAGTGACTATGACATTTGCAGAGAAAATGAAAGGGCTGGCCAAGGCCGCCAATAAGAATCTCGTGCTGCCTGAAGGCCTTGAGCCAAGGACCGTAAGAGCCGCGAGGATGATCGTCGATCAGGGAATCGCATCATCGGTAATGCTCGTAGGAAGGACCGAAGAGGTAAAGGCCAATGCAGAGAAGCTTGGAGTCGACCTCACTGGCATAGAGATCAGCGATCCAGCCACCAGCGATAAGAAGGCAGAGTTCGCCCATGAGTACTATGAGCTGAGAAAGCACAAGGGAATGACCGAGGAGCAGGCTGCCGCTGATATCGTCGATCCTCTCAGGTGGGGCGCGATGCTCGTCCACCTCGGATACGCAGATGCGATGGTCGCAGGAGCAGAGTCCACGACGGCAAGCGTCCTTCGCGCAGCCCTCACCATCATCAAGACGAAGCCCGGCGTGAAGAATGCCTCCTCCTGCTTCGTCATGGCAACGGACAAGGCCCAGTACGGCGTGAATGGCTCGCTTATCTTCGCTGACTGCGCGACAATCCCTAATCCGACATCCGAGCAGCTTGCAGATATCGCGACAGAAGCAGCAAATAGCTGCCGCGTCTTCCTTGGCGCGGAGCCTATCGTATCGCTTCTCTCATACTCAACCAAGGGATCAGCGAAGGGCGAGCTCATCGACAAGGTAACAGCAGCCCTGGCGATCATCAAGGAGAAGGCGCCGGAGCTGAAGGTTGACGGAGAGCTTCAGCTTGACGCATCGATCGTGCAGAGCGTCGCTTCCCTCAAGGCCCCAGGCTCAGATGTCGCAGGACATGCGAACACCCTCGTCTTCCCCGACCTTCAGGCAGGAAACATCGGTTACAAGCTCGTCCAGCGCTTTGCGGGAGCAGAGGCATACGGACCGATCCTCCAGGGATTCGCAAAGCCTGTATCAGACCTCTCAAGAGGATGCTCAGAGGATGATATCGTAGTCACGGCCGCGATCACTCTCGCACAGGCCGCAGCCAACTGATACGATTACAGCAAAAAGGCCACCATTCGGTGGCCTCTTAAATTCCCAAACATATAAGTAAGCATAGATAACTAACGCATCGGATACTATGGCCAGTCATATGGCATCATTATCATATATTCATGCCATTAAATAAGATACATAATAGTAAGTAGCCCTATCAGATATCACGGAGCGCCTGCATGAGGCTGACGAGCGCCTGATAGGAAAGCACCTCTGCACGCTCGCTTCCCGTAAGCCCTGCCTCGTCAAAGGCCCTCTCTATGCCAGCCTTGCCAAGCGCTGAGAACGGTGATGTGAGCAGGTTGTTGCGGATCGTCTTCCTCCGCTTTGAGAAAAGCGCCCTGACCATGCGGATGAAGAGATCCCGGTCAGCTGCTTCGACAAGGCTCTTCTCCCTGCGCCTCATCAGAACTACGACGCTTTCCACGTTCGGAGCAGGATAGAACGAGCCAGGAGCAATCGTGAAGGCAATCGCATTGTCATAATCGATCTGGGTAAGGATGGAGAATGATGAATACTCCTCATCTCCCGGGCCGCTCGTCATCCTCTCTCCAACCTCCTTCTGCAGCGTGAACACCATCATCTGCGGCAATACCCCGCGCTCTATCATACGGCCGATTATCTGAGAGCCAACGTTATATGGCAGGTTTCCTACCACCCGTTCCGGAACGCCGCTCATGCTGAAGAGCGTCTCAAGCGCATCACCCTCCACAAGGGTGAAGTCCTCATCGGCAAAGGCCTCATCACGGAGTATGGAAGCAAAGCCATGATCGATCTCAAATGCCGTCACCGAAGCCCCGGAGCGGATAAGAAGGTGGGTTATGGCACCAAGGCCAGGACCGATCTCCCAGATCTCCATGCCGCTTTCCGGCCTTATGAGAGAGACGATACGCTCTCTCGCATCAGGTGAGATGAGGAAGTTCTGTCCGAACTTCTTGGACATGGCAAGGCCATGGGATGATAGCACGCTGGATATCTCGCTGATGCTGCTGTAATTGAGGCTCCACATGACTCAGAGGATAGCAGACTCACTCATTACGGGCAACGATGATGAGCATGAGCGAGACCAGAAGCAGCGCGATATATGGCAGCAGCGATATGATATCAGGGAAGACCGCAGATACGCAGAAGGCCAGGCGCACGGCACCGTAGGCCAGCTCAAGGAGAGGGATGAGCTGCGGGATGATAAGCACCGCCATAGACATCCACATATACAGCGAGATCATCGCAGTAAGCGGAAGCGATGTCACGATGGCTCCCAGCTGATAGCTTCCGAACACGGAAAGCGTCAAGGGGATGGAGAAGACCAATGCGGCCACGGAAGCGGCAGCCGAGATGGAGAATGAAGGAGGAATCGGCAGCAGGCTGCGCAGGCCCCTGTCCATGCGGCCGGAAAGGAGGAATATGGCGGCAAGGGAGATGAAGGAATACTCAGCTCCAAGATCCACGGCAGCGGAGGGCTGGATCGAGAACAGGATGACAGCCGACGCGATGAAGGCCTCATCGAGCCTGAGATCGCTCTCAAGCAGCATGCGGAATATGAGTGCCCGCAGCATCGACGGCCTCCAGCCGGAGAGGAATGAGAAGAAGACGAGGAAGAGCGTTATGATCATACGCCTTGCACCCTTTCCAAGGAAGCGCAGCGGAATGGAAATGATGGATGCTATTATCGTAAGATGCATCCCCGAGAGCGCAAGCACATGGGCAAGGCCTGCAGAGCGGGCATCATCCGAAAGGCCATATACCCCAAGCTCCCCGGATCCAAGAAGCAGCCTCATCGAAAGCTCTCCAGCCTCCCCTGCGCGGCCAAGGCTATGCTTCAGTGCCATGACGATGGAGCGTCTGAAGGATGTCAGGAGCGGACGGTCGATGATGGAAGCCGAGGAAGAAAGGAATATAGGACCGCTGAACCGGCCGGAGCATCTTACCCAGTCCCCGCGGTAAAGCTCTGCCTGATCCGAGATGACGTACACCGATCCCCTGGCCGTGAATACGGAGCCTCCCCTATCCTCCGCTGCCGCTGCGTCCAGTCGGAATCCGACGCTGCGTCCATTGCGCTGCACGCTGTCCTGGGACACCCGGCCATGGAGCGCAACGACATCCCCGCCATCCATGCCTATCGAGATGATTGAGGAGAGGGATGCGGAGGAAAGCGCATAGGCAAGCAGGATGATGAACAAAAGCTCAAGGGCACGCTCCACGCTTACGGATGCGAGAGCAATGATGCAGAGAGCAGCAAGGGGAAGGAAGGCAAGAGGCCTCGCCAGTACCCAAGGCATGGCATGATTGAGATATATGAGCGCGGTAACGGCAAAGGCGTACATGACCTATATACGCCCTGATACCCTGTCCGCGCCAACCCGATGGCCATGCAGTAAAGGCGACGCCGCAGGTTTTCCGCGGCGTCATGCGTAAGGAACGTCCGTCAGGACAGTGCCTTTACGAACTCCTCCTTGATCTCTGCCTTCCCTTCCTCAAGGGCCTTTCTTCCTCCCTTTCCCTCGGTGAGGAAGAGATAGTACTTGATCTTAGGCTCAGTGCCTGAAGGACGGACGACGAGCTTCTCTCCGCTCTTGAAGCGGAAGATCACGACATCGGACTTCGGGAAGCCCGTTCCCTCATCCAGCAGGTCCTCCATGCCCTCTATGGTACGTCCTGCAAGCTTCGATCCAGCCGAGAGCGACCTGAGGGAGGCCATGATTCCCTTCATCTTCTCCTTCCCCTCAGCACCATCGAACTCGTTGGAGAAGACGACCTCGGTGGAATATCCATATTCGGCATAGATCTCATCAAGCCTCTGCTGCAGCGTCTTGCCGATTGAGGCGTAGTAGCACATCATCTCAACGGCGGCAACCGATGAGGACACGGCATCCTTATCATGGACGGAAGGAACGGTAAGGAAGCCATAGCTCTCCTCGCATCCGAAGAGGAAGTAACGCCCGGGGTTCCTGCCGCTCTCGATCTTCTCTATCTCCTCAGCGATGTACTTGAATCCGGTAAGCACATCCTTGCACTCTCCCCCGTTCTTCTCTGCGATCTTCCTGACGATATCGGTAGTGACAAGGCTCTTGGCGACGAACGGAATGCCGTCCCTGGCCTTAAGCTCCCTGGCCGTAGAGAGAAGATAATCGACAAGCAGCGTCGCTATCTGGTTTCCCGTGAGAAGAAGATAATCTGTCTTGGAGCTGTCGGTGGGAATCGCGATTCCAAGCCTGTCGGCATCGGGATCCGTTCCCAGGACGATATCAGCCTTGATCTCCTTGGCAAGCGCTATGACGCGCTGCATGGCCTCCGCACTCTCAGGATTAGGAAGCTTCACTGTCGGGAAGCTTCCATCCGGAGCCTCCTGCTCCTTGACGACCGAGCATCTTATGCCAAGGGTTGAGAGCATATGGCGCACAGGGACGTTTCCTGATCCATGGAGCGGCGTATATGCCACCATGATATCCGAGCCTTTGACAAGCTCAGGCCTGCGGAGCGATGAGATCACCATCTCATAGTACGCGTTATCCACATCATCCGGCACGGAGACAAGCTTACCGCTGCGCCTGGCCTCCCCCTCGGTCATATCACGTATCTTATCAGGCGTGACTGCATTGGCGAGATCGGCTATCCCGATATCATGCGGAGGGGTCACCTGTCCGCCATCGGACCAGTATACCTTATAGCCATTGTACTTCGACGGATTATGGGAAGCAGTGATCACGATTCCGGAGGTAGCCTTTAGGTAGCGGACCGCGAAAGAAAGCATCGGAACCGGATGCAGCGTATCATAGAGATAGACCTTCACGCCGTTGGCCGCAAGCACGCACGCGGCAGAGAGCGCGAACTCCTTTGAGAAGAGCCTGGAATCATAGGCTATGACCGTAGAAGGCTCGGAGACGGCGGAAAGGAGGTACTGGGCAAGCCCCTGGGAGACCTTCCGCACCATATACGTGTTTATCCTGTTAGTACCACCGCCGATGACGCCGCGCATCCCCGCCGTCCCGAAGGCCAGCGATGTATAGAAGCGATCATAGAGGCCTTCCCAATCCTCCATCTCTATGGCAGCCTCGACCTCGTCCTTGAATACGGCATCGGTCTCGGCATCGATATATTCCCTAGCCTGGGTAAGGATGTCATCCTTCATCTTCTCGGTAAAATCCATTTAATCCTCCTGAATCTCAATGATAGCACCGAATCACAGGTATCGCGACAATGCAGCACCCAGCTCTGATACATTTTCCGCTCCAACCTCTATTCCCCTGCCTTCCAGCTCCTCCCTTGAGGAGAATCCGTAGGAGACGATCACAGACCGGACCTCGGCGCGGCTCGCAGTCTCGGCATCGACAGGGCTGTCTCCCACATACACGATGTCCTCCCGGGAAAGCGACAGGCGTCCAAGAGCAGAGAGGAGCGCTGACGGATCAGGCTTGAGAGGGACACCGGGAACGGCTCCTGCAACGAAATCGAAGGAAACCGGAGAGAGCGCAGACACGATCTGCTGCACGATGCCATCGGCCTTATTCGATATGATGCCAAGCATCACGCCTCGCTCCTTCAGGGAACGAAGCAGCTCCGCTATTCCCGGATAAGGATACGTATGCACCACAGGATGCTTCTCATAGTACGAGATCATCAGCGCCTGCATAAGCTCCTGCTCCCCCTCATCCTCAAGAGGAGGGCAATGCTCCACGATCGCCTGGGCAAGCGCACGCCTCAGTCCCCGTCCCACATAGCGTCTGACATCATCCAGAGGCACGCTCTCACCGTCATACGGGGCTATAGCGTAGTCTATAGCCGCCTTTATATCCTCAAGCGTATAGAAAAGAGTACCATCAAGATCGAAGAATACAGCCTTCATGCCATGAGCATAGCCTTTTGACATAGTATTTGCCATACACTACGATGAGCCCATGCATACAATCACGATAAAGGCAGGAAGGGAGAAGCTCCTTCTCAAGCATCATCCGTGGGTATTCTCCGGAGCGATAGACCGCGTAGACGGGAACCGCGGCGAAGGGGACTTCGCCAAGGTCCTCTCCGCAGATGGCGATTTCATCGCCTACGGCTACTATGATGAGAAGAGCCACATAGTGCTTCACCTGCTCTCATGGGACGAAGGGACGCAGGCAGATGAATCGCTGGTAAGATCGCTGGTAAGGAAATCGGTACTGAGAAGGGCAAGGCTCCTCGGGGAGAAAGGCACGACGGCACTGCGCCTGATCCATGGCGAGGCGGACTTCCTTCCGGGAATAGCGGCAGACTGCTATGGCCGGGAGATAAGGATCATAGCATCATCCCGCTTCGCAGACCGCTTCCTCCCTCAGATTGCCGCAGAGCTTGACGCCCTCCTCCACCCAGCCATCATAGAATCCTCGGTAGACAAGGCATATGCTTCATCTGAAGGGCTGCCTGACAGGATCAGGACATTCAGGGACGGGAAGGAGACTGCAGGGGATCTGTCACGTCCCAGCGTCAGATTCATCGAGGACGGCATCCTCTATGAAGCCGCGCCAGGCAAGGGACAGAAATCAGGATTCTACTGCGACCAGAGGGATAACCGCAGGATAGTCGAGGAGTATGCCGAAGGAAGGACGGTGCTCGATCTCTTCTCATATACAGGACCGTTCACGCTCCATGCGCTCAGGGGCGGCGCGCTCTCGGTAGATGCGGTTGATTCCTCGGAAAGCGCACTGCGGCACCTCCTGTATCAGATACACATCAATGAGGATGAGGGCGTGATAGCCAAGGGGTCCCGGGACCGTGTCACGATTACCGACGCAGACTGCTTTGAGCATATCCGTACGGTAGAGAGCGGGAAGTATGACCTGATGATCCTCGATCCGCCGAAGCTTGCCAGGACCAAGGGCAGCCTCGACAACGCCATGAAGGCATATAAGGACCTTAACCGCGTTGCGATGACCAAGATAAGGAACGGGGGAATAATAGCCACATTCTCATGCTCTGCAGCAATGACGAGGGAAAGCTTCCGCATGATGCTATCATGGGCAGCAGCGGACGCGCATGCAGAGGTCCAGCTCCTGCGCACGCTGAGCGCAGGAGAGGATCATCCTGTACGCCTGTCATTCCCTGAGAGCGAATACCTGAAGGGAGCAATCCTCCGCATCATAAGGAGCTAGTCGTCTCCCTCAAGAGTCTCACGCTTACGCCTGAGATACTTGATTTCCGCAGGACTCCTGTCGCTGCGGCCCCTCTTCTTCTCCGCCAGGCTGGCCTTAAGCACGGACCGGTTCTTCCTGTCGGAGATGAAGATGTTTCCAATCAGGGCGACAAGGCCGCAGAGTATCAGCAGGAACAGCCATGCCCACGGGCTGTCCATTCCCGGAAGCGATACGTTCATGCCGAAGAAGCCGGTGATGAAGGTCGGGAACATCAGCGACAGCGAGATCACCGTGAGGCGCTTCATTATGACATTCATGTTATTGCTGATGACAGAGGCGAACGCATCCATCGTGCCGGTGAGGATATCGGAATAGATATTGGCCATCGCGATAGCCTGCTTGTTATCTGTGATGCTGTCCTCAAGGAACTCCTCCTCTGCCTCGCTGTTGACGCGGAAGTAAGGCGTCTTCTGAAGCTTCTCCAGAAGCATCTCATTTCCGGTCAGGCCGGTAGTCAGGTATACGAGGGACTTCTGTATCTGCAGCAGCTGTATAAGCTCATAGTTCATTATCGACTTCTGCAGCTGTTCCTCGACGATGTCCTTCTGCCTGTTGATATACTTCAGGAGCCTGATATACACGAGGGCAGCATGCCCCAGTATGGATATCACGAAGCCTTCCTTGGTATCGACAGGGCACTGCCTGAACCTATGACGGGCAAAGTCATCGATTACGACGCTGTCTCCACGGCAGATCGTTATGACCTTATCAGGATAAAGCACGATGCCAAGCGGTATCGATGTACGCTCGAGGGGATTCTCCTCATCCTCCTCGCTCGAAGGCAGGCGGCAGATGATGATCGTGTAGTCATCATCCTTCTCTATCCTGCTCTGCTCGTCCACATCCATGATATCTGCAAGAAGCTCCGATGAGATGAGATACTCATCGGTAAGGATCGAGATATCATCCTTATCGAGTTCCCTGGCATCGATCCAGGTAAAATCCTGTCTTGGGGATAAATCCATTCTCTTAGTGATCATCTGGCCCTCCGAAGCCCTGACCACTAATGGCGGTCGAAGGCTCTAATCAAGTACGTCTAGGTAAAGGGTTGGTACTTCCGCCTTCGTCCATGGCATTCTCCTTATCATGGTGATGGTAGCACAAGAGAGGACAAAGTGAAACAGCCCCCGGAGAGGCTGTGTGAATATAGCGAGGAAAGGCATCAGCAGAGCAGCCGGTACGGATCAAGCCAGTATTCGTCTCGCGCCTCCAGATAGCGCTCAAGGGGATCGGAGGGCAATACAATATCCTCATCAGGAAGGCCGAAGGTACGGATCGCGGCTCTCCCGAAGGCTTCCTTCAGCCTTGCCTCGCCGCATCCGGCCTTCCTCATCCGGTCAAGGAGGAGAAGCATCCCTGGAAGCCCTGGGATACCGGACGCCCCCTTCTCCTTATCAGCCCTGGTATGCGGCGCATGATCCGACTCCGCCCAGTCTATCGTCCCATCGAGAAGAGCATTGAACACGGCATCCCTGTCCGCCTCGCTCCTGAGCGGCGGGTTCATCTTCAGCATAAGCGCCTCATTCCTGGCATCATCACGGGAAAGGAGGGCATGGTGAGGAGTGGCCCCCATCGTTATATCGAGGTCAGCACGGACTGAGCTGACATACTCTATCGTCGATGCGGCCGAAACATGGCAGATATGCAGCCTGCCCTTGAAGCCGGTCTCAAGCGCCAGCGTCACAAGGTCCTTGACGCTCTCGGTCTCAGCCTCAGCCGGACGGGCATCGCAATGAGTCTCATAGCGTCCCGGGACATATAGCTCAGGATGAAGCAGCTCCTCCTTCTCGGCATGGACGGCAAGGACTCCCTCGTAAGAGGCATCAGCAAGGATCTGGAACACCCTTCTCTGCGGCTCGACTCCTATTATCCCCATATTCCCGGTGCTATGCCCGGCAAACATCTTAAGCCCGACGATAAGAGGGAAAAGCTCTGAATGGAGGTGTACGGCTTCCCGTATCTGCTCCTCATCATTCGTCAGACCCGCATAGATATGGTACGAGACGCCTGTCTTCTCAGAGGCCTCGCCACCAAGGGCAAGGCGCTCCAGGAGCAGCGGCCTTGAGGTACAGGCAGGGCTGGTATTCGGCATGTCGAAAAGATGCGTGAATCCAAGGCGCCTCGCGGTTTCCATGCCATGAAGCACCGTCTCCTTGTCCTTCTGCTCCCAGTCCCTGAGATGCACATGCGGATCGATCATAGCGCTACATCATTCTCCTTGAGCATCTTCCAAGTGAAGAAGGTCCCCTCCTTGCAGGGCAGATGCCCGCCGCAGACACACTCACCGCACATGCCGATGCCGCACATGGTGTTCTTCTCCATCGAAAGGTAGATCCTATCATCAGGGAGCCCCAGTGACTCAGCCTTCCTCGCGGCCCTCTCCATCAGCTTTCCAGGACCTACGACATAAAGTGCGGTATCGCCGGAAAGGTCATCGGCGGAAAGCGTGTCGACGACACGGCCAGGCTGGCCATCATCGGCAATGGCGCGGAAATCGCCATAGGAGGCAAGCTCATCCTCCAGCGGCTCCTTGCCGCTGGCAAGCTCCACAACGCCTACGCGGATATCCATCTCAGTACCATCCTTGGAAAGGCGCTCAGCGATAAGAGGAAGGACCGCGGCCCCGGTTCCTCCGCCGATCAGGACGGCATGCCTAGTCTTCTCATAGACCATCGGGCTGCCATACAGTCCCCTCGTGTAGAGGGTATCCCCTTCGGAGAGCTCAAAAAGCGCGGAGGTGAATGCGCCTCGCTTCTTTATAAGGAAGGTAAGAGGGGCGTTGACAGCAACGGAAAACGGCTTCTCGCCCTTGCCTGGTATCCAGATGAAGCAGAACTCGCCCGGCTCGGCATTCGTCTTCCCGTCAAGCGTCAGCACGACGACATCGGATTCGAAGAGCTCCTTCTTCACGATCCTGTGCGGCGTGTACTCAAGCGCGTTGGTTTTCGAAAGGTAGGCGGAGCTATCCTCCCCGGCCTTGATCGCATGGAGATATGCCTCCCATCTCTGCGGATGGACACGGGACAGGGCCGATCCAATTCCGACGCTGTCGGCACCTGCGTCAACCATGCGCCTTGCATCCTCCGCGGAGGAGACGCCTCCCATCCCGAGGATCAGCGGCTCATCACCGATCCGCTCACGGATAGCGCGTATCGCCCTTATCGCATCCTCCTTGACCCACTCCCCTGAGGCACCGCCCCTTCCTCCGAGATTGTTGTTGAGGATCGGGGCCCCGGAATGTGGCTCGATATAGAGATTCGGACCTACCGTGTTGATAGCAGCAACGCCATCGGCGCCGGCCTTTATGACGGCATCTGCGATCGCTGCTATGTCAGGGACATTCGGAGAAAGCTTCACGATGAGCGGAGCCTTCCTCTCGGGATACGCTGAGACGATTGCCTTGACATACGCTACAGCCGTGTCCTTATCGGTACCTATCGATGCGCCGAAGCCAGATGCGGCATGAGGGCATGAGAAATTGAGCTCCAGCATGTCGGCGACGCTATCGAACGCCCTTACCAGGGTGATGAAATCATCCGTGTTATTCGCGGCAAGGGAAACATTGAGGATGGCTCTCAGTCCTTCCCCCCTGAGTTCCTTCAGCTCCTTAAGAGCCGTTTCCATGCCCGGATTGCGGAGCCCTACCGAATTGCCGAAATCTCCCGTCGAAGGAGAGCACACGACAGGCTCCCTGTTTCCCGGAGTCGGAACGACCTGGAAGCTCTTTGTCGTGATGATATCAATGCTGGGGATATTCCTATCGAAGAGCCTTATAAGCTCCTTCTTCGTCGAAGCTACCCCTGATACGGTCGCAAGATGCAGCTCCCCACGCCTATGGCTACCACGAAGGACAGAACGCGCATCCATCAGAGCGATGCCTCATCAAGGAGCTTATGGATCGCGCTCATGCACTGATCAAGCCAGTCCTCCGGAGCCGCGCCCTTCTTCCATGGATGGGTAAGGCCAGATGATGAGTTTATGCGCGAGAGTGCAAGCTCATAGCCGGCTTCATTCATCATGGCGATGACCTCGCTCGCGCTTCCTCCCTGGCTTCCCACGCCCGGGATGAGCATCGGAACATCCTTGCCGGCATACAGGGCCGCGATCCGGCCAAGCTCATTAGGATTCGTCGCCCCTACGACCGCTCCTATGCCACGGCGGCCATCGTTCCAGCCGATGATGCGAATGGCCACGGCCTGATAAAGCGGATAGAGCTCCTTCTCATCGACACGGTCAAGGACAAGCTCATCCTGAAAATCCTTCCCACCGGGATTGGATGTACGGTTGAGGATATACATGCCCTTATCCTCATACGCAAACGGCAGCACGGAATCGCTCCCCATGTACGGAGACACAGTGACGGCATCAGCCTTCCAGCAGTCGAAGGCCTCGCGGGCATAGTTCTCGCTCGATTTCGCTATATCGCCACGCTTGCTGTCGAGTATCACGGGAATCGATGGAAAATACGTCTCAAGCAGCTCCAGCACGTCAACCAGGGCCAGCGAGCCGGAGAAGTCCTCGGCCCTAGGATCATCAAGCGACTGATAATACCCTATATTCGGCTTGAATGCCGCCGGAGAGATTCCCTCCAGCCTCATGCGGCGGAAAAGCTCTGAGAAATAAGAGCCGATGCGCTCACGCACCGGAGCATCCGACTCTGGAAGCACGGACAGCACCGGATCGAGTCCCATGCATACGATATTGCCCGCCTCTCTGGCGCTCTCGCGAAGCCTGTCTATATAGCTCATGCCTTGATCTCCCTCGGGAATCCCCTCTTCTCTCCCCAGCCGAACGGATCCTCGCGCCACTGGCGGAGGGCTGCTGCGGACTCGGATGAGATATAGCCAGTCTCCTCCGCGGTACGCACCATGACATCATATGAGAGGATGGTATGGAACACGCACGGCGGATCCAGGGCTGCGAACGCATCCTCTGCGGTCTTGAAGCCATATGTGAAGATGGCAAGGCAGAGATCGCACCTGCCGCCTGCAGCCCTCACGGCCTCAACAGCCTTGAGAGACGAGGAGCCGGTGGAGATGAGATCCTCTATCAGAAGGACGTTCTTCCCCTCGTATGATCCGCTCTGGCCCAGCCCCTCTATCTGATGGCCAAGCCCATGGTCCTTCGATGAGGAACGGACATAAGAAAGCGGCTTATACAGCATATCGGCAAGGCTTGTCGCATGAGGGATGCCGGCAGTAGCCGTACCTGCGATGTTATCAGCCTGCACGCCGAGCGAATCGATGATGTCTGCAAAGGCATCACGTATCAGGGCCCTGTACTTAGGCTCCGCCAGGAACTGCCTGTTATCATTATAGATCGGCATGCGATAGCCGGAGACCCATGTAAACGGATTCTCCGGAGACAGCCTTATGGCACCAAGCTCAAATGCGCCCTTAGCAAGTATAGGGCCATAGTATTCAGTGATCTCTTCTAGCTTCTTCATATTCAACCTCAATCATACCATCGAATCAGTGCTTTTTCCAAATTTCCTTGAAGGAATGGAACCTGCCGCAGTAGGCACAGGCGAAATGCCCGTCAGGTGTCCTGTAGAACGATGCAGGGACTCCCTCTCCATTGACTGGGTTGGAGATGCAGGCCTCGTTCTGGCATGACAGATCATCGAAGTTATAGATGCGCGGAGGCATGTGCGTCCTGTACTTCTCCACGACGCGGCCATCCTTGATGATGTTGAGCGTGCAGTGCGGAGCCACGGCGGCAAGGCGCTTGAGATCCCTTCTCTCAAGCTTCCTGGCACCTGGGCGGAATATTATGCCCTTGTACCTGCCATCAGATCCTGTGGATATCCATTCGCCGCCCTTGCCATCATCAAGTCCGAGGACAGAGGAGATAAGGCGCATATGGGAACGGATCTCGCCAGGCTCATCGCCCTTGCAGATGTGGTCTATCACTATGCCGTCAGAGATCGGGCGCACGCCTTCAGAGTAGTTCTTATCCTTCTTGCTGCCGCTCGGCTCAACCTGGATTATGTACTCCTCGGTCCTCAGATCCGACTCATGCTCGCCAGGAACAGGCACGTAATCATCACCGATCCTGCCGGCAATCAGCGAAAGGAGTACCATGCGGCAGTACATGCCATTGATGGCCTGCCTCTCCCATCCATTGAGGCTCGTCTTATCAAGCCACGTGGGAATCGTCGGATGCTCCTTATGGCGAGGAAGAGGATGATAGAACTTGGTATCTGGAAGGAGATACGGCAGGAAGTCCTTACGGAACGTGATTGCCTCCCTTAGGATATCCTGCTTCTGGAGTATCCTCTCGCCCATCCTCTCAAGCTGCGGGCGCGTGAAGTACCAGAGCCTTGCGATCTTACCTCCCTTGAGATACTCCTCGATCGATGGATAGAGGGAGACCTCAAAGCCATTCTCCCTCATCTTCTCGATATAGCTTTCCGGCATCATAAGCTCATCCGGAGCTATCAGATCGACCTTTACGTGGTTGAATATCTTGAGCCCATCTGCCTTGGAGTGGACGGTCCGGCCATGATAGAGATCCCCGACAAGGGCGACATGGATGCTGTCGAAGGACATATCAAGATCCTCCAGGAACGAGAACTCATCAAGGAGCTCCTGCGTCGGATGCTCATGCTTTCCGTCCCCGGCATTGATGAACGCAGGACGATACGGCAGGCCGTTGCGCTCAGCGTACTCGGAACATTCCTCCGAAAGCCACTTCGTCAGGCCCTCCACGCGGCTGCGGACGATGAAGATCGAATTGCTGTATCCCGAGAGCATGTTGAATGTATCCGCATAGCTCTCTCCCTTGTTTATGGATGAAGATGAGGACATCAGCTCAGATACCTTGGCATGATGGAACTTGGCGGCATTGCGGAACGATTCCTTTGTCCTCGTGCTGTCCTCCAGGAACACCTCATAGATCCCGAAATCCGGATCATTGATGCGGAAGGCATCCATCGTCTTCTCATCACCGGCAAGGATCGCCTTCTTCAGCTCATAGACCTTCTTGAAGAAATACCGCCTCTCATTGATCGAGAAATCCTCGATGACGCAGAGAGATCTTGAGGCAAAAACGTTCATCTACATCCTCCTGACATGAAAAAAGCCGGATAATACCCGGCAAGAACCAACTAAAGTGAAACACTTAAGCCCGAACCTTCCATCCGCTACTGAAATAGCTAGCTGACCGGTCATCCGAGCCTCCTGCGGGAGAGGATATCAGAAGCGATTTGCTATGTCCATAGCCCTTCGGTTCTTTATGGAAAGCCTTGATTTCCTATAATGATCACCAATGATCTTTACAAAGAAGCACCATTTCCCATAAGGATTATTCCTCTACCTTCAATGAATCAGCATCCGAATCAGCAGGAAGCCTCATCATGCTCATATTCACATAATAGCTCTCCCGTCCCAGACGGATCTTATCAAGAAGCATATCCGGGACATCAAAATCATAAGAAACCTAAAACCTCATTCCACACGCTTTCGATTATCGGAATCCCTAATTCCTCATTTTCACGTCTAGTCTGCCACATCCTTTCGCCGGGATAATGCACACCGGAATCCGATTCATCTATATCATCCAATATCGTTGCGGTAATATGATCTATATGCTCTTTTGAGTTCAGCCTGCAAGGATCAATTACGATCATTACCTGCGTCAATCCCTTTTCATTACCCAATCTGCCTACTTCAGTTACTGAATTACCATCTGAAAGAATCGTAGCAACCAAATCCAATGCGATAGATAAACCACTGCCTTTCCAATACCCGATAGGTAGCAATCTTCCATTCTTTTCAATAACCGCCGGATCAGTCGTCAATTCATCATTGTTGTCAAATCCCCCATAGAAAGGAAGCTGCACCCCTTTTAGCCTACACTCCTCTAGCTTCCCGTAGGAAAACTGGGAAAGAGCGGAATCAAATACAAAATGACGGCCATCGCTTCGAGGAACGGAGATTATCAATGGATTATTTCCTATATTAGGCTTCTTACCGCCCCATACAGGCATATTAGGCATCGTATTAGACCAACATATTCCGACAAAGCCATTTTCAGCAGCCTGTAGACCATACGTCCCGCCTCGCAACCAATGATTATTGTGTCTTAAAGCGACAAGCCCGATTCCATATTGTGATGCTAATTCAATGGCTCGCCTCATGCACTTGAAAGCATTTATAGCCCCTATGCCATAATGACCATCCCAACATTCCATAGAACCAGCAGCGGAGGTTAGCGTTACCTCCACAGACGCATCTATCACTCCGCTTTCCAGATTCGACACAATTCGAGGAAACCGATTTATTCCATGCGTGTATACGCCATCCAGGCTGTTATTGGCAATTATTCCTGAAAGGATTTCTGCGTCATCGGCATCAACTTTTCTCATTTCAAGTATACGTTTTACAGTACACTTAATCTCATCAAAGGATATTCTGATCACGTTTTTCTCCTACTCATCGATTGGACCTGGATAATCTGGACTTCCAGCGGCGACGAATCCATTACTATGACCTGCTAGATCATCCGAGATCCAGAAGGAATACAGATCAGAAGAATCCATGATGAATCTGAACCTGACCGTCTTACCCTTTATGCTAGATAAGGATGCACCACCATCCCATGTCACAGCAGTCTTAACCGAATCGTTTTCTATAGGCTTGCATTCTTCTTTGGAATATCCAGGGAGAACATTACCGGCCTCATCCAGCACCTCAACTTTGATACATCCCTTGGATGCATCGCAATTCATGAAAAGGAAAGAACCGGAGAATCTCAATGGCTTTGTCAGAAGATATCCATCCTGATCAGAATGCATTGAGGCAAATCCATCTCTACGTAATTCTGCAATTCCCACAGAAGCCCCAGCATACATAGCATTCCGATACCTTCCGGATTGGCCCATCTGATTGCCAGATAGATTCGGAGAGATCCCGGAAAACCCCGTCACATAGAACCGTATCTTATCCTCAAAGACCAGACAAACACCACCAGAAGCATGCAAATACCCCTTATTCCACGTTCCGGGGATTCTGGAAGCAGCTAAGAACGGAGTCCTATCAGGACGAGTGAAGTTGAATCCATCCCTGCTGAACCCAATTTCCAAGTCAATGGTCTTAGGTATGCCCTTTTCCTGACAAATATGATTCTCCGGTCCTCTGAAGATTCCAAACAAACCAATCATTACGCTCTCATATGCAACAACATTAACATCATATAATGCAACATTATGATCAGGAATCGCTGGATCAGGAAGATCCTTTGGATCGGTAGTTTGCCAAAGTACTTCATCATTTGAATCCCACGCAGCGCCATGCAGGAAATCAGCATCTTCCTTATAATATCGCTTCCTTATCCCTACAGGCATCTCTTCGGCAAGTCTACCAGTCGTGGGGGCATTACGGCGAATGCTCATACACCACTTCTTCCGGAATGGATTGTAGAAGAAACAGGAATTATCACCTACCGGATCAGTAACCACGGGACCATCCCAATGGATACCATCAGCAGATATATAAAGGCCCCCCTCCTCCAGGTCCCTGCCATCCGCTCCTCTTAACCTAAAGAACTGGAACATCTTGTATCGTTCCTTTTCATTGGTCGCAAAATCATCGATCCAAATCAAGGCACCATCACGCTCATAGCCTTTTCTCTTCTTGAAAACGAGATTAGTTCCAGGAACCACGTCGAATAAATGACGCACCCAATGAATACCATCATCACTTTCAGCCAAGGCAGTGGTATGCATCCAACCGGGCATGTACCACATACGGAATTTTCGCGTCTTCTGATCAAACCATACTCCATCATTGAAAGGAGCAGCCATCGGACAATCTCCGTTATCCAGTTCTTCTTCAGTCTCAGGGAATAGGACCGGGTTATCCTTGAACCATTCAGGATGATGGAAAACCCTTCTGCAATCCGTGTCTTCTATAAGGAAATCATCGAAGAATAACTGACGGCCGACATCAACTGGTATGACATCAGCGACCTTCCCGCTAAATGCTCGATCAGCAGAAACTGAAGATGAATCATAAGTGAACGTACCATCGTCAATCTCTATTCCGTTATACAGTCTTTCCTTCATTTTATCGCTCCTGTTGCCATTCCCTTAACAAGGTATTTATGAATCACGATGATAAGAATCAGCATTGGTAATAGATGCAGAACGCATGATGCAAACAAAGCACCATAATTTATGCCCATCACATCACTTTCGATTGTCGTTATCACGACCGGAGCAGTAATGGCGCGCCGCATACTGAATATGTAAGCAAACGTATATTCATTCCACACTCCGATTGCCACGAATATCGCTATCGCTGTTATTCCTGCACCTGCTAACGGTAGAGTGATCTTCACAAAAGACTTCCATTTAGTGCATCCTTCAAGCATGGCCGCCTCTTCCAGTTCCACAGGAATGTCATCGATAAAGGCTTTCATCATGAAAACAGCGAGACTTATTGAAAAAGCCGTATTTATGATTATCAACGTGAAATGCTTATCAATCATCCCAAGGCTACGCAGTATCGGATAAAGCGGTATGGTAATGACGATCGGAGGAAACATCCTTACGATCATCAAGAACAAGGCAGGGAATTTCAAATATCGTGACTTATGCCTTGAGAATACGAAAGCGGCAGGAAAGGCTATCAGCAATGTCAATATCAAGGCACCACCTGTGATAATCACGCTATTCTTCAAGCTAGCCATGAACCGAGGATTGTCCTCAGCCAGATGCTTATAATTATCAAGGGTGAAATCCGCAAGTATCCTAGGAGGATATGTATTCAGATCAAGCGATGACTTAAACGAATTAATGAATACAAGAAATACGGGGAAAATCGCAAAGAACACAAAGAAAAGCAATAAGACAAAGCAAAGTGTTCTATTTAGTTTCTTCAAAAGCCGGTATTTGTACATTGCATCCTCCTTGAATTACTGAAGCAGGCTCTTGTTTGCGTTCTTTATGAGCTTATACGATGCCGCGAATGTGATTCCCAGAAGGATCCACCCCAAGGCCGACCCCCTTCCGAAGTTGTAGTACAGGAAGGATTCCTTATACATGTTTATCGCAAGGATTTCTGTACTTGTTCCTGGTCCGCCTCCGGTAAATACCCATACGATCTCAAATGACCTGATCAAGAAGATGATCCTGAAGACCAAGCCGACGAGAACGGCCGGAGAGATTATCGGAAGAAGGACACGGAAGAAATAATTGAAGGATCTTGCTCCGTCGATCTTTGCAGCCTCCTCAACTTCCGTAGGAACAGTAGTAAGCGCCGCATATATCGTTATCATGAGAAATGGGAACTCTTTCCATACGCTTACCAAGCATACAGGTATCATAGATGTGAGCTTCGTGCTAAACCATATGACGGGTTCAAAACCAAGCTTGGTCAGACCATAGTTTATCCAACCATATGTCGGATCTAACAGGTACTTCCATATCTGGACAGCCACTACAGGGCTTACGGCATATGGCGCTAAAAGCAGACAGAACCATAAAGGCTGGAATCTGAATCTCTTATTAAGCAGCAAGGCACAGGAAAATCCTAAGAAAAGCTCCGCAACCAGACAGCCGACAAGATAATACACGTTATTCAGTACAGCCATCCAGAATCTTGAGTTCGTTAAGAGGCTTATATAATTATCAAGCCCAATAAAGCTGACCTCTCTACCAGGGGAATAGTCAGTAAAACCATAAAAAAGGGCAACAACAGATGGAATAAGGATAACAAACACAAGTACAGCAAGCGCAGGGAATACATATGTCAGTAATCTAAGGGTTTTCCTATTCGTCTTCATCATGCCTCCTTCAACTACCAGAATTGGGGTGCCTTTCATCAATATGGCACCCCAATCATTCATTTAGATAAGAGCTTCAATCTTGCTTGCAGCAATATCCATTTCGGTCTGGGCATCCATACCCTTGATGACAACATTCTCCATATGCTCACCGATGATATCGATGATTTCACCAGAGTTCTCGAGTGGAGGCAGGGCACTCCTTGTCCTCGGGAATGTTGCAGAAGCGACTAAGGCACCCGCATCTCCTGATTCTGCCTGCCAGTCAAGCACGGACATCCTTGCTGGGGCATTCTCATTCTTAGCCAGCTCGACACTGGCGTAATCAGAGGTAAGATACCTGATGACATCCCATGCCAGATCCTTCTGATCAGATCCCTTAAGGATTGATATTGCCCAGGTAAATGAAATCGAGTCACTATACTTCTTGTCCTCCGTCTGCAATTCAGCAGCCAGCGGGATTTCACATGGAAGTATATTTCCAGCCTCTCTGGAAGTCTCAGGATCATTATAACGCGGACTATAGTTCGCAGATCCCAAGGACAGGGCGGCTCTGCCATCCTTCAGCATCTGATCAGCATCATTTCCCGTCATATTATTCCAGTTTGGCGGCATGAGGCCTTCCGCATACATCTTCCTATAAAGTTCCAAGAACTTAATCACAGGCTCTTCATTAATGACAACCTCATAATCAGGGGTAATTATGTCGCCGCCGAACATCCTTGCACCAATGGCAAGCTGCTCATGCAGATCCCATCTTGTTCCTCTAGAAGCAAATCCATAAACCTTTTCTCCGCTAGGAAGTGTATAGGTACAGGCCTTCGCTATCTCATAGATTTCCTCTGGAGTAGACGGAAGTTCCGTTATTCCCCTCTCCTCAAGGATCCTCTGGTTATACCAAATGTTCCATACTCCTGACCTAATCGGTATCGCATACAGATTGCCATCAATAGTGAAATCCGCAAGCATTCCTTCGGAATAGTCCTCAGGGAATCCATCTAATGGCTTCTCCTCAAGATACTTGTTAAGGGGTTCAAGATAATTGACTATCCTATCATCAGCCATTGATTGAAGGATATAGAACAGATCCTCTTCAGTTTCAGGGAGAGCGCCGATGCGGAAAAGCATCTGCTGCTGTTCATCGGTTCCATTGGTGATTATGAAATTCAATCCAATACCAAGTTCTTCCTTCATTCCTTCAAGGAGATTATCTCCGGTCCCAAGGCCTGTTCCCGTAATATTATTCTGGGCAAAGCTCTGGGTTACCATCGTAATATCCTGATTCCCGACTTCCTCTGTTCCTGAAGCGAAAACCATAGAAATGGCAAGAAGTGATAATACAATTAGTGTTAGAGACTTCCTCATCCGTTTCCTCCTTTTGAAAACCTTGCTTAGATTCTCCCATGGCTATTTGGAGGCCGACAGATTCAAAAGTACTCATTATTTCGGATCTTATTGATCCAAAAGTACTAGTAAACCAATTTAGCTATGAAGATACTTACGCCCTATTGCCATAAGCTGGACTCTTTTGTGTATGCCAGTCTTCTGATAGATCATGCTCACATAATTCTTAACTGTCTGCAATGAAATGCACATCTTATCAGCAATTTCCTCATTAGTAAGACCTCTAGCAATATGATTGAAGACCTCCGCTTCTCGCGAAGTCAGATCGGTAAATGGGAATTCATCACCGTCATTATTCTTATTATCATAATCCAACATGTCATCAACAATGCTTCTTTGGATATGGATGATATTATTCTCCTTGACCTTGAAAACCATCTCAATAAGATCCTCTAGCGGCGTATCTTTCAATAAATATCCCACGACATTGCACTTGAGGATTTTCTTCACATTCCAATAATCATCGACAAAAGCGGTCAGCATTACTATCTTGATGTCAGGATTGGATTCCGCAAGATGCTTCGCAACATCAATTCCATCAATGACTGGCATATGTATATCAAGGAGAATCACATCAGGTATCATTCCCTGTGCGATGCAATCCAATACTTCCTGGCCATTCTTTGGGGTAGCTATTATCTCAATATCCGATGAAAGCAGCTCAATGACAGTCTTAAGGCTTTCAAGAAACAATATCTGATCATCGGCTATCATAAGCCGGATCTTGTCATTATCCATCGAAATCACCTCCTAATGGGATTTCCGCAAGCAATATAAACCCTGTACTAGAGGCAGAGATCTCCAAGGTGCCCCCTACCTTTCCCAACCGAGATTCCATGGTTGTCAGGCCAATTCCCTTCATGACGTTCCCTGACACTGGATTATCATCGCTTATCCGCAATTCTAGAATATT
This sequence comes from uncultured Spirochaetaceae bacterium, assembly GCA_944389145.1. GTDB lineage: Bacteria > Spirochaetota > Spirochaetia > Sphaerochaetales > Sphaerochaetaceae > Ornithospirochaeta. The sequence goes on from CALXLH010000014.1 coordinate 28,873, forward strand.
CTTATCACATCGGATTGAAACATCTATCGAATCAGGATTTCCATGCTTTACGGAATTAGTCATACCTTCTTGGACAAACCTTATGACAACATCATCCATCTGTGATCCGAGAGAAAACGGAACCTTATAGAAATTCAGGTTAATCCTCACCGATGAAAGCTCCGAGAAGACATTCGTTATCTCAAAGATCTTATTCGATAGAGATTCCTTATTCTCGGAATAATACAGCTGATTGAATGTACTACGGACATCACTCAAGCCAGACTTGGTATGCGCAATGGCCTTATCGAAGACCTCTTCTGTCTTCTGACGTTCACCTCGCCTGCATAATAACCGTCCAGCCTGAAGGAGCATAAGCAGATTAGTAATGTAATACCCTACTATATCATGGATATTGCCGGTTATACGTTTTCTCTCATTCTCAACCGAACTATCTCGTAGGGTAATCGCATTCTGCTGCATCTCTATATTCCGTTCCGTTAACCTATTAACAATAAGCTGCAGCTTTGCAGTAGCCTCGTCAGCGTTTGCCAAGCGGAATCTTGAATATCTGATACAGTAAAACAGAAGAATGGCGATCATTGCATATAAAAGAAGAGAAAACCATTCTTCAAATCCCCCATCATTTATGATACCCATGTAAAATGCCTTACTAGCAAAGTTATCAACTATGAATTGATGCGTCACAATATAACCTAATACAAGGAAGATTATGAGAAATGATACGCTTAAGAATTCCTTCATAGTTGCTTGGGCAATGATGTTAATCAACAACAGCTCAGCTAAAAGCAGTTCTCCCGGATATGGATAAGTAATCACCACATATATGACTACAGAGCATAGTAAGCTAAAATGGAAGAAACGCGGCTGAAGTATTCCTATTATACCAATACATATCGATAAGGTAATCAGAAAGCATATCTGATAATACCAGTTTCTTGGATACTCATATGATATCAACTGGATAGAAACATATGATAAGGCAAGAAGATGCGTTACCAACAGCTGGACTATCAGTAAAACATCATCGATCCTATACCGCGATTTCATAACACGCATTCTAGCATAAGCGTGATTAAATTTTTAAATACATTTGCTTTTATGATATGTTAGCAAGATAGAATAATTATTATCTAATCTTAACTCCTACCATCCTCACTATCGCCAATGCCTGCGATACATCAAGCCTGGCACCCCTCAGTTCCTTGAGGTTCTCGGAGAGCGCCATTCCCTCTATATCCGAATCCCCCAGATCGACAGATGCAAGCATGGTAGAACGGAACGATGAGCGGACAAGTGAACAATCCAGGAATGACAGGCCATCGACCTTGCATTCGGAGAACGAGGAGTCAGAGAGATCGCATCCTGTGATACGTACATCCCTGAGGAATGACAAGTCGAATGTAGAATATATGAGCGATGAACGCTCGATCGTGAGCGACCGTATGCGAGACCTGGCAAGCGAGGCTCCCGTAAGCCGGCAGTCCCTCATCGTCACGCGCAGGAACGATGATGAGGAGAAATCAGCAGAGGAGAGATCGCAGGAATCGAATACGACATCGGTCAGGGCCGAATCATAGAATGACGTGGATGGAAATGAGCATGATGTGAATACGGAATCCCTGATAACACATCTCGAGAGATCCTCTCCAGGGATGGAAAGAGAGGACAAGGAAAGATCAGAGGCCTCCCCATCCTCCTCTATCATGCGTCTCAGCTCATCCATCAGCGGGAGTGACGCTCCTTCAGGACCTCGACGACCTCGGCAAGCGTGGAGTCCTTCTGCGCAAGCAGCACCAGGAAGTGATACATCAGATCCGCGGCCTCGCCTAGGAAAAGCTCCTTATCATCATCCTTGGATTCTATGATAAGCTCAACGGCCTCCTCTCCGACCTTCTGCGCGATCTTGTTGAGCCCCCTTGAGAAGAGATGGTTGGTATAGGAGCCCTCGACAGGATTGGAACGCCTGTCCTTGATGACTGACTCAAGATAGAAGAGGAATTCGGATGAGGATAGCTCAGATGGCTCATTCTCCTCTCCGAAGCATGTATCAGCACCGGTGTGGCATACAGGACCAGAAGGTATCGCCTTGACAAGAAGGGTATCCCCATCGCAGTCGGCAAGTATCTCCCTAACCTTCAGGAAGTTACCGCTTGTCTCCCCCTTGGTCCATATGCGCCCCCGCGAACGCGAGAAGAACGTTACAAGCCCCCTGTCGAGCGTAAGCTTATACGCCTCCTCGTTCATATATCCAAGCATCAGCACCCTACGCGTGACAGCATCCTGAACAACGGCCGGAACGAGCCCACCCCCCTTGGAAAAATCAATCGTCATCCTCTACCTTCCCATCCTGACCGGAATACCATTCTCCCTGAGATATTCCTTAAGCTCTGGGATATCTATCTCATGGAAATGGAAGACGGAGGCTGCTAAGGCGGCATCTGCCATCCCTTCCACGAAGACTTCCCTGAAATCAGCCATAGTCCCAGCACCGCCTGAAGCGATTACCGGAATACTGATATTACCGCTGATTACACGGGTTAAGTCAACAGCAAAGCCTCCTTTTGTCCCATCGGCATCCATCGACGTGACAAGAATTTCCCCGCATCCCCTGCTCTCCGCCTCCCTGGCCCAGGAAAGCGCGTCGATGCCGGTGGGTGTCCTTCCTCCGTCAACGACCGTCTCATAGCCAGATGCCATCGCCGGGTTGGTCACGGCATCAAGGGCAAGGACGACGCACTGGGAGCCAAAGCGCCTTGAAAGGGTGTCTATAAGGGAAGGAGAGCGTACAGCGGCACTGTTCACGGAGATCTTGTCAGCCCCTGCGGATAGGATCCTGTCCACGTCGTCCTCGCTCCTGATACCCCCTCCGACCGTAAACGGGATGGATATCCTGTCAGAGACGGAACGCACAAGCGCAGTCATCGTTCCCCTGTTCTCCACCGTTGCCGTTATATCAAGGAACACAAGCTCATCGGCCCCTGTGCGGCTATACAGCTCCGCAAGATCCACCGCAGAGCCGGCATCCCTGAGATCTACGAAGTTAACACCCTTGACGGTACGGCCATCCTTCACATCAAGGCATGGTATTATCCTCTTGGCCAGCATTCAGCCTCCTTCATGTCAGATATCGTGATACGTCCCTCATAATAGGCCTTGCCCACGATGGCGCCATAGCATCCGGCATCACGAAGGGCAAGCAGGTCCGTCTTCGACGACACCCCGCCCGATGCGATGAGGCGAAGCGAGGGAAATGAGGAGAGAAGATTCCCATACAATCCAAGCGATGGCCCGGATAGCATTCCATCGCGGTCTATATCGGTGACTGCTGCAATATCAATACCAGATAAAAGATAGCTAGATAGGAATGAAATTATATTGATAGAAGTATCCTCACTCCAGCCGGAGACGGCAATTCTTCCAGCCCGCACATCTGCGCTTAGTATGATGTGTCCGGGATAGGAAGCAGCCCAGCTCCTCACCTCTTCGCCATCCTTCACCGCGGCTGATCCCACGTTGACGGCAGAGGCCCCCGCGTCGAATGCCCGCCTGACATCCTCAGCGCTCCTTATCCCTCCGCCGAAATCAATGGAGAGCGAGGTATCGCGGGCTATCGCCTCAAGCACATCCAGGTTCCTTCCCTGGCCCTTCGCACCATCGAGATCGACAAGGTGAAGCGATGAGAGGCCGCCATCCTCAAAGCGTCGGGCCGCATCCAGCGGAGAGAGGCCATACCCCTTCTCCTTCGAATAATCCCCCCTTTCCAGCCGTACGAGCCGACCTCCTATCAGATCGATTGCAGGAATTACCTTCATCACGCCTCCAGGAATGCCTTGAGAACCCGCTCACCGGCATCGCCGCTCTTCTCCGGATGGAACTGCGTCAGGAAGAAGTTATCATTCACAAGTGCCGCTGAGAACTCAAGCCCATCGTATGAGCATACCGCGCTGGTATACTCCGAGACAGGCACATAGAATGAATGGACGAAATACATATACTCATCCTCCTTCACATCCCTGAACAACGCTCCACTCAGCGAGGAAACCGTGTTCCAGCCCATATGAGGAATCTTGAAGCCACGGCCATCAGGGAAGCGCAGGACCGGGGAAGGTATCACGCCAAGGCATTCTGTATTTCCCTCCTCGGAATAAGCGCACATCAGCTGCATCCCGAGGCAGATGCCAAGGAACGGCTGCCTCAGCGAGCGTATCGTATCGATAAGCCCGGAAGCAGAAAGCGATGCCATGGCGCTTGAAGCCTCTCCGACTCCGGGGAATATGACACGGTCGGCAGATCGTATCATATCGGGATCGGCAGTGAGCGTCCCATCCACACCCAGACGGCCAAGCGCGGAAAGTACCGAACGCACATTACCCGCGCCATACCGTATCACCGCGATCATAGCACCCCCTTCGTGGATGAGACGGAATCATCACCTGGGATACGCCTGACAGCCTTCCGCAGGGCCCTTGCGAACGCCTTGAAGACAGCCTCTGCGGTATGATGGCTGTCCCCACCGCTTGTCGCAGATACATATATATTGCATCTGGCAGCGGAGGAGAACGAACGGAAGAAATGACGCAGCAGCTCGGTAGGGAACGACCCGACATAGCTCATCGAGAACGCGACATCCCACATCAGCTCATCCCGTCCAGAGAAGTCGATGGCAACCGTCGCGGCCGTGTCATCCATCGGAACGATCTCGAAGCCATAGCGCTCTATGCCCCGCTTCTCTCCCAGAGCCTCAAGCACCGCAGCGCCCAGGGCAAGCGCCGTATCCTCAACGGTATGATGCTCATCAACGTATAAGTCTCCTCTTGCCTCTCCGAAGATATCGCAGCGGGAATGCCTCACCAGCTGATCAAGCATATGATCGAAGAAACCTATGCCTGTGCGGATATGGCCATTTCCCGTGCCATCCAGATCGATGCTTATGGAGACATCTGTCTCATTCGTGGTACGCCTGACAGAAGCCTTCCTATGCTCCTTCACCTCTCCGCAGGTAAGGAACGAGGCGATCGAGAGCCAGCTATCGGTCTTCAGGACGATCGTATCCTGCAGATCAGAGGGAATCTCCTCAGCACTATCGGTATACCATATTCCCTTCGCGCCCAGGTTGCGCGCCAGGATCATATCGGTGAGCCTGTCACCGATCATGAAGGAGGAAGCCAGATCGAACGACCCATCCATATAGCCCTCAAGCATCGCCGTCCCGGGCTTTCTTCCTGGGCAGCCATCCTCAGGCAGGGAGAAGTCTATGTTCACATCATCGAACATGATGCCCTCGCCACGGAGGGTGGAGAATATCCTCTCCGCCGGCCCTTCGAATGATTCGAACGGGAAAGAGGGAGTGCCGACTCCATCCTGATTGGAGACCATCACCAGCTCATAGCCAGTCCGCCTTCCTATCTCGCGGAGGGCCTCGAAGACATGCGGCATATAGATTATCTTCTCAAAGCTGTCAATCTGATCCTCTATGACGATCACGCCATCGCGGTCTACGAAAAGGGCCTTCTTCCTATATCTGGAATCCACGCAGGGCCTCCATCACCTTGTCATTCTCCTCCACGCTGCTGACAGAGAATCTCAGGCAGCCTCCAAGGACAGGATCATCAGCATAGCTGCGGACGATGATCCTGTTAGCGAGAAGATGCTCATAGAGCTTCCCGGCCTCCGGGGTACGGAAGAGCAGGAAGTTCGTGACGGACGGGAAGACCTCCGTGACATACGGAAGCGTCCGGAGGAACGCTGCCATGCGCTCACGCTCCGAGACAGCCTCCCTGACGAGAGCAGCGACCTCATCCTTGCGGCTGAGCATCTCCATCGCAGCATCCTGCGACAGCCTTGATACGTTGTATGGAGCCTTGGCCTTCATGACAGCCTCTATGACCTCCTCGCAGCCGACTATGATGCCGACGCGCGCTCCTGCAAGCGCCCAGGCCTTTGACATCGTGCGGAATACGACGATACGGGGATTCCCCATTATACGCTTCCAGAGGCCTTCGGTACCAGTGAAATCGATATAAGCCTCATCGATTACGGTGATTCCCTTGTTATGCTCGGCTATGCGGAGGATATCATCCTCGGGATACAGGATACCTGTAGGATTGTTAGGAGAGCATATGAATACCAGCTTAGGCCTGTTCTCATCAATCTCGGCAAGCATCCTATCGACATCGAGCATATAATCAGCCCTCTGCGGCACATCGATTGTCCTGACGTCATTGAGCGTGGCGAATATGCCATACTCGCCGAACGTAGGATCGGAGACAATGATGGAATCCCTGCCAGGCTTGCAGAATATCCTTATGATCAGGTCTATCGCCTCGTCGGAGCCATTGGTTATGGCGGTCATCCTCCACGGCAGTCCGATGACCTTCTCTATCTCCTTACGAAGCTCCACGCATTGAGGATCGGGATACCTGTTGACGCCGTCATTGCCTCCAAGCCATGACTCATTGGCATCAAGAAGGATATCAAGCGGACCCTCGTACCCATCACGCACCGTAAGATAAGGCACGAGCGTCCTTATCTGCTCATTCATCAGCTCCGTAATCTCACTCATATCTTCATCCTCCTTACTGCAGCTGCTTCCTTATGCGCAGCCAGGCCCTCGGCCTCTGCCATCTCCTCGACTATCGGGGCAAGCCTCTCTATGCCTTCCTTCGTCAGCCGCTGTACCGTTATCTTCTTCAGGAAGGAATCCAGGGACACCCCTGAAGAGGAACGCGCCCATCCTGAAGTCGGCAGCGTATGATTCGTCCCGGAGGCATAATCCCCGGCGGACTCCGGAGAGTACGGGCCGAGGAATACCGAACCTGCGTTCCGGACGCCTTCCATTATCCTATCCGGATCAGCTGTGTTGATGATCAGATGTTCCGGCGCATACCCGTTTATAGCATCTATGAGCGCCTCATCGCTATATACGGGAAATGCCGCGGAATGAGAAAGGGAAGGCAGCACATATTCTCTCCGTCCGAGCTTCTCACACTCTGCCTCAAGCTCCCGCTCTATTCCCTCATATATCTCCAAAGCCTCTGCCTCGCTCTCTGCGCGTATTGCAAGCATCACCTGGCTGTCCTTGCCATGCTCTGCCTGTGACAGGAGATCGGTGGCGGCAAAGAGAGGATCAGAGCTTCTGTCAACGGCAACCATCACCTCGGAAGGCCCCGCGATCATATCTATGGCGACTGTCGAGGAAACAAGCATCTTGGCCGTCGTCACATACCTGTTGCCAGGTCCGAAGATCTTATCACGCCGTTCCACGCTCTCCGTACCATAGGCAAATGCCGCGATGGCCTGCGCGCCTCCGACCTTAAGGATCCTTCCGACACCGGCAATCCTTGCGGCATAGAGGATTGCCGGATTCACGGCCCCATCCCTAGCGGGAGTCGCCAGCATGATATCACCGCACCCTGCGACTGAGGCAGGAACAGCCAGCATCAGCACGGTAGAGAACAGCGGAGCTGTCCCTCCGGGAATATACAGGCCAACGCGGTCTATCGGCACGATCTTCCGGAAGCACATGACCCCGGGCGCGGTCTCAACGGCCTCGCCTTCAGGCATCTGGGCAGAATGGAACGCAAGGATATTCCTCCTTGCAGCATCCATCGCATCCTTCAATGAGGAAGGAAGGCTTCGCTCTGCCTCATCAAGCTCCTCCTCGCTCACGAAAAGGGAATCAGGCCTCTTTCCGTCAAAGCGCTCTGAAAGGCTTAGCAGGGCATCATCACCACCCCTTCTTACCTCATCGATTATCCCCTGTACCGATGCGATTATATCATCACGGCCCTCTTCAGGCCTCTTCAATAGCTCATCAGAGAATCCACAGTATCGCAGCAGCATATGCCATCACTCCGTCATCTTCTCGATGTTCATCACGAGTATGCCCTCTGCACCGATCTCCCTGAGGCTCTCGAATACGGACCAGAAGCGCTCCTCATCCACCGCAGACTGCACGGATAGCCAGCCGGGATCCATCAAGGGCGTCACCGTCGGGCTCTTCATGCCGCCGATGATCAGGGCAGCCTCATCGAGCCTGTCCTTAGGAAGGTTGAAGAGGATATACTTCTTCTTCCTCGCCATCATCACCGCATCTATCCTCTCCATCAGGCGATATAGAGTGCGCTTCTTCTCCTCAGCCATATCGGGACGGGCTATCATCACGGCAGATGAGCGGTATATGCATTCAGCCTCCACGAGCCCATTCATCCTCAGCGTCGTGCCGGTGGAGACAAGATCCGCGATCGCATCTGCCACTCCGATCTGCACCGTTATCTCCACAGACCCGGAAACAACTACCAGCTCCGCGCTCACGCCTGCCTTATCGAGGACGCTGCGGAGTATGCGAGGATATGAGGTGGCGATGCGCTTGCCTTCAAGCGACCTGAGTCCCTTATAGTCAAATGAGGCAGGAACGGCGATCGACAGGCGGCAGGAAGCGAACTTCAGATCCCGTACGACCTCAAGCTCAAGCCCTGTCTCATCGTATTCATTGCGTCCGACGATACCGATATCGGCAATGCCATCGGAGACATAGCGCGGTATATCATCATCACGCACGAACAGGAACTCTAGCGGAAAGTTATCGGCAACCTCCCTAAGCACCCTGGAGTCCGTTCCGAAGTCGATCCCGCACTGCCTGATGATATCAAGGCTCTTCTCTGACAGCCTTCCGCTCTTCTGGACCGCTATGCTCAGCATCTCGCTCATACGCCCTCCTTAACGAAAAAAGGCCTCCGCCAAAGGGAGACCTCGATATACAAGAAACCCATCATGGCATGGTTGCATGACTAGCAAGCATGATGATGGTGTACGTTTCTGTTCATGCTCAGACGATAACCCAGCCGCGAGGCATGGTCAATAGAAGAGGAAGGCGGAAAATCGAAAAACAGAAATCACGTCAAATCCGCGTACTTCATCAATATACGTACAAGCTCATGCATCCTGGCGGCCGGACACATCGCAGAAGGAGGAGTATCAGGCTCATACCGAGCATATAGCCTTTCAGCCCTCGAAACCGCATCCCTGATGCCACCAAGCATCTTCTTGAAGATATCCGCATCGGTCTTGCCGTAATCGCAATGCCGCTCAAGAAGGCCAAGATACCCTTCACGCCCTATATTCACAATAAGATCCTGGAAATGCAGCAGGAACCACAGTTCTACGCACTCGTTGGACCAGGCAACCCTTATACGCCTGTGATCATTATAGGATTGCGCGCTGAATTGGGTATTATCGAAATCATCGGCAGGGAAATCATCCTTATCATAGACGAGCCATATCTCTTCAGCATTGGGGCAAGCCGTGCCTACGGTGGCAACAGCCTCTTCCAGAAGCCTGAGACAGCTCCTTCCAAAACCTCTGATCACTACCCTTCTCCTTGAAGAATACGCGCGGAATCTCCTGTTTATCATATCTGCGAATCCCTCAAGATAGCGAACTTCTGTTACCGTCCCTTCTGCTACAATATAAATATATGGAGGGAGAGGATCTATCATAGTCTTCTTCCTCCGGGCCATCTTCTCATCTATCCTTTTCTGCAGCTGCTTCCGGTCACCTTTCTTCATTGGCCTGTTGCTCACCCATCAACCTCCCAATCAAGGCCTCTCGCTATATATGGATCCGCACCATAATGCCCTTCAAGGTATCGCTTGCTATAGATCTCATCCTTGCGTACCTTCCGGCCCCTCTCATCCGAGAAGGAGACAAGGGAATATAGATTAGATGAGTTATCATAATCCTGAGAGCAGAACCATATCTCATCCCGGCGGAACACATCGGGATTCATGTTTACCATATCATGGGATGTCAATATGAGCTGAGCCCCGTTCTTATTGATAGAAGGATCCGTAAATCCCTCTATGATATACCGCAGTATCTTCGGATGAAGCTTGGCATCAAGCTCATCAGCCAGAAGCAGCCTGCCAACTTCAAGATATTGATTTATCCTTGCCAGGCAGCTGAACAGCTTTCTCGTGCCGCTCGACTCATCCTCAAGCCTGAGTTCATGCTCCTTTCCGCCGACGGAATGACGTGTGAATACTTCCCTTATCCTTCCATTCTCATCATATTCAACACGCATACCGGAGATGTTTATATCCATCTCCTGCAGCATCGCCACCATGCGCTTCTGTATAGCCTCCCCCTTGGGAATCAAAGCCATATGATCCTTTCCCGGCTCATCATAGTTCATGACGGTAGCATAACGGAACCATCCTGCAGCCTTATTCACGATCTCGATATCATATGCAGCTGAGATATATGAGATAAGCGGAAAACTACCACGGACCTTATCAAGGGGAAGTCCTTTCAGCTCATTTCCGACCTCAATACCATCATCCGATCTCTCGAACACGACGCGGGCATTGCGTCTTCCTATCTCACGGCCATACAGGTTCTCCCTGATGATATTCCCATGGATAAGCGACAGCTCATACTTGAACTCATAGCCTAGATTTCGATACAGCACCTCGAATTCCGTCGGCTCCTCCGCACACTCTTCGCAGAACTTGAAATAGATATCCTTCCGTGGCGGAACTGCCTGATACGGCGGTTCATCCTCCCCGACCTCATCAGCAGAGCCTACCTTCCCCGCCTGCATCATGAAGATAGGAACATTCACGAACCTCCCAAGGTAATCCAGGGCATCAAGGACAGTAGACTTTCCTCCGCCATTAGGTCCATATATCGATATAACAGGAAGGAAGCGCTGCCCATCCTTATCGGTTATAAGGCTCTCCTTATGCTCCGAGATCGATTCAGCAAAGAGATCAAGAAATGCCTCACCCTTGAATGATTTATAGTTACTGAATGTGAACTGACAAAGCATACCGCCTCCTAATGAGATAATAATACATATTTTCTAAAGTTTATCAGATGATAATCAAATTCACTAGCAGAATTATGAGATTTTTTCTCAAATATAGCAATCTATTCTAAGAACGTAGAATTCTACGCTTTCTGCAGACACTCAAGGAAGCCGCAACAGCATAAGAAAACATAATACGAGAAGACAGACGGCAAAGTCCGTCTTCGATTAGATGGGGAGCACAAGACATCCCCTGCTGCAGATAAACGATTCCTTCAAGAAGATTGTCATAACGAATGACAAGGGCTATCCGTGGTTCGACAGGAACGGCGTGTATTTCATCAACATACAGGACTTCCTGCTCAACAAGGATTCCCTGATCTTCTGAAAATGTAGAATTCTACGTTTTTAGTTCAGAGGATATCCCCCTGCCCCTTATCCATCTTGCTTATCCTATGCTGGAAGATAAGGCTGCTGATCGCAGCGAATACCATCACGGCACCGGATGCGAGGAGGATTGCCGCGAAGAGCGTCATCACGACCGAGCCCACAAAGCCTGGGAACATGAAGAGGATGATGGCAAAGAGGAACGAAAGGACAGCCTCAAGCCCTAAGGAACCGAACATCATCCCCATCCTGGAAAGCGCCATGCAGTTGATGAAATTGAACACTCCCGTGAGCAGGAAGTCAGCTGCGATGATATAGATGACCACCGTCAGGAGAAGAGAGGGACGCATGAAGGCAATGAACAGGACCACCAGTCCCAATATGATATTGACCACCGTCTTTATCCCATCGATCGTCCGCACAGCCGGTGAGAATACCGAGCGGTAGCGCATCAGCGATACAAGCGACCTCACTCCATCGAACACGATATAGATTCCAAGCATGGCCATCACCACGGTCTGGAAATCATCAGGGCGTACTATCATGTAGATGCCGACGAAGATCATCAGGGCACCTGAAAATGCAAGCGGAAGTACCTTTCTCATATCATGATTATCCACCAAAGCCACGATTTCTGCTACCATCATCACATGCCAAGACACCTTCTCTTCGACGCAGACGGAACGCTATATGACTTCAAGGCCAGCGAGGAATATGCCCTCTCAAGGCTCTTCGCCTCTCTGGACATCCCCTACACCTCAGACTTCATCGATATCTACCATCATGAGAATGATATCTGCTGGCACATGTTCGAGCGCGGGGAGATGACGATCGATGAGCTTAAAAGCGCACGCTTCAGAATGTTCTTCGAACGCATGAACCTCCCGTACGATGCCATCAATGCAGGAGAGGATTACACAGTATTCCTCGGAAAAGCTGGCTTCATGCTCCCAGGTGCAACAGAATTCATAAAAACAATAACAAAGGACTACGATGCATCGATCATCACGAACGGCATAGCCTACACGCAGCATAAGCGCTTCCAGATGACAGATACGGAAAAGTACTTCAGGCACGTATTCATCAGCGAGGAGCTGGGGTATCAGAAGCCGGACAAGCGCTTCTTCGACATAGTACTCAGCCGTCTTGCACTCTCTCCCAGTGACTGCCTCGTGATCGGAGACGGGGCGAAGAGCGACATAGAAGGCGCACTAAACGCAGGAATAGAAAGCATATTCATCAACTTCTACGGCAAGACCTGCCCGGAGGCAGACCACAGCGTCACATCATACGAAGATCTGGAGAAGCTGATCAGAAAGCTATGCTGACAAGAGAGACGCAAAGAGAGATCACGGAGATAGCCGAAAGAGCCATCCGCAGCAGCATCATCACAAAGCATCATCGCTTCATCCTCACGACAGCCCTGCAGCAGATGAAGGAGAAGGATCCTGATCTCGACCTGAACGCATTGACAGATGATGAGATAAGAAGGATAGCCTTACACAGATAATCTTTTACTGAGAATGCTAGGATTCAGCTTTTCATCTGGTCGATTCGTTTCTTCTTAAAAGAAGAAGATTTCAATCCATCGATATGCTCAAATAAATCATCCTTTATCGATGCCCACATGGGATCAAGGATAAAATCTATGCCTTCTCTCCTGGCAAGCTTAGCAGCAGGCACGAAATCACTATCCCCCGCAATCAAGATAATCTGATCAATCTGCTTCTTATATGCTAATGAAGCTATATCCAGCCCTATACGCATATCAACACCCTTCTGTGTAGATACAAACATGAAATCATCTTCTTTCAAGGACTCAAGCGTAACCTTACCCTGCATCAGCTTCTTAGTAACTTCGGGTTTTAGATTGTAATAAGTCCATTCTGACAATTCACCCAACCGTAATGCGAACTTACGCCTACGCTTTAGCTCTTCAAGGAACTTGCTAGTCCATGCAAATGTATCGGACTTATCAAGCTCAACGTTCCTCATAGTAAGAGGATGATAGACACTCTTTCGTCCTATCGGCTTACAATCATAATAGAATATACGATAGAGCCGATGATCTTCCTTATCCCTATCTTTCAGATGACCCCAGCAATACTTTTCCAGCTCCCCAGCCCTTCCTTCTGCGCTCTCGTGTCCCCAAAGATGGCTTGCTCGCTTTCGATAAAATCCTCCATCAACCAGAATCGCAGTCCGAATCATCAATCCCTCCTTTCAAAGGCTAGAAACAACAAGGTCCCAGAATTCAGCAGACCCCGTATCATGGGGAGCTTACTACCAGGGACCTATTCAAATTAATATCACATTTCGTGATTTACTAACATTAAAAGTACAAACCAATCAAAAGTCAATCGGGCAATCATCAATGGCAAGGAATTAATAATGCGTTCCGTAGCTGAAAATTTCGCAGATGCGAAAAATTCCACTATGGACCACAAGATGGAAATAAGCAGGGACCAATACATCAGGCGCTTGGCAGAACAAAGAGGAAATGGATTCATAAAGGTCATCACAGGCCTGAGAAACGTCAGGCTCGGCTTCACCCAGAGGGTTGGAGTGATTGAGCAGAACTACACCAATGATAAGGGCAGCAGGGCCAAGAGGCAGCTTGAGATCGACTTCTATGCGACACGCCACGACAAGAGCTTCTATATCCAATGCACACTCTCTCTGAAAGATACAGAAAAGCGGATACAGGAAGAGAGGCCATTCATGCTCATAAGGGACTCTTATAGGAAGATCATCATAGTCGAGGATGATATAATCCCACACAACGATGAGAACGGCATATTCATCATCGGAATCAGAGACTTCCTGTCAAACGAGGATATCCTAGAATATTAAAGAGGCACGGCCTAAGCCATGCCCCCGCCACGGCTCGCCCATGCTGTATCACCGGTTGCATATCGTCTGCGATATTCCCTGACAGTATAGGCGTTGAGCCCTGTTATCGTTGCCGTCCTCTTATACCCGTTTCCCTGTTCAAAGAGTTCCAGGCATTCCTTTCTCTTTTCCGTTGGTATCCGATGGCGGCTTGTTCCAAGAGACTGTCTATCTCTCACATCAGCCTCCTAAAAAGAGAGCCTGTCCCCGATCAAGCCAAGACCAAGAACAGGCCCACCTTACGCTTAAAGAGCGCAATCAGAACTATTACTTATTAAAGGAAACACCGTTTGCAGTTACGCTACCTGCGATATCTCCAAGGTCATTGATTTCCGCAGCAGAAATCTTTGAATCTGTAGCATTCCATGTAAACGTAACACTCTCAGATGAAGGAGTGGTCGTCAGACCTGTTCCTACCATATCAGCAGAAACCGTCAACGGATAACCAGTACCGGTAAGCTCAATACCATCAGCAGTAAGAGTATATCCTGTTGCAACTATAGCAGCCTGATTAAGCGCTTCCATTGTTGCACCTGTCCTCTCTGTTGAGAATACAATCGTGAAGTCACCATCGAGGACTGCAGAGCTACTCGCATTCAGCTTATAGTCATTAGCTGTAAAAGCGACAGTTACAGTACCAGTCTGCTTATAAGCCCCAGTTGAATCCTGAGAGTTAGTTGAAGCATACGTTACCGTTGCATCAGCATCAGCTACTGTATCTTCACCACCATCGAGATAATCAGTGATTACAGCAAGGATACCGGTATCATACGTATTAATCTGAGTCCAATACTCCGCAAACTCGTCCTGCATGAACTTGTAAGCGCTGTGATCATCTCCAGCAACAGTAGCAAAAGCCTCGATGAATGCTGCACCGCTGATCTCCCTTGACTCATAGACATAACCAGTCGTTGTCCTACTGACAGGGATATTCATCGTGATAGAAGCACTCTGAACAGGAAGGGTCGTATATACCGTTGTAACAGAACCACTGCTCGTTATCGAACCATTGCTGTTGAATGTATAAACAAGGTTACCATCTACAGCGCCGGAGATGGAGAAGGTGACCTTCTCTGCATCGCCATAATATGACGAATAATTACCAGAACCATAACCAGGAACCTGGAGATCTGTTGCAGCGATGGTATACTCAGTGACTGCAAGCGTAGCTGAATCACTTCCCTTAGCGGCAGTATAAGTTCCGCCAAGCGTAAGAGTTACGTTTCCAACGATACTTCCACCATTAGGATAGTTCTTGGTAATGACTACAGTCTCGCCAGAAGCACTGACAGAATTACCAGCATCACTGATTATGGTTGAGATATCAATTAGTGATGTTGCCGGGCTGCTTCCCTGAATTTCCTCGAAAAGAAGATAATTTACCTGCTGGGCTGCAAGCCTGGTAGCATCAACAGTTACAGGGGTTCCTTCTGGGGTATCCGTTGCCGGCGTCGAATTATCACAAGCCGCAAAGCCAAACAATACGGCCAGTGACAGAACAAGAATCATGATTTTTTTCATAATTTCCAAAATCCTCCGAAAGTTTATGACTAAAGGCTATCCCCCCCCTAAGGCTTTTGTCAAGTAGTTTTTTGCTTTGCCGCTCAATATCGAGGATTTTGGATAATTCCATCAGATAAATACAATTAACATGATTTTCAGGAAATTTTGTAACAAATATCCTGAAATGGTGTTATGCCGCTGGATCGGCACTCAGTCTATCACATCGATGAGATGGACATCGAAGATGAGGAGGGAGTTGGGACCTACCGCACCGGCGGTCATATCGCCATAGCCAAGCTCAGGGGGAATCCAGAAACGGTATGTATCCCCTTCCCTCATGAGCCTTATACCCTCCGCGAATCCCGGAATGACACCTGAAAGGGAGAAGCGGGAGCTGCTGCCCCTCTCATATGAAGAATCAGCGATGCTCCCGTCAAGAAGCGTAAGCTGGTAATCGACCTCCACATCATCGGCATCCGCGGCGCTTTCGCCATTCCCGCTCTCGACGATCTCATACTGCAGTCCGGACGGCGTGGTGAATACTCCGCTTCTCGTGCCATTGGCGGCAAGGAAATCATTGGCTGCGGCAAGGTTCGCGCTCGCAACCTCGGCAAGGACAGCGGCACGGGCCTCCAGCAGCTGCTGCTGGAACTCAACCACCGCCTGATTCATCTCCGTGGTACTCATTGCCTGGCTGCCTTCCGCATAGTCCATCGCGCCTCTTGCCACGTATTCGAAGCTTATGTCCCCATAATCCCTTTCTGCTGATGCTGAAAGGAGATAGCCGAATGCATAGCTGAACCTCTCCTCAAGCGATCCAGGAGCAGGAAGATCGAAATCAGAAGCCTCTGCAAAGACTGTCCCTGCATCCTTCTCGCAGGATATGATAAGCATCAGTGCAGCGATTATAAGAAGAAAGCGGCGCATAAGAGAAAGATACCCTATTGATGATATGCTGTCTATGACAGGCAAGGAAGAGATTATCCCAATCGAACATCAGATCCCTATTGCCTCTATGTGCGACAAGATGCTCTACCACATCATACAGAATGCCAACGCATGTCAACGATTGATAGAAAGGTCATGGATTCACTTGAAAATGAGCAAGCCACGCAATATCTTCCGTAACTCATCCATATCCTAGATCATTGTTGACAGCATGCTCCTTCAATATGAAAATATTATCTGTAAGAAATTACGAATTTCCTACTGTTGGAGGATATCAGCAATGTTAATCGAAATAAGGCAGAAATCACAGATAACCATTCCTAAGGAAATAATCAAGAAGCTTGACCTCAGGGAAGGTGATTCACTTGAGATCTCCGAGGACAATGGAATCATCAGGCTTATTCCTGTAGCCATCTACCCAAAGAAGTATGTCGATGAGCTCAAGGACGAGATAATGGAAATAAAGGAGAAGATTGCATCTGGAACACAGCCTGTATTCGATAATGTCGATGATTTATTTGCCGAACTCGATAGAAGGAATGGATGAAATATAAATACACATTTACAAAAAGATTCGAGAAGAGCTATGTAAAACTATCGCCAGAAACCCGAAGACTGATAAGGAAGAAAATCGAGATACTGATTACGAATCCACTTCATCCATCACTCCGTACAAAGAGGATACAGGGAGCCGAAGATCTATTTGAATGCAGCGTAAATATGGATATACGGATCATCTGGTATTATGATGGCCCAATGATGATCATCCTATTTGATGTTGGGCATCATGATATACTCAAGCAATTCTGATTATAATAGAAATTTTCCTGTCAGGCCCCTGATACCTTTAATCTTCATACACATTGCAACAATGCCGGCAAGCGCCCCGGAAAGCATGAATACCGCACGGATAGGAATAATGTCGGCAAGAGGGCCGAAGAGGATCATGCCGAGAGGGAGGGCTGCAGAGGAAGAGGCGGAGAAGAGCGCCATGACGCGTCCCAGCATCTCCTCATCCGTCCTTGACTGCACCTCCGAGTTCAGCAACGCGGTATAGGATGGCGTGGAGATCCCGATGATCAGGTTCAGCATGATATACAGGACGATGCCATCCAAAGCACCCATCAGCAGGAGGCATAGCCCGTAGAGTGCAAGGGATATCCTGTAGCCACCCCTTACACCCAGCCTATCCCCTATCGATGATACCGCCACACCTCCGGCGATCATGCCTGCGCTGTATGACATCTCCGACAGGGAAAGGATGGATGCAGAGGCATCATACTCCCTGGAAAGGATGAGTGGCGTCATGAACGCACCGGGGCTTATGGAGAATACGGCGAGCGCGCTGAATATGAGAAGACTGAGGAGATCCTCCTTTCCCCGGCAGTACCTTAAGCCGCTGAGCAGGTCTATCCGTTCCACGGATCCTCTGTCAGGAAGCCGCTGCAGCAGGAGGGATATGATGGCGGCGCCAGCAGTCAACGCGTCAAGCGCGATCGCGTATATCAGGCCATAGGAAGAGGAGTATATAAGAGCCGCTAGGGCCGGAGAGAGCAGCATTATGAACGATGATGCGAGTCCCTTCAGTCCATTTGCCCTTACAAGCCGTCCTTCCGGCACGAGAAGAGGCAGTACCGCATCATAGGCAGGGGCCTGTATCCCCTGCGCGGCAGAACGGACAAGAAGCATCGGGAACACGACCGATATATCCCCTGATAGCACGGACGGAAGCATCAGAAGGGCCGCGGCCGCGCAAATACCATCGGAAATCATTATCATGCGCTTCTTCGGATACCTGTCGAGGATCGGCCCTATGAGAAGAGAGACAATCAGCTGCGGCAGGAATCCAAGGATCGTCGCAAGGAGCATCGCGCTCCCTGAGCCATATGAGAAAACCACCGTCCAGATTATCGCGAACTGCAGTACCGATGATCCCAAAAGAGAGATGGACTGTGGAATGAGGAAAAAGAGCAGCCTATCCACGATAGACCCGGCCTAGGCTGTCTATGATGCAGAATACGGGGAAGTCCTCAACCTCCAGGCGGAGAAGCGCCTCTGGCCCCAGCTCAGGATAGGCAATGACCTCAGATTTCCTGATGCATGAGGAGTATAGCGCGCCACAGCCGCCGTAAGCCTGAAGATAGAGGCCATGATTGCGCTCTATCGAGGCCCTTACCTCCTCGGATCTCGGCCCCTTGCCTATCATCACCTTAAGGCCATTATCAGCAAGAAGCGGAGAGAACGGATCCATCCTCGCGCTCGTCGTAGGGCCAGCCGCTCCGAGGGCAAAGCCATCGGGAGCAGGAGAGGGTCCCATATAGTAGATCGCGTTACCCCTGAATGGGAAAGGAGGCTCCTTTCCTTCTCCGATGAGGGAAGCAAGGCGCTTATGCACCTGATCGCGCCCCGTATAGATCACGCCGGAGATGATAACCTCGTCACCGGCTTCTATCGTGGCAATCGCATCATCCGTGCATGGCATGATAAGCCTCTTCATAGCTCTCCCTCCTTGAATGCCAGGCAGCACTTACGCTCTGCCCAGCAGTTGACCGTCATGGCGACAGGAAGTCCCGCGATATGCGTAGGCTCAGAGAGCACGGAGACGGAAAGCGCGGTGTTATCACCACCGAGGCCGCCAGGTCCTATGCCGAGCCTATTGACCTCCGCAAGGATCCTACCCTCGAGTGCGGCATTGCCATCGGAGACGAAGAACGCCTTCTTCGAGAGGAATGCGGCCCTGTCCATCGTTCCCCCAACGCCTACGCCTAGCATTACCGGTGGGCACGGCTTTCCGCCGGCCTTCCTCATCATATCGAGAACAGCAGAGACAACGCCATCCTCCCCTGCCGTGGGATTAAGCATCCGCACCGAGGAGCAGTTCTCAGAGCCAAATCCCTTAAGGAGGAAGCGGAGCGTAACGCCAGCGCCATCCACGACCTCATAGCTTATGACAGGAGGGAGGTTAGTTCCCGTGTTGATGCGCGAATAGATGGGATCTGAGACGACGCTCCTGCGGTAATAGCCATCCTCGGCGGCCCTCAGGCAGGCCCTGCGTATCAGGCTGTCCACATAGCCGATGCTGACGCTGCTGCCACGCCCTATCGATGCAAGGCACCAGAACATGCCTGTATCCTGGCACAGGGGAAGGCCTGTGCGCTCAGCGGCCCTGAGGTTATCGGCAATGGCATCGAGAGCCGCCCGTCCGCCCCTGCCGCTCTCCCTTTCCCGGGCCGAAAGCAGCGATTCCTCTGTCTCGCCGGGAAGCCTCCTTATTGCCATCACGAGAGCATCAGCTATCCTCTTCTCCGCATCCATAGAGATCTCCTTGTCTAGTCCCATGCTCCTCCATCTGCCGCCTCAGGCGCGAGAGGAAGAGCGATTTATCAGGGAATACCCTCGGCGCGATGAGCCTGTGCATCGGCGTCTCGCACACCAGGCGCTGGATGATAGTATCGGGCGAAAGGCGGCGAAGCACAAGCTCCGCATCATCAAGATAGCGCTCCTCGGAGGAGATGGTGAAATCACCATCAAGATACTCATCAGCCATCCTGGTGCCGCCGGGGACATGAAGGTTATGGATCTTGACCCCCTCGCTGCGGACGCTGTTGACCATCTCCACGGTGCGCATGAAATCATCCCTGCCCTCTCCCGGAAGCCCTATGATGATATGCGTGGACACCTTTATTCCCTTGTCATGCAGACGTGCTGCCGCATCGGCATAGCAGGCGCTGTCATGCCCCCTTCCGATAGCCCTGAGCGTATAATCAGAGGCACTCTGGAGGCCGAGCTCCACCCAGACATCCATCTCCGGCGAGGCATAGGAAGCAAGCAGATCCACGACATCGTCCGGAAGCACATCGGGGCGCGTGGAGACTATGAACTCCTTGTATGTCCCCGTGGAGAGCGCCCTGTCATATATCGCGCGGAGGTTATCAGCAGAATCATATGTGTTCGTGAATGACTGGAAATAAAGAGAGAAGCCCTCTGCGTGGTAGCGCCGCATCAGGAACTCCCTGCCGCGCTCTATCTGGCTCTCGATGGAATCGAGACGTGGAAGGAGGCTGTTGGCGACGCTGTCATCATAAAGGCTGTCATGATGGAATGAAGACTCCTTCTTCCTGTGGTACACAGCCACGGCGCCGGTGCCATCGCAGAAGGAACAGCCTCCATGGCCATCCTTATCGCGGTTGGGACATGAGAATCCGCCATCGACGCCTATGCGGTAGACAGCACAGCCGAAGCGTCTCTGAAGATATGACCTGTAGCTGTTCCAGAGCTCCATCACTCTATGCTTATCATGAACGAGACACGAGGATGCATCGATAGGAAGATCTCCCCTCCTATGCGCCCGAACGAGGTGATGATGCCTCCGGAGAGATAACCGCCAAGCTCGATCGTATCAAGAAGAGAGAACGGGATAAGCTGGCCTGCGCTCCATGTGGAATCCTTCTCCCTCGCGCCATCCTTATCGAACGATTCGAAGTAGATGCCGGCATCGACATACGTCGAGGCAGGAAGAGGCAGCCTCACGCCACCCATCACATAGATGTGATCAGGAGAGATGAGCCCTGTCTTCGTTGCCCTGTAGGCCGCGGCGAGGTCCCAGGGTCGCCTTATCGTGGAAACCTCCGCATCTACGATGAACTTCAGGAAATCAGTAGGGCCGAATGCACCGTAGATATCAAAGACCATCGAATAGGCAAGGCTCGTATCGGGGAAATCCCCTCCGATGGAGAGCGCAAGGCTCATCTCAAGGCCGTTATCAGCGGCATCCGTGCCGAGATAGTCATCGTACACGAATCCCAGGCCGCCATATGGGTACACATCATGGGAAGTGCCGAGGGAGAGAGCCGAGCTGTTCTTGCCGGAGATATAGGTATAATCCACCCCGCCGATCACATCCAGCCGGATCTTATCACGATAGACATAGGCAAGGCCGAAGCGCAGGGTCACCCCCGCATCATTGCCGAAGTTATAGGCCCTTGTACCGGGAATCGAGAGGTAGGACTGCTGTCCGTACTTGACGCTCAGGTCTCCATAGAGGAAGAGCGACTGCATGAACGGAAGTATGAGGCCACCTTCGATCATGATGCCCTCATCTACGACGACGCCATACTCCAGTCCGAGGTTCGGCAGCAGCGATATGCTTCCGGAAAGCGTGAACTCAGGATCATAGACGAAGAAGACATCGGTTCCGTCATACCGCACGCCAAGGCCACCTGAGAGCCCCAGCGAAATGTTTCCGGACATCGAAGGGTACGGTGTGGTATATACCGTGATGATGCCATCAACCACGTCATATGTGACGCTCTTGAGTCCCTCATGCGTCCTTATATCATCAAGGAAGGCCTCGAACTCGCTGATCGTCTCATAGTCCATCGGACGACCCTCGAAGGAATCAAGCGTCTCGCGGTAGCTTGCGGGAACGCCCTCCGACAGGACCTTCTCGATCACAGGCGTCGGAAGATCGGAGTAATCCGTATACTCCATATCATCCTTATAAGGCGCGAGGCGGCTCTCCAGCTCATCGAACACATCCGCATTCTCCGCCACTGCCTCACGGCCAGACTCAAGGATCTCCTCCGTGGACTTCGAGCTGAAGTCAAGGGCAGAGTAAGATCCCACATCGGGAACTATCACCCAGTCGGCATTCTCATACTGCGCAAGCACCGCCGGGCGCGAAAGATAATCGGTAAATCCGGTGAAGGCACCGGAGAGCGTATGCATGTCGGGAACCGAACCTTGATGGATACGGCCGGCATCAGCCACATCCACGGCAAGCACGATATCGGCCCCGAGATCCCTTGCGACATCTATCGGGAGATTATCCTCGGTACCTCCATCGATTATCCAGCTTCCGTCCTCAAGCTGCACAGGAGCGAATACGAGCGGGATGGCCATTGACGCGCGCAGGGCCTCGAACAGCGATCCTGAGTCGAAGACCACCTCCCTGTTGTTCGTTATATCCGTACCTATGGCGCGGAAAGCGATCGGAAGATCATCGAAATCCTCCACTTCCATCACCTTCGCGATATAGCGCCTGATGAACGCGTTGATATACTGATCATCGAGTATCGCGTTCGCGGCTCCGAATCCCGTGGTTCCGAACTCGACTGTGAGCAGGTTCGTCTCGAACTCGGTGAACGGCGATGGTATGATCTCCCTAGGCCTCACGGCATAGAGATGGAAGATATAGTTCATTATATCGTTCTCGGTGACGATCTCCTCCAGCTCCTCTCCGTCATGGCCGGCTGCATAAAGCCCGCCGATAAGGGCGCCGGCACTCGTTCCGAGAACCATGTCAGGCACGATGCCTCTTCTGTCAAGCTCCTGGATTATCGGGATATGCGCAAGGCCCTTCGCACCGCCTCCGCTAAGCACGAGTGCGAACTTCGGCTTGAAGAACGAAGCGGAAAGAAGCCCGGCAGACATAAGAAGGACGAAAAGGAAGAAGAGTAAGCGCTTTCTCATAATCACTCCAGGACAGAACCTAGGATACCACGATTGCCATTAAGGTACGAGAGCGCATCCATCTCCTTACGCGCAGGAGGAAGGACCCTCGACACATATATGTAGCCGCATCCGGTAGCGATGCGCAGGCCCCTTCCCTTCACGGCGTCCACTATCGTGCCAGGAGCCTCTGTGCAGGGCTCCGCAGGATCAAAGGCAGAGCCCCAGACTCCCGTGAGATAGAGGGGCGAGCCATCAAGCATCGCATAGGCCTTCGGCCATGGACAGCACGCCCTGATCACGGCATGGATCTCGGAAGCGGACCTGGAGAAATCAAGCCTGCCATCCTCCTTGCCGATGAAACCGGTATAGCTGGGCTCGCCCTCCTGCCTTTCACGTCTATCGGGAGAGAAATCACGAAGGGCCGGAACGACGAGGGACGGAGCGGCAGCCCTTACCCTCGCCTCAAGGCTTCCCGTCGTCTCCGTACCATCGAGAAGCATGGTCATCCTGGCGAAGATATCACCCTCATCGACTCCGAGGGCGATCTCCTGCAGGGAGATTCCCGTCTCACGGTCGAGCGATCTTATCGCCGCATAGATCGGGGAACAGCCGCGATGGAGCGGCAGGAGCGATGGATGGACATTGAACGTATGATCGAAGAGCGAGAGGAAGCGTGGACCGAATATCTTTCCATAGCAGAATGAAAGAAGGGTATCGACACCGAGTTTCCTTACCCTCTCCCGGGCCTCCGTGCGGAGCGTCTCCGGCTGGTACACAGGAAGTCCCAGCTCCTCAGCCTTGACCTTCACAGGAGGAGGAACCAGTCCCTTGCCCCGCTTTCCCGGAGCATCGGGAGCGGTCAGAACCGCCCCGACAAGGCCCTCGGAATGCAGGGCAGAGAGCAGATCCAGCGCTATATCTCCCGTAGCCGCATAAAGTATCCTCACTCAGACCCTCTTCTTTGCCTTGAGCCTGGCCTTGTTCTTCCTCTCATAGGACCTTATGACGGCCTTCCTGTCGCTCTCGGAAAGGTGATCGATATAAAGCACCCCGTGGAGATGATCGTTCTCATGCTGTATGACACGGGCCAGCAGGCCCTCGGCCTTGAGCGTGAACGGCTTTCCATCAAGATCCTGGGCCTGGACAGTGACAGAAGCCGGCCTTATCACATCATGATAGACGCCAGGCACGGAGAGGCATCCCTCCTCATAAGGGCACTCCTCTATGCTCGTCTCTATGATCGACGGATTGATGAAGTACATAGGCGCGCTGCCGCTTATATGCACGACAAAGATCTTCTGCGATACTCCGACCTGCGGTCCGGCAAGCCCGACCCCATCCGCCTCATCAAGCGTATCAAGCATGGCATCGGCCAGCATCCTCAGCGCTGGATCGAATTCCGTTATATCCTTGCATTCCTCACGAAGGACATCGTCCCCGAGCGTATAGATATCAAGCATATGGTTACGGTAATGAAAGCAAGGATAATCGTCAACCGAGATCTGCTATTACCTTTTGCCTGATTTTCCATTATCTTCAGGAATGGAGGAATATCATGGCAGATAGGATAATGCTCAACCAGACGAGCTATCATGGCAGCGGGGCGATCGAGGAGATCGCGAATGAGATAAAGGCAAGGAGATTCGAAAAGGCATTCGTATGCTCGGATCCGGACCTGGTGAAGTTCGGCGTGACGAAGAAGGTCACCGACATTCTCGACAAGGCATCGATCCCATATTCCCTTTATACGGACATCAAGGCAAATCCGACGATTGAGAACGTGCAGCATGGAGTCAAGGCATATACCGAGGCCAAGGCTGACTGCATAGTCGCTATCGGAGGCGGCAGCTCGATGGATACGGCGAAGGCCATCGGCATCATCGCCACGAACCCTGAGTTCGCTGATGTCAGGAGCCTCGAGGGAACGGCACCCACCAAGAATCCATGCGCACCGATCATCGCAGTGCCGACAACGGCAGGAACGGCCGCAGAGGTCACGATCAACTATGTCATCACGGATACGGAGCGTAAGAGGAAGTTCGTATGCGTCGATCCGCATGACATGCCTATCGTGGCGGTAGTCGATCCAGACATGATGGCAACGATGCCGAAGGGCCTGACGGCAGCGACAGGCATGGACGCGCTCACCCACGCCATCGAAGGCTATACGACGAAGGCAGCCTGGGAAATGACGGATATGTTCCACCTCAAGGCCATCGAGATTATCGCACGCAGTCTCCGTGACTCAGTCGCAGGAAAGGCTGAAGGAAAGAAGGAAATGGCCCTCGGCCAGTACATCGCCGGAATGGGATTCTCTAACGTGGGACTCGGAATCGCGCATTCGATGGCCCATACGCTGGGGGCAGTCTATGACACCCCGCACGGAGTCGCCTGCGCCATGATGCTTCCGATCGTCATGGAGTTCAACGCGGATGCGACAGGAGAGAAATACAGGGAGATCGCAAGGGCGATGGGAGTGAAGAACGTCGACTCGATGAGCCAGGAAGAGTACAGGAAGGCCGCCATCGATGCGGTCAGGAAGCTCTCTGAGGATGTAGGCATCCCATCAAGGCTTGAGGCGATAAAGGAAGAGGATCTGGACTTCCTCGCATCCTCGGCTGCGGCAGACGCATGCGCGCCAGGCAATCCAAAGGATGCCACCATCGAGGACTTCAAGGCTCTCTTCAGGAAGATCATGTAACGGATATCATGGTCACATGTCGGCGGTCGTGCCCAGGCATGGCCGCCTTTCCTTTGCGGCGAGGATTGACAGCACGGTCCTCTGTCCCTAAAACAGACATGTGGACAACAAGAGCGACTTCAGCAAGGGTTCGATATATTCGCATATCCTCCAGCTGGCCATCCCTATGACGATAGCACAGCTGGTGCAGATGCTTTACAGCGTCGTCGACAGGATATATATAGGCCACCTGCCCGGCACTTCCGCGATGGCGCTGACAGGGCTCGGGCTTACATTCCCTATAGTATCGCTCACGGCGGCATTCACGAATCTCTTTGCCACAGGAGGGGCTCCCCTTGCCTCGATAGCCCGCGGCGCAGGAAAGGATGACGAAGCGGAGAGGATCATGGGAAACACGTTCTCGATGCTCCTCATCACGTCGCTCGTGCTGATGCTTGCCTTCTATTCGCTGATGCGTCCCCTGCTCTTTCTCTTCGGAGCCTCTGAGGTGACCTATCCCTATGCAAGGGATTATCTGATGATATACCTTGCGGGAACGCCGTTCGTCCTCATGGGAACGGGTATGAACTCGTTTATCAACGCGCAGGGATTCGGCAAGACAGGCATGGCGACGGTACTCCTGGGAGCTGTCGCGAACATCATCCTGGATCCAGTCTTCATATTCATCTTCGACATGGGCATCGCCGGTGCCGCGATAGCCTCAGTGGCATCCCAGCTGCTATCGGCAGCCTTCGTCATCTCGTTCCTGATGGGGCGGCGCACGCTGATGCGTCTCCGACTCTCGATAATGAGGCCATCGCTTCCGACGGTACGCAAGATAACGGGGCTAGGGCTTGCCGGATTCATAATGCAGGCATCGAACGGCGCGGTTCAGATCGCATGTACCTCCACGCTGCGCATCTTCGGCAGTGATATCTATGTAGGGATCATGACAGTGCTGAATTCCATCCGCGACATGGTATCGCTTCCGGCACAGGGGCTTACGGATGCAGGGCGTCCTGTGATCGGATACAACTACGGGGCAAGGGAGTTCGGCCGCATAAGGAAGGCAATAAGATTCCTCACGGCAATCGGCGTGACCTACATGCTCATATCATGGCTGATCCTCTTCCTCTTCCCGGAACCGTTCATACATCTCTTCAGCTCCGATCCGGAACTCCTCGGAAAGGGCGTAGGAGCGATGCACATATACTTCTTCGGATTCTTCATGATGGCACTGCAGTTCTGCGGCCAGACTGTATTCGTAGGACTGGGTAAATCCCATCAGGCGATATTCTTCTCGATCTTCCGCAAGATCGTCATAGTCGTTCCCCTCACGCTCCTGCTGCCACGCCTAGGAGCCGGCATAAACGGCGTGTTCATCGCCGAGCCTATATCCAACTTCATAGGCGGAGCGGCCTGCTACCTGACGATGCTCATCTATACAAGAAGGCTGTTCAGGAAGGAAGAAGCCGCAGCTTCCGCATAAGGAAGCGCGGCCTCAGGACTAAAGCAGGGCGATGACCTCGATCTCCACCTGCACATCCTTGGGAAGCGTCTTCACCGCCACCGCAGAGCGCGCGGGAAGCACCGGAGCGGATGCGAAAGCCTCTGCATAGACCTCATTGACAGATCCGAAATCCGCCATATCCTTCAGGAACACCGTAGCCTTCACGACCTTAGTGATATCCGTACCGGCTGCGGAAAGCACCGCGCTGATATTCCTGAATACCTGCCTCGCCTGATCAGCGGCGCTGCCTTCCACGATAGCCCCTGTAGCAGGATCTATAGGTATCTGGCCTGATGCGAATAGCATCCCATTCGCCTTCACCGCCTGGCTATACGGCCCGATTGCCGCCGGAGCGGCCTTTGTCTCGACCTTCTCTATCATATTACTTACCTCCATTGATCTTCCTTATCATATCAAGGATGCCATCGGCAGAGCCGACGCATCTGCATCCCTCCCGTTCCTCAGCCGCATTGAAGCCGAATCCATATGTCACGGCAAGGAACGGCACGCCGGCCTCCTCAGCTCCCTTACGGTCATTGACAGTGTCTCCGACCATAAGCGCCTCATCCCTGCCTATCGCCATATCAGATACCACCATGCTGATGATATCACCCTTGGTGCGGCTCTCACGCTCATCGGAGCCATGTACGGAATCGAAGAGTGAAAGCACTCCGAGGTTATCGAGGCAGGACTTCACCAGCTCCTCTCCCTTGAATGTCGCGACACCTGTCATTATCGAAAGAGAGCGGAGGCTCATCAGAAGCTCCTTAACCCCGGGATAGAGACGCATCATCCTGTATCCTGTCCTGAGGTATTCACTGCGATAGATCCTCACGGCCTCATCGATGAGCGACGGATCCAGGTCAAACGCCACCCGGAAGCAATCACGGAGAGGAGGGCCGACGAAGCGCCTGAGCTGCTCCTCTCCATATTCCCGCGCAATGCCGAGCTGGCGTATCGAATAGAGCGCGGTATGGAATATCCCATCGGATGAATCGGCAAGGGTACCGTCGAAATCGAAAAGGACGCCCTTAACCATCTATCGTCTCCAGCATCTTCCGGTGCGCTGCGGCAGATGATGCCGCGATATCCAGCCACGCCTCATCATCGGAGAGGAGCGTCACCATCCCCCCTGCTTCCCGGACTATCACGATACCGGCAGCACAGTCATAGATATGCAGCGCTGTCTCATAGTACATGGAAGCCCGTCCGCATGCCACGTAGCAGAGCGACAAGGCCGCAGAGCCGATTGAACGCACATCGGAGATGATCTCGTAGAAGCGCCTCATCCTCACGATATACCCATCAAGCATCTCATGATGCCTGTGAGGAGGGACAAGCAGCGCAAGGGTCCTGGAGGTATCCCCGCTCTCATCCGTATGGATCTGAGAGCCATTGAGGAAGGCCCCTTCTCCCCTGAAGGCGCTGAAGACCTCATGCTGGCGGGGAACAGCCACGACTCCGAATGCAAGGCCATGCTCATCCTCATATGCGATCGAGACCGTGTAGTCCGGAAAAGATGTCATGAAGTTGACGGTACCATCGATAGGATCGATGATCCACCGGCTGCGGCCGCCAGTATCCCCGCCGAACTCCTCGCCATAGACAGGATCCCCGGGGAAGGCCCTTCCGATAGACTGCCGTATCATGCCCTCGACAGCCCTGTCCGCCTCCGTGACATAGTCATTCTCCGCCTTCGTCCTCGTGCTGAGGCGCAAGGATTCATGGGAAAGGAGGAATGAGGATGCCTCCTCCGCAATCTCCCTGGCAAGACGGAAACGGCTATGAAGTCCTCCCTCTGCCATCATCTGCTCCTTGCCATCAGCTGCTCACCGACGATGCGGCAGATCTTCCAGTTCGACGGAGTGAACGATGACGGCGTTATCTTCCTCTCCTCTGCAGAGAGGAGCCTGTAGTCATCATCAAAGGAAAGTATAAGGGCATTCCACGCACTCTTCTGCCTGGAATACATGACGGCACCGGCATTGTTCAGCAGCTCTTCCACCCTTATCTCATCCATCACCTTCTGCGTTGCGATCAATATGGAGAGCGAATAATCATAGACCGAGAACATCTTGTCCTTGCCATCCTGCCGCTGCTTCTCCCAGCTGCGGCGGATTACATCCTCAAGGTAATGCGTCATATCGCTGTCGGATGAGCGGACGAAGCTGACGAACTCGCTTGAGCGTCCTACCCTCTCCGCTATCTCCCTTATGAGCCCATCAAGGTCAGAGAAGTCATCCTCGACCGCGCTGCTTCCGTTGCCTACCATCTCAAAGACGCTTCCGGCATCACCTTCATCGCTGACACGCCTGAGGACTCCCCTGTCGACCATGTCAGATACGCTCTCAGCCTGGCCCTCTCCGGAGGCATCCGCCTCATCTGTATCAGTCTCCTCCGATAAAGGCGCCGCAGCATCCTCCAAACCGCCATCAGCTGCGGCAGGCACTTCGTCCATGGCGGCAGATCCTGCAGCCTCCTCTTCAGGTCCCTCTTCTGAAGGCTCCGGGACCGTCAATGTGACAGAATCATCCACGGCAGCCTCAGGTACCGAGGTATCATCGGAAACGTCTTCTGCAGGAGCATCAGCCTCGATCCCGGGCTCCGCGGCAGCAGAAGCCTGAATCATCCCAGGATCAGCCGGCTCTTCAAGAGTAAGGCCATCCGCCCCCTCCTGCTCTCCTCCTACCAAGCCAATAGAGGCGCGATCGTCTTCCGAAAGGGATCCTTCGGCATCAGGCTCTGCCTCATCAGCATGATCAGGAAGAAGGATCTCCTCTGCCGATAAGCCATCAGTCCCTGCCGCTGCCTCCTCATGGTCCTCAGGTGATACCGCTTCGACCGCATGGCTTACATCGAGAGAATCATCCTGCGGCGCATCGGAAGCCCCGGCTGCCTCTTCAGCGGCCGCTGGATCAGGTGCCGCCTTCTCCTCAGCTTCCTCATATCGCAGCGAGCCATCCTGCGCTGGATCAGCGCCATCTTCAGCCTCATAGACTGGAACAGGAGAATACTCATCAGGCGATGAAGCCCTCTCCTCAAGCTCCCGGGAGTATTCGGTAGCAAAATCGGTCGCTTCCTCCTCTGCCTTCTCATACTCCTCTTCCTCTTCCGTAGCCTCCTCCTCGGTCTCCAGCTCCGAGTCTATCTCCTCGTCGGGATCATCGAAGAGCCCATCGAAGAGATCGCCCTGATCGCTGTCATAAGGGCTCTCCTGCTGATAGAGGTCATCACCCTCTGCCTCATCATAGAGCACCTCATCCTCCGTCTCCTCATCATCTGCTTCCGGAGGAAGGACATCTCCGTCCTCATAGCTGTAGTCATCAGCATCAAGCTCCTTCTCATAGACATCGGCCTCGGCATCATTCTCCTCATCACGCCTTATGATGTCACTGGTAAGCTCGTACTTCTCCCTCAGCTTCTCGATATCAGGAACGGCAGGGACATGATCCTCAGAGGGGAGCAGCTCCTCATCGAGCCTTCTCTCCTTCTCCTCTAGGGCCCTGGCCTTCTCGTCATCATCCTCGCTGTCATACTCATACTCATCGGAGATATCATCATCGACGGTATCCACGGCAGCATCCCTGTCATCGACCTCGTCCTCATCAAGGTATGACAGGACCTCCGTCCTCTCCGGCAGGTCAAGCGAGCCGAATATGGTCCGGTGGAACTCCTCGCGTCCCTCCTCGCTGTTTGCGGAGCGGATGAGATAATAGACCGAAGAGGAGAATATCCCATCGTCAAGCCTCTCCAATGGATCGTATGTGTCAGGATCGAGCAGAAGCAGCCTGTGACCCGGCTGAGGCCTGGCGTGCCTATCCTCCTCACGCTGCCTGAGCCTCGACTCATAGAAGCCAGGATTCTCCACCGCGTTTACCTCAGTGATTGATGAGATGATGGCGACATCGACCTTATTGCCATCGAAGGAATACACGTCAACGTTGTCAGTATCGCTGAACAGCAGGCGGCAGGCCGCAGCCGCAGCCGCTGTATCACGAAGATAAAGCGATGCGTTCTCCGCAAGTATCCTCTGCCCATATGTGAAGATATGAGAGGAAACGAATGAGAAGAACATGCCGCGGTACTCAAGGAACGGGAATACCGTCGCCGGCCATAGGCCCTTCTTGATATAAGCGTTTATATCAAGGCTTCCGATCTCGCGGGAAAGAGCCTTGAAGGACTGCGAAGGAAGGTCGCAGACGAACTCAGGACGGAAGAGATCGAAGTCATCGCGCCGGCCCTGAAGATCCTTCACGCGGGACTCCCAGCCGTTCTCCCTGACGATCATATCCCTCAGCTCATCGTCGGACATCTCCTTATACCGGTCATCCGTCCTCTTCTGGGCCATCGTAAGAAGCATCTCCGCCTTATAGAGAGAGAAATCATCGGTCAGCTTATCGATGCCCTCGACGGCATTCACCGCAACCTTATACATCCCATCTATAAGCGATCTCACATCGGTACCGAAGCGCTCCGACACCACCTTCTCATCATCCAGGGCATAACCATACCAGAGAAGGCCATCGCGCTCTATCGTCTCGACGCTCTCCTCTGGAGGAAAGAACTGACGCAGTATGGTGGACCTGTAGCTCTCAGCGTTTTCCTCAGAGACAAGGCCGCTCCTGACAGCATGTACAGTATAGCTCTCGATATACTTCAGGAGACGCCTGACCGCATCCTCGGAAAGCGAAAGAAGCCTATTCCAGTCCTTCTTGCGGATATCCCGGTTGGAGGCTATCGGATAGGAGGTATCGTAATAGGTGGAAAGCAGCACGGATTGCATCAGCACCGGCAGGAGATGGGCATACAGCCCCTGCATCCTGTCACCGCCCTTCAGCCGTGCTACCCTGCGCTCCTCCCAGGCTGCCATCTTCAGGATCTCAAGAGGATGATATGGCCTCATGGTCCTGGCGATGTTCATCAGATCAAGCCCGAGATAGTTCAGGGCTTCCTGCATATTCTTCTCAGCCTTCTCGCCAGTCATGGCGGAAAGGGCTGACAGATCGGCAAACAACGAGTCCACGGCTCACTCCTCGCTAAAAGTATATATAAAAGGCATCAGTCCCTAAGACCCATGACGGTACGCCTGTAGGCCTTCAGTCCAGCCTCAAGGCATTTCGCAGCCATGACCAGCTCATCCTCGTTAAGGACATATGCGAACCTGGCCTGATTGCGTCCCAGCCCCTTCGTGACGTAGAAATCCTCAGCTGGAGCGAACATCACCGTATTGCCCTCATATGAGAAATCGCGGAGCATGAAGAGCGCGAAACGCTCGGCATCATCCACCGGGAGATCCGCTACGAAGTAGAATGCTCCCTTAGGAAGGCTGCATCTGACGCCCGGGATCCTCTGCATATGAGAGATAAGGACATTGCGCCTCCTCTCATACTCTGCCCTGACATTCTCCACATACTCATCAGGAGCGGTAAGCGCCGCTGCCGCTGCTCTCTGCTCGACGACGGGAGGACAGAGCCTTGCCTGTGCAAGCTTGAGCGCTGAGTCCAGGACTTCCCTGTTACGCGTGACTATCGCGCCTATGCGGGAACCGCACATCGAGAAGCGCTTCGAGAACGAATCTATGCAGATGACCCTGTCCTGATACTCAGGGAAGCTGAGGATGGACGTGAATGTCTTGCCGTCATAGCAGAATTCCCTGTACACCTCATCGACGACGAGGAAGATATCATGCTTGCGGCAAAGCTCCAGGAGCCCCCTAAGCTCCTCCATCGAATAGACATGCCCGGTAGGATTATTCGGAGAGCACAGGAGGATGCCCATCGTCTTCTTGTTGATCCTCTTCTCGAAATCAGAGATCGAGGGCAGGACGAAGTTATCATCGGAGGATGATGTGACAGGGCGCAGCGTCACCATCGCCATGTTCGCGAAGGTCGCGACATTCGTGTAGAACGGCTCTGGGATGATGAACTCGTCGAACGGATCGCAGAGGGTGGTGAACATGAACTGGATGGCTTCCGATCCGCCTGTGGTGATGAGGATATCATCCTCGGAGAGAGAGAGCCCGTACTTCCTGTAGTATGAAAGCAGGGCCTTGCGGAGATACGGCTCCCCTTCCGAGATGCCATACGCGATGATCTCATCATCATAGTCATGTATGGCCTTGAGCGCCTCCACGGGAGTCTTGATATCGGGCTGGCCGATATTAAGATGAATGACATGTATGCCCTTGGTCTTGGCATCCCGCGCATACGGCACGAGACGCCTGATCGGAGAGCACTGGAACCCTGATATCCTATTAGACATCTGCATAGCGTACCTCCTCAGTCAGCCATCAGAGAGCTGTCCTGGATAAGAGGAGCGGCAGGATTTGCCTGTGACGTGTCGATAAGCTTCTGGATGAACTTTCGGTTATCGAGAAGAGGAGAGATGGAACGGCCATGGTGCAGGCGCGATATGACGCGTGCGAAAAGCTCCGTGACATCAGCCTGGACGAACCATTCCTTCTCCAGCAGTCCCTTCCCCTGATACACGGCATTGGTTCCGATGATCCTCCAGAACACGCCTTCCTTGTAGGCAGCATCGAAGTTCTCGATGGCGTTGCCGTTGAAGAACGGGAGGGAGACCATGCAGATGATCCTCTTGGCTCCCCTGTTCATCAGCTCACGCATCGCTATGATCATCGTACCGCCCGTGGCAATCATATCATCTGCCATCAGCACGGTCTTGCCCTTCACGTCGCCCAGGAGATTGATGCTCTTGATATTTGAATTCTTCGCATCCTTGGAAACCACGGAATAGTCACGCTCCTTGTAGAGCATGGCAAGCGGGCGATGCAGGCCCTGCGCGTAGAACTTGTTCCTCGATACCGCTCCCGTATCTGGAGAGACGACCACGAGATCCGGATCGGAGAAGTCTATGAGCTTGCGCAGCGCGATCAGCGTCTGGTACGAGCCATGAAGGTTCTCAAGATGGCAGGTGGTAAACGCGTTCTCGATCTCACGCGAATGGATATCAAGGGTGATGATCCTGGAGACGCCGAGATTCTCGCAGAAATGTGCGAACATCGAGGCCGTAAGAGCCTCGCGCCCAGCCTTCTTATGCTGCCTTGCATAGGGATAGGTCGGCAGTACGAGCGTTATCGACTCTGCTCCTGCAAGCTTCACGGCATTGATCGTCGTGAAGAGGAACATCAGATGGTCGTTGACAGAGATCGGCTGAGGCTCATCGAGTCCGGCCACCTTGATCGGAGCGCTGTTCGATACATCATGGACGATGTAGACATGAAGCCCCCGGACCGGGTCGATGATCTCCGCCTTCTCCTCTCCGTTGGCGAATCTCGTGTACTTCACGTTGATCGTCATGTCGGGACAATGGAATGAGGAAGGAAGCTTCCCTGCAGGAATCTTGCGGCTATCAAGATCGTCCTCAAGGGTCACGAACTTCAAAAGCTGCTCCGCGCTGATATCATGCCTCTTGGTAAGGGCCTCCGACAGCTTCTCGTATCGGTCGATATAAAGGCGCCTGAGATGCTTGACGACCTTTCCGGTGAAATACTCGCTGCCCGGACCAGCGATGACTCCGAGCTTGTGGGGTTTGATGATGCTCATATGGTCACTGTAATGTAATGGGGTGCCTTTGGCAAGGATGGTTTGAAGGCAAAAATATGATATCGTACAAGATGTTGCTACATCATCTTGTTAATATACAAGAAATTGACATGGCATAACACGGTTTAGCGGCACGATCCGGCCAGCTATCGCTTCTTCCTGCCATCATCCTGTCCATGTCCCCAGACGCCCTACCAGGGCCATGCATGGCATATCCCACGCCTCAGGAAGATGCTGACATGATCCAAGGTACGGATACCATCGCGGCAAGGGCTTGCATCACCCAGCGGCAAGGCCTCCGCTTCCGCTTATGGAATGACCTCCACGACTCCCGGTACCAGGGATGAATAGACCGAGGAAAGCCGATCCATCCTTCCTTCGACCTCTGCCTCAAGCCTCTCCAGCCATTCAGCATCCTTATCGATGCAGAGATTGCCTGCCGTTCCGACTGACGTCCTCTTCCTGATCGATGCCACGGGATCCTCTCCCTGTACCTTGTCGAGATTAAGCCCGATATCCTTATAGCTATCGCGGAAGTTACCGCCTGCAAGGACCTTCTCCATAACCCTATCCGTAGCATACAGCTCGCTCGTGCATGCCGCGATCAGGCGGTCAGGATGGACCTCCAGCCTAGAGATCATCTCCTTCATTATCAGAAGGAGCTCCTCAGCGCTCCTGAAGCCCTCGATAAGAGGCTCCTTCGTATCCTGGAAATCCCTGTTATAGCCAGAAGGCAGCGCCTTTATTATCGATTTGACACGCATGGAGCAGGAGGAGATCAATGACGTGCGCGAACGGGCAAGCTCCAGTCCATCGGGATTCTTCTTCTGAGGCATTATCGATGAACCTGTGCAAAGCTCGCGCGGAAGCGAGAAGTAGCCGAACTCGGGAAGGGTGAAGATCATCAGGTCCTGGGCGAGCTTGGAAACCGTAAGCGCGAGATACTCCGCATGATCGAGAAAGAATGCCTCGAACTTTCCACGGGAATTATTCGCATATAGCACGTTGTTCTGCACATGGGCAAATCCCATCAGCGAGGAGGTGTACTCCCTATCAAGCGGCAGCGTCACTCCGTACGATGCGGCAGAGCCGAGGGGGGACTGATCAAGCACCCGGTACAGATCCAGGAGCATCGAGACCTCCTCCTCTGTCTCCTCGGCAAAAGACAGGGCCCATAGAGCGACAGATGAAGGCATCGCTATCTGCATATGAGTGCGGCCAGGCATCGGAACATCGACATTTGCCGAAGCAAGGCCGATAAGCGATCTGGCAAAGCCTAAGGCCGCGGAGGAGAGCTTAAGAACGGCCTCCCTCATATATATCCTCAAGGCAGTCTGTACCTGATCGTTGCGGCTTCGTCCGGTATGTATCTTCTTCCCGGCCTCCCCCAGCTTCTCGGTAAGGTAACCCTCGATAGCGGTATGGCAATCCTCATCGCTGAGGCTGATCGGAAAATTCCCGGCCTTACGCAGCAGGGCAATCTCCTCAAGGCCCTCAAGAAGGGAGGCAAGCTCAGCAGGAGAGAGTATCCCTATCCTGCCAAGGCCCTTCGCATGGGCTGACGATCCGACGAGATCCGAAAGCACCAGCTCCTGATCGTATATATAGTCATTGCGTACCGTGAAATGCTCCATCATCGAGTCAAGCGTGTAGTTCTTCTGCCAGAGTTTAGCCATGGTAGAGAGATTATCAGAAAAGATGGCAGAATCATAGACTCAGGGCATATATATAGCATGAGGATAATAACGATACTCGCGATGATCCTGCTCATCCTATCAGGCTGTCCATATGGACCGGGCAGGATCTATGACTCATTCCTCGGCCAGGACATGACGCTGCCGAAGGTACTCTCATATGGCCTGGAGGATAACCAGACATTCAAGATCGTCTATGACCGCGTCGTGTATCTTGCCGACGCAGAGCTGGATGGAAGGAAGCTTAAGGGCAATATGGAAGGCTCGATATTCGATATCAGGCTCAGCCGTACGCTCAGCCGCGGAGAACGCGCGATCCTCTCGGTAACGGCAGAGACAGAGATAGGCAACACGCTTCGTTCGTCATTCATCGTCATCGGCAGGAATGAAGACATCCCGCATACAGTGATAAACGAAGCCTCGATCCAGGGTACAGGGGATGCCCCGGACCGGGTCGAGCTTCTCTTCCTCGAGGAGGGAAACACTGCAGGCATGGTCCTTCGAGACGGTACCGCCGAAGGTGCGAACCACAGCTACTATCTTCCGCAGATTGATGTCCAGCCAGGGGATATGCTGCTCATCTACTGGAATGCCGAGCATACTGGCGATGACACGGTATCAGGAAACGGCCATACGACGCATATCGCAGATGCAGGAAGCGACACGACGCTCTCCGGCACGAACGGCACCCTCATACTTTATGCGGAAGAGAATGGAGATATCATGGATGGCATGGTATATACCACAGGCGATAATCCTAATTCAGATGGATATGGCAATGATAGGACCAGGGATGCGGCAAGGCTCCTAAGGGAGGAAGGGCAATGGGCAGGAGAGCCGATAGACTCGAATCTAGTCACATCAAGCCGCGTCCTGGCAAGGCTTCCTGGCGGCTGGGATACAAACACCAGCGAGGACTTCTTCATAACAGAGCCAAGGAAATCCACATTCGGCTATCCGAATGAGTACTTTCCCTATGAGCCCTGATGGCCGCAGCACGGTCACGGCAAGGCATGGCTGATGAAAGCCAGGATACGTGCCTCAGCAGACGACCCCTCCTCACGGAGGGATCGCCGGGGGTTATGATCGCCGTCTGCTATGCGTCCTAGATCCTGTACAGCACCTCCGGTTCTCCGGCTCTGTCACTCTCACCGTTCTCGCCTTCGATTACCTCAAGGGCCGGATCGGACCGGCCTGAGGACTTAGGCGTCCTGAACTCCACATGCTCGGCCACGATCTCCATGCCGCGCCTCGCCGTGCCATCGCTCCCCATCCAGCGGCAAAGGCGCAGGCGTCCCACCACGCGGCTGGTCATCCCCTTCCTCATGCGGTCAAGGGCCTTGTCCCCGAGCGTCCCCCAGCATTGCACAGGGACAAACACGGTCTCCACCTTCTTCTCGCCATCGCGGCCCATATAGTAGCGATCAGATGCGAGATCGAACTTCACGAGCCTTGTTTCCGCCGGAGCCTCAGCAAGCTCCACCTTCCTTGGGTCATCTGTCAGGACGCCCTCAAGAAGAACGCTGTTTAGATGATTCATTCTTCATCCTCCTGATACATATACGCCCTGGGTCCACATTTTGACCAATCCCTGCTATCATTCCACATGGAAAAGGAGGAGCAATGGCTCTCACGATCATATCGCTAGGCGGTTCTATAATCGCCCCGGACGGAGTAGATTCCGCTTTCCTCTCAGCATTCAGGAAGGCAATCGTCGCATACCTTGAGGAGGAACCAGAGGCACGGCTCGTATTCGTCGCAGGAGGCGGAGCGCCTGCCCGCGTCTATCAGAAGGCGCTTCGTGAGATAAGGACCGATGCAGATATCTCGGTACAGGACTGGCTCGGTATAAAGGCAACGCACCTCAACGCGATGCTGATCAAAGGAGTGTTCTCAGGCTACGTGACCGACGACGTGGTAACCGATCCTACGGCAGAGGACCTGGAATTCACAGGCCGCATACTCGCAGCCGGAGGGTGGAAGCCGGGATTCAGCACCGATACCGACGCAGTCTACCTTGCCCGCCGCTTCGGAGCGGACAGGATCATCAATCTCTCGAACATCAGGAAGGTATATACCGCCGATCCTCGGATCGACAAGGATGCGAAGCCTATCGACAGGATATCATGGCACGACTTCCGCGCGATGGTCGGAGATGAATGGACGCCCGGGAAGAACGCCCCATTCGATCCGATAGCTTCAAGGCTCGCAGAAGAAAGCGGGCTCACCGTCATCTGCGCTGATGGCCGCGACATCGAGAACACCATCGCGATCCTCAAGGGAAAGGAAGCAGAGGGCACGATCATCGGCGCTTGAGAGACAGGAATACAGGATCAGGATCCGCGAACGAGAGGGGGAAAGGGATATCCTTGGTGAAATCCGGAATCCACAGCACATCGTCATCGCTGGGATCCTGCATAAAGCCATCATCGATCCCAAGCTCCTCAAGGAGATCCACGAGGCCATCGTACTCTGCATCGGTCAAGCAAGGAAGGTCGGCATCTCCCAATGGCGGCACGAACTGCGTCATCAGGGAGAGGAAGAATGCGTCCTTATAGCGCTCTGCATAGGCACGAAGGACCTCCTTCGTCGCCTCGATCTCTCCCGGGAATACAAGATGGCGCAGGAGCGTCCCCTTCATCGCATCAAGATCGGTATAAGGATGATGAGCCTTGATGAAATCAAGGACAGGGATGATCACGCTGGCATAGCGGGGAGTCCTGCAGAACCTGCCAGCGGTACCCTTATCGAGGGTCTTGCAGTCCACGAGGTATATATCCACATACGGATCGATCAGAGAAAGCCCATGCAGGCTCTCATATCCGGAGCTGTTCCAGACCACTGGGAGGGAGAATCCCCTCTCCCTAGCCGCATCGAGAGCCCTGATGATCGCAGGTATGAAGTGCGTGCCTGTCACGAGATTGAGCGTCGCTGCCCCGATATCCTGAAGGGAGAGCATGATGGAGACAAGCTCATCATCGCTGATCTCGATACCATAGTTCTCCCCATCCGATCCTGATATCTGCCGGTTCTGGCAGTACTGGCAATGGAGAGGACAGCCCGTGAAGAATATCATCCCAGAGCCATTCTTCCCGGTTATGGGAGGCTCCTCGCCCCTATGCAGCCCGGCCCAGGCAATCCTCGTCCTGTCGTACTGGCGGCATACCCCCGTGGCCTTCCTCCTGTCCACATGGCACTCATTAGGACAAAGCACGCAATCTTCATATTCCATGGTAACAATCATAGCAGAATACGCTATCATCCTGGTATGGGCTTATTCGATCTTCTCATGCGGAAGCAGAGAATCAGATACATACTCACGATCGATGGAGGGGGAATGCGCGGGATCATCCCCAGCTACATCCTCGGCGCCCTCTCCGACATCCTTGTCCGCCTCGGTGACAGAAGGCCGCTCTATTCCCATTTCGACCTGATTGCCGGGACGAGTACCGGAGCGCTTCTGTCCCTGGGCCTCTCGATGCCCGGGGAAGGCAGCAGCTTCAGCACTGAGAAGCTTGCGCCTTATGAGACGAGGAAAGGATACATCCTTCCCGGGCTGGATCCGAGGGGATTCGTGGAGATCTATCGCAGCCATGGCCCTGAGATATTCCCAAGGAATCCGGGGATGAAGAGCATACTCTACCCCATACTCACAGATAAGTACGACGTCAGGCCATATGAGCGCCTGCTCCGCTCATGCTTCTCGGACACGCGCCTCAGCGAAGCAAGGGTCCCGACGCTGGCCGTTGCCTATTCGACCGGAGATGGAGCCATCTATACCATGAAAAGCTGGGATAGCCACGGCATTTTGATGAGAGAGGCAGCAAGGGCAAGCTCTGCCGCTCCGATGTACTTTCCTCCTGCTGAGATCACGGAACGTGACGGTAATGCGAAGCACATACTGATAGATGGAGGAGTCGTGGCTAACAACCCCGCGCTCATAGCATATAAGGAAGCAAGGAAGCTTTATCCTGACGCGTCTGAGTTCAGGATACTCAGCCTCTCAACCTGCGCGCCTCGCTATGTCTTCAACCCATCCGAAGGCCCCGGAGGCATCACGGGATGGGCGAATCCGATCATCAAGGTATATTCAGGCGCGCAGATGGATCTCGTTGATGAGATCATGCCAGGCATCAAAGGCGTGGAATACGCCAGGATATGGGCGCCGGTCCTTGAGAAGAGGATCAAGCTCGATGCAACTACCGAT
Source organism: uncultured Spirochaetaceae bacterium (assembly GCA_944389145.1). Taxonomy (GTDB): domain Bacteria; phylum Spirochaetota; class Spirochaetia; order Sphaerochaetales; family Sphaerochaetaceae; genus Ornithospirochaeta. Next base: position 69,522 of record CALXLH010000014.1, read on the forward strand.
GAATCGGTACAGGCTCTGCTTGAGGCGGCAGAGAGGACGTATGATGCCACGGAACGCACGCTTCGATCATTCGCATATGACCTTGCAGAGGAGAAGGTCCACGATTCGGTAAGGCTCTATCAGAACGTGCCAGCGGCCATGGAAGCAGGCTCAGAAGAGGGCACCGATCACCTCTGACACCTTAGAAGGAAGCATCTGGACAAGGCTGCGGCGGAGCTTGAGATAATCCTTCATCTCAGTCCGTACTCCTGCTGTATCGGTGATGGCCTTGACAGCCAGGCATGGAACGGAGCCGCAGAGCGCCGCGACGGCAACGCCATAGCCTTCCATATCGAAGGCATCCACGCCTGCTGCGGACGCTGAGGCAAATGCGGATGATGATGAAAGCACGTAATGCGATGATGGATCGAGTGCGATGGATGAGAGCTTCCGGTGATCAGGAAGGAGCGTGGTTCCACGCTTCAGTCCATATGCGGTAAGATCGGCATCGGGAAAGACGACAGAGCCGAATGAGACGATATCACCGACAGCAAGGCTGCCAGCAGATCCGGCGGTTCCTACGCTTATGACGACATCAGGTCGGAAGGAGGAGATAGCCAGGGAGGTATTCGCCGCGGCAAGGACCGGGCCTACTCCCGTAATGACCCTCCCATAGCTGTCAGGAAAGGCGGAGAGCTCAGCCTTGTCGGAGGCCGCTATCAGTATCCTCAAAGCATCCGTCTCCTTATCTCCTTCATGACAGGGTAAAGCTCTATGCCAAGGCGGCGCTCCCTTCCATGACGCTTCGATTCGGCTATCGCATAGGTGGCGATCGCCGTGGCGTGGGAGACAGAACCGAAGAAGCTCTCCCCACGCAGCACGAGCGCGAATAGCACGGAGGCAAAGAGATCTCCTGAGCCTGGATATGAGACGCCGAGATCATCATATTGGAATATCCTCTTCTCATCCCCATCCCAGGCCACATTCCCGAGCCCTCCAGCCAGGAGAGGGATGGATGTTATCACGCCACGGCCAGGGCCCAATGAGCGAAGCACATCGACAAGGTCCTTTATATCGCCCTGTCCAAGCTTCCTGAGCCCGTCCTCAAGACCGGTAAGGATCATCGCCTCGGTGAGATTGGGCGTTATGATATCCGCCTTGCGCACAAGGCGGGCCATGCGTTCGGCATGGGACCGCGTCACCGTCTGATAGAGCTCCCCCCCATCACCCATCACAGGATCGACGAGCTTCAGCCCCTCCTGCCTCCCGACAATCCTCATCACGGCATCAACCTCACTCTCAGAGGAGAGGAACCCTGTATAGACGCCATCGAACGTAACGCCGAGGCCCTCAAGGCGGGAAGCGATATCGGTCATCTCATGCTCCCTGTCCTCGATGTATATATCGTCAAAGCCATCCGTCTGCGTCGATAGTATCGCCGTAGGTATGACCGCAGCCTCGACCCCCAGGGCCTCCATCACCGGCAGCACGACGGTGAGGGATGACTTTGAATAGCATGAGAGGTCATGCAGGGCAAGGGCAGTCATCAGATCGCGAGTCCTGCGATCGCGGCACCGAGCGTAGGCGAATTATCTATATTGACTATCCTGAAGTAGCGGCCATGCTTCTTCTCCAGGATCCTGTCAAGATAGAGGCGCGTATAGAACTCAAGGAACTCAGTCTTATAGAAGGTGGTTCCATCAGCATTTATGATTACAGGATTCCTTGGCTCAAGGCCGGCCCCTGACTTGATTATCGCGGCAGAGAGATTGATTGCCGTGAGCTTTCCCGCCCTTTCGATGATCGACTTGAGGATACGGTAGAGCGCGGTGGCATCGCCTTCATCATCACCGACGCACCTGACAAGGTCATAGCCTGGATTGTGGCACATTTCCAGATAGTGGCTCATGCGCGTGGTATTCAATGGCTCGATCTGCCTGTATCTCTCGGCAAAGGCCTGGGAAAGGACGCCCTCCTCTATCGCCTTTTCGATGACGAATGCTGAGAACGGACCAAGGTATGCACCGGATATCTTCTTCTCAAGCCAATACTTATCTGGATCCTTGGTCGTCTTGAGGAACGCCTCATCCAAGTCCCCGAGAGAGATTCTGAGACACCCGGACTCAACGTTTATTATCTCCTTGCCTTCTCCCTTGCGTCCAACCTTCCTGATATTCTCCAGCTTCTCCGCATACGCAGTGTTGGTTCCTGTGCCAAGGATGAAGCCTACATATGAAGAGGCGTTATCCGGGCATTCGGCAATGGCCGCCAGGAGCGTCGCGACGGTATCATTTACAACCGCGACACGCTTTCTCGAGACATCATGGCCCCTCTCTCCAAGGACCCTGAGAAGGTTCTCTCCGAGCCTCTGCCCGATTACCTCCGGAGCCTTGATCTCCTTCGAGAAGACAAGAGGGATGCCATCATGATCAGGCGTTATCTCTGCCGCATATGAGAAGCAGAAGCCTATGCGGTCGCTCTTATCTATCAGGCGCTCGACATTATCCGCGAGGATGGAGAAGAACTCATCCTTCGATACCTCCTCCTTCACTCCCGGCATCCCGACCTTACGGAAATCGGAGATCTGCGGACGGCGATCCGCATCGAACGAGACAAGGCAGGTACGGAAATTCGTGCCGCCGGCATCGAGGACTATGACGCTCTCTCCCGGACGCACCGAGATATCAGACGAGACATACGTGGCGATCATGGCAAGGGAGCTATCCTCGCCATCGAGCCCCTTCTCCATCTCAGAGAGGAAGAATGAAAGCACATTATCATCATCCACGCATGACGCGAGAAGCGAATGCCGCTCAAGAAAACTACCGACCTTATCCACGATCAACCTCCAACGACAGGGATGGGAAGAGAGATATCGGGAGCTACATAACTCGCCCCGTTTATCATCACATCCTCCGTCCTGATAGTAATATCACCCTCATTTCGAGTAACGCTGAAATCACCTTCGATCACCATGCTGTCAGGAAAGAGCGTACCGGTTATCAGCATCGACACCGATACGGCTATCTGCTCCCCCGGGACAAGACGCACGACCCCATCCAGGATGATATCCCCTTCCTTGATATCCGAAGGAACGGCATCGGACTCCCATCCAAGCGCGGATGTGAGCATGGATAGCATCGAATCAAGGTAATCCGACCGGTCTCCGCTGGAAAAGAAACGAAGCGATGGCCAGTACGAAGCGACGTCTGAACGCACGAATGATATGCTATCAGGTCCTCCCCATGCGCCATCGGCTACCGTAACCCCTTGAAGCGACACCCTCGGATCGCTGCTGGCGGAAAGGAGCGCAGATGCCACCCCGCTGCACACCCCCTCGACAGCATAAGACACTCCCGGATCTACTGCATGCAAAGAGCAACAGATGATTGCGGACATCGCAAGCGCCAACGCTTTCCTAATCATCTGGATCCTCCAACATAATGGAGATTCTAGCAGTCCTTATTGCCAGCTTCAACCTATTTCAGCGAGCGCTGCTGCGATAAGCCTCTATCTCCGCGCCGGCATCCTTCTCATCCACCTTCGCCAGAAGGACTCCCCCTACGATGAACAGGATGATGAGCGAGAGTATGCCATACCGCTGTTCGCCGGTAATCAGCGAAACCACTCCGATGAGAAGAGGACCTATGATGGCCGCGAACTTCCCAAGCATGTTGAAGAAGCCATAGAACTCGGACGAATGCTCTGTCGGGATAAGCCTGGAATAGTATGAGCGCGAAAGGGCCTGTATGCCGCCCTGGAAGAGGCCTATGCAGCATGCAAGGAGATAGAAGTGTATCTCCTTCGTCATGAAGAACCCAAGGACGGCAATCACCGAATAGCCGCCGACAGCGACCAGAAGCGCCTTCCTGATGCCTATCTTATGCCCGAACATGTTGTAGAGTATCGCGGAGGGGAATGCGACGAACTGGGTTATCAGCAAGGCCACGATCATGCTCTCCGAGGAGAAGCCTATCGCGGTACCATAATCGGTTGCCATCCTTATGATGGTGTCTACCCCATCGATATAACACCAGTAGGCTACGAGGAAAAGTCCGGTGTTGCGAAGCCTTCCCAAGGCACCGAGCGTACGCCTGATCTGCGAGAATCCGTCACGCACGGCCGCAGACAGCGAAAGCCTCTCACCCTGCGGCTCCTTGACGAAGATGATCAGCGGAATGGAGAAGACAGCCCACCAGATGCCGACCATGAGATAAGAGACCTTGACAGCAACCACTCCGTCAGCAAGGCCGAAGGTGGAGGGGCTTATGTACATCAGCACGTTGAGGAGGAACAGCAGCCCTCCTCCTATATATCCGAGCCCGTACCCGAGGGAGGAGACGAAATCCACGCGCTTCTCGGACGCAACGGACGGCAGCAGCGAATCATAGAGCGTGTTGGCTCCGGCGAATCCGACGTTCGCTATGATATACACCATCATCGCGACAGGCCACATCCCTACCGAGATGAAGGAAAGCGTCGCAGTCATCAGCGCACCGAGGAAGGCGAAGAAGATAAGGAGCCTCTTGCGGTAGCTGCCCCTGTCCGCGATGGCTCCCAGGACTGGAGCCAAAGCAGCGACGACGAGACTCTCTATGGAGTTTCCCAGTCCGAGGAAGAACGTAGTCTCAGCGCTTGATCCGGCAGACCAGTACTGAGAGAAGAAGATCGGGAAGAATGCCGCCATGACGGTGGTGGCAAACGCGCTGTTCGCCCAGTCATAGAAAGCCCAGGCTATTATTTCCTTCTTAGAATCCTGCATTGCATATCGCAATCTATAACAAATCAGGAGGCCTTGTCAGTCATCTTGATGTTAATTCGGGGAAAAGACCGGCAATACCGTTTCCCTTATGCATTTCCGGCGGTATATTCAGGATATGAAGATAGCAGCTACATATTCAATGGAAGACGGAAGCGTATTCCAGCATTTCGGAAGGACAGAATCGTTCAGGATCTACACGATAGATGACGGAAAGGTGACAGGAAGCGAGACAGTATCGGCAGCTGAGACAGGCGGACACTCCGCACTTGCGCCGTTCCTGATGGAGAAAGGCGTGGAGGTACTCATCTGCGGAGGGCTCGGAGGAGGCGCGAGGGCCGCGCTGCAGAGCCTCGGCATCAAGGTCTATCCTGGAGTCTCCGGCAGTGCTGACAAGGCTGCAGAGGCCTTCGCGTCAGGCACTCTCGAATATGACGAGGATGCATCGTGCCACCACCATGACGGAGAACATCAGTGCCATGGCCATGGAGAAGGCCATGAATGCGGACACGGCGGCGGAGAGGGCCATCACTGCTGCCATTGACCGAGGCAGGCTCCACCGGCATCTGCTGATGGAGCCTTATCTGATTCTCCATACTCATTTAATCATTTTCGCAAAAGAGCTATCATCCTCATATGAAGACTTTTCTCTGGTATGACCTTGAGACATTCGGCCTGAACCCGCGGTACGACAGGATAGCGCAGGCTGCATGCATCCGTACGGATATGGATCTGAACATCATAGGCGAGCCATTGCTGCTTTACTGCAGGCTTTCCCCTGACTACCTCCCCTCTCCCGAATCCTGCCTCATAACAGGCATAACGCCCCAGAAGGTGAATGCGGAAGGCATGGTAGAGGCAGAGTTCATCAAGCGTCTGAGAGAGGAGTTCATGGTTCCAAGCACCATCACCACAGGCTATAACAGCATAGGATTCGATGATGAGGTGATACGCTCCACGCTATACAGGAATCTATACGATCCATTTGATAGGGAATATCTCAACGGCTGCTCGCGCTGGGACATCATAAACCTGGTAAGGGCTACCCATGACCTGAGGCCGGATGGCATCACGTTCACCACGCTCAACGAGGAGACGGGAGCCCCATCCTTCCGCCTTACCGACCTTACGGCCGAGAACCATATAGAGCAGGAAGGGGCGCATGACGCGCTCGTTGACGTCTATGCGACGATCGCGATCGCACGCCTGATAAAGGAAAGGCAGCCAAACCTCTTCAAGTGGGCACTTGAGCATAGGACGAGGAGGGAGATATCCACGGCCATCGACGTGCTCACGCATAAGCCGTTCCTGAACACGCAGCCGATGTTCGTATCGGAAAAGGGAAACACAAGGCCTCTCCTGCCCCTCTTCTACGAGACAGAGAAGAGCGCCGCCCTCTACTGCTTCGATCTCACCCATGAGATTCCAACCGATCCGAGCGGGACGTATCAGGAGACAGGCATCGTACGGCTCATGATCAACCGTTCTCCATTCGTCGCACCTATCTCGGTGCTGGATGAGGAGAGCGAGCGGCGTCTGGGATTCACGCAGAGGGAGATCATCCGCAAGGCAGGCATGGCGATAGCCGCACCTGCACTCTCAAAGAAGGCGATACTGGGAGCGAGGGAGGAGATCAAGGAAGGAGAGCTGGATCCGGATCTCTCGATATACCAGGGCTTCCCATCCGATCATGATAAGGGCGTCATGGCTTCCATAAGGGCGCTTCGTCCCGAAGACAGGCTGAAGAAGGGAGAGCATCTCTTCGACAACCCGAAGTACCACAAGATCCTCTGGAGGCAGGTCGCAAGGAACTGGCCTGAGGCACTTAGCGAGAAGGACAGGGAGAGCTGGAGGAACTTCTGCGCGCTCCGTCTCCTCAATCCACCGGCGGACAAGGCCCTTACATATGAGCTTTACATGCGCACGATCGAGGAGAAGCTCAATTCGCTGGACACGAACGCGAAGGAGAAGATGATCCTTCTCCGGCTGAGGGAATACGGCGAGGAGCTATATGACAGGATACTCAGATGAAGGCTTTGAAAGAGACAGCCTCCGTTGATATACTCCCCTCTGAGGTAGAGAATGCTTGAGAAACTTCCAGAATACAGAACGCAGCTTGAGGATATAGACAGCCGCCTCTCTTCGCCGGAGGTACTCTCCGACATGAAGAAGTATAAGGAGCTGATGCAGGAGAGATCCCATCTCGCTCCTGTCATAGAGAAGATGGAGGAGATGATCACGATCCGCAGCGAGATCGAAGGCTCCAGGGAGATGCTCAAGGAAGAGAGCGACGCAGAGCTCATAGAGATGGCGAAGGAAGATATCGCAGAGCTTGAGAAGCGCTATGAGGAGGCAGAGAAGGAATGCAGGATGCTCCTTATACCTCCAGATCCTCTTGAAGGCAAGAACATCATCATGGAGATCAGGGCCGGGACAGGAGGCGATGAGGCTTCCCTCTTCGCTCAGGACATCTTCAGGATGTACTCCCGATATGCGGAGAAGAAGCACTGGAAGATAGAGATAATGAGCCAGAGCGAATCAGGCATCGGAGGGCTGAAGGAGATCGTGCTTTCGATATCAGGGAAGGACGTCTACGGCTCTCTCCGCTTCGAATCAGGAGTACACAGGGTTCAGCGCGTTCCGGAAACGGAATCAGGAGGACGCATACATACGTCGGCAATCACCGTGGCGGTCCTTCCCGAGGCGGAAGAGACGGATATAGAGATACGTCAGGAAGACCTAAGGATCGATGTCATGAGGGCAGGAGGCCCTGGCGGCCAGTGTGTCAACACGACCGACAGCGCCGTACGCATAACCCACATCCCTACGGGGATAGTCGTCATCTGCCAGGATGAGAAATCCCAGATAAAGAACAGGGCTAAGGCGATGAGGGTACTCAGGGCAAGGCTCTATGAGGCAGAGGAAGCGAAGAAGCAGAAGGAAAGGGCCGATGCGCGTAAGAGCCAGGTAGGAAGCGGAGACCGATCCGAACGCATACGCACATACAACTTCCCGCAGAACAGGGTCACGGACCACCGCATCAACCTCACGCTCTACAAGCTCGATCTCGTGATGGAAGGAGAGCTTGATGAGATCATCGATGCCCTGAAGCTGGCGGCCGGCGAAGAGGCGCTCAAGGAAGCGTGAGGGTACGGGAGCTCAAGAGGGAGCTGCTTGAGAAGATCGATAGCCTGGACGCGAGGATCATCATACGCATCGCGACCGGGCTCGATGATATCCATCAGATAACCGAGGCCGATGCAGATCTCATCGACAGCGAGGCGGCAATGGCCAGGAAGCTCATGGAAAGGCGCCTTGCAGGAACACCGATGGCATACATAACCGGCGAAAAGGAGTTCTATGGACTGCCATTCCATGTCACGGAGGATGTTCTGATCCCACGCCCCGATACGGAGACGCTCGTGGATGTCGTGCTAGGATATGCCAGGCGATATGCAGATCCACGGATCCTGGATCTCTGTACCGGCAGCGGCGCGATAGCGACCGCCATCGCCTGCTCGCTCGGCTCCCCTGTCGCCATGTCCGATATCTCCGAAAAGGCACTTGCAATAGCCGCATGCAACTATGAGAGTAACACAGGGACAAGGCCCGATGCGCGCCTCGGCTCTCTCTTCGAACCGTGGGCAGGAGAGCGCTTTGATATCATAGCGACAAATCCGCCATATCTTACGCAGTCCTGGTACGAGGAGACAGATAAGGATGTCAAGGCAGAGCCATCCCTCGCGCTTCTGGGAGGAGATGATGACGGGCTGGGAATCATACGCTCCATAATCTCGCTTTCTCCGGAATATCTTAATGAAGGCGGCGTCCTTGCCATAGAGTGCGACTATCGGCAGGCAGAGAGCTGTGCTAGAATACTCAGAAACGAAGGTTTCTCTGAGATAGCCGTAGCGAAGGACGCTGCTGGAAAGGAACGGGTGGTTCATGGAACAAGACTTTCCTAACAAGGATCTGGTCGATAAGTTCGTAAAGAAGATCATCAGGTACTCGGACGAGGACAAGGATAAGATTGCCTCGGCCGCGGTATTCGCTGCGAAGAAGCATGGAGATCAGAAGAGGAAATCCGGACAGCCTTATATCATCCACCCGATAGCCGTAGCGGAGATACTGATGCAGATAGGCATGGATGCCGATACGGTCTCCGCAGGCCTCCTGCATGACACCCTCGAGGATACAGATACCACAGAGGAGGAGATTTCCACCCTCTTCGGCAAGGAAGTCGGCGAGATGGTACAGGCGGTGACGAAGATAAGCCGCATCACCAATGAGAAATCGATACAGGAGGCGGAGACGATCAAGAAGATGTTCTTCGCCATGTCCAAGGATCTCAGGGTCATCCTCATAAAGCTTGCCGATAAGCTCCACAACATGCGTACCATATCAGGGCTATCGCCTGAGAGGAGGCGTGCATTCGCACAGGACTGCCTCGACATCTTCGCACCGATCGCGGACAGCCTTGGGATGCAGACCATAAAGAGCGAGCTTGAGGATCTTTCGCTGAAGGCGCTTAAGCCCGAGTCATACGATTATATCTCCGGCTACCTCCTTGAGAAGAAGGGCGAGTATACCGCGTATATCAAGCAGGTATCGCGAGCGATCGCGGAAGCCTGCCGCAAGGCCGGCATCACCGATATCGAGATCACAGGACGCGTGAAGCATGCCTACTCCATCTACCAGAAGATCAAGAAGAGGAAGAAGGAGATTGACGAGATCTATGATATCCTCGGCATCCGCGTCATTTGCCAGACTACCGTCGAATGCTACACCATACTCGGAATCATCCACTCGACCTGGATACCTATAGAGGGACGCTTCAAGGACTACATCGCGATGCCGAAGGCTAACAACTACCAGTCCCTGCACACCACCGTCCTAGGGCCGCAGAACAGGCATCTTGAGATCCAGATCAGGACGCAGGAGATGCATAAGACGGCAGAGGAGGGAGTTGCCGCCCACTGGGCATACAAGGCTGCATCAGGCTCCGAATCAGGAACATGGAAGACCGTCGACTCAATCAACTACCAGAAGATCATCCGTAAGATAAAGACGTGGTCGAAGGAGATAGAGCAGAGCGAGGACTTCATGGATGAGATCAAGAACGAGCTTCTGAAGGATTCCATCGTGGTCTTTACGCCGCAGGGCCATGTGATAGAGCTTCCGGTAGGATCCACAGCCCTGGACTTTGCCTACAAGGTCCACTCGGAGATCGGAAACCACTGTTCCGGGGCAAGGGCTGATGGCTCCATAATCCCATTGAACAAGCCGCTTACGAACACGCAGATCGTCGAGATACTCACAAGCCCGAACGCTCATCCGAATCAGCAGTGGCTTGAGTACGCCCAGACCACCTCCGCAAGGAAGAAGATAAGGGCATGGCTGAACAAGAACGAGACATCTAATATCCCTATCGCGGCATCGCAGCCAGATGACAAGAGGAAGCTGCCGCCTGCCCAGGAGGCTCCGCAGAAGCCATTGATTCCGCTGATGCAAGGCCTCAGGTTCATCTCCAGGGATAAGAAAGGCACCGTCATAATAGGCGATAACAGCAACATACTCTTTGACTTCGCAAAATGCTGCAACCCCGTTCATGGCGATGACATAGTGGCATACATAACCAGGGGGCGAGGCTATGTCATACATAAGAAGGACTGCCCCAACCTGAAGAACATGCCGGAGGCTGAGGAGAGGATCGTGCCCGTAGAGTGGGACAGCCAGGAGCTTGTAAGGCGCTTCTCGGTTGTCGCCAAGGAAAACACGGAGCTCTTCGGAGAGATCGACAACGCAGTACGCAAGCATGGCGGGCATCTGATCCAGGGATCGCTTGACGCAGGCCCGGAAGGCCTCGTAGGCACATTCACCGTCAGCGCCGACAACGAAGAAGCGATGAAGAAGACCACCCAGGCCATCCGGCAGATACCTTCGATAAAGAGGATCCAGGGAGTCTAGCTGTCAAGCACTCTCAGTATCTCAGGAAGAAGCTGCTTCTTTCTCGACAGTACTCCAGGAAGGTCGTAGACGCCTTCCTCCAGCCTGTCGTAGATCAAGGCACCTTCCTTCGGGAAAGGCGTCATCAGCAACAGGGAGGTCTCCCTTATGACATCCGTGATGAGAAGCATGCACCAATCCACCTCGCGGGCAGCCCTGACCTCCTCCAATGCCTCAAGATACCTATCCTTTATCTCCCTGACCTCGGCAAGCGCCATGATCTCGATCTGGCCGATGGCAAACCTCACGCCCTTCTCCGAGTATGATTTCATATCACTCTCGATGACAGAACGAGGATCGAGGTCCGCAAGGCCCTTCTCATCGGAGAAGATATCACGGCAGAAGGCATCGAAATCATCGATCTCACCGATGGCTGTAAGACGTCGTGCGACGTGCCTGTCGTACTCGGTGGTCGTGGGGCTCTTGAGCATCACGGTATCCGCGACAAGGCCAGAGAGCATGACACGTGCAGTGATCCTGTCTATATCGGCACCCCATTTCCTGAACTGCTCGTAGACGATGCTGCACGTAGATCCAAGCGGCTCTGAGACGATGTAGATAGGATTGCGCATGCGGGGAGGTGCCAGCCTATGATGATCGAGTATCTCTATGATCTCAGCATCCTCTATCCCAGGCACGCTCTGCTCCGCCTCGTTATGATCCACCAGGATCATGCGCTGGCGAGGCTTATCAAGGAAGCAGCGGCGGGTGACGAATCCAGTCCACTCGCCATCCCGGAAGACGGAGAGCCCTCTGTAGCCGCTGTCCTGGAGCTTGCGCTTGGCATCATCGAAGAGCATGTCCCAGTCAAGCCTTATGGCCTCATCCTCCGGAAGGATGTCGGAGATGGGCGTAGAGAGGCGAAGGAGACGCAGGGTATCTGCCGTATCTATGAAGGAAAGATAGACGAACCCCGGATATGACGAGAAGTCTATATCCATGCGCGTCGGGTCGGACACCCCTGTTATGACTATTCCAGGGACACCTCGCTCCATTGCCGCAAGGATATGCTTGCGCCTATATCCCACGACAAGCACAGGCTTCACCTTCAGCTTGTCCAGGCGCTCAAGATACACCTGATACTCCATCGCACCGACCATGTAAGGCGCGCGCACGGTAGCTGATGAGCCATGCTTGAGATACTCACCTTCTATGACCCGTTCGATATTATCCTCGGAAAGCAGATAGTTCTTCCGGCCGAGGCTGGTATTCTCCCTGAGGAAGAACGCGTTTATATCATCAGCGGAAAGAAGGCATCGATACGCACCATCATCGAGCACTGGCACGACAGACGGACGGCGACGTAGGAATATATCCATCAGGGTATATACAGGATCGGATGAGGAGACAGACATCACAGGGCGCTTCTCGACCTCGCCGACCCTTGGCCTGACATCATGAAGGAATCGAGGAAGCTCTATCCCAAGATTACCGAATACGCGCTTGGTATGGGCATTTGCCGGGCCTAGCATGACCGGGATATACTCATTGGCTGGATCAACCTGGTTCTTCAGTACCGCATATGAGTATGCCGCGCAGACCGAATCCATATCAGGATTCCTGTGTCCGGTGATATATACTTTCATGAAATAATGGTAGACTGAAAACGGTCAAAGGGGAAGGAGGCACGATGAAAGCTGTGATAGCGAATGATCATGGAGCGGTGGATCTGGCCGCAAGGATCGTAAGGCATCTGAAGGAAAGAGGCATAGATGTCACATACCTCGGCACCGATAAGGAAGAATCCGTGGATTATCCTGACAAGGCCGAGGAATGCGTGAATGAATACAGGAAGGGAGGCTATGACTTCGGAGTCCTACTCTGCGGTACCGGGATCGGCATCTCGATATCTGCTAACAAGATGAAAGGAATCAGATGCGCCCTTCCACAGACAAGGTACTCAGCGGAGATGACCAAGCGGCATAATGATGCGAACTTCATAGCGTTCGGAGGGCGCGTCGAATACAGCGAAGATCCCGTAGAGATACTTGATGCCTATATAGATGCCACATTCGAAGGCGGGAGGCATGAGAGGCGCATTTCGAAGATGATGGCGCTGGAAGGAAGGTAAGGATAGCCGTCGCGGCTCAGAGGTAATCCCTGTATGTACCTCTGACGTAATAATCGAGATTCAGCAGGGAGAATATAACGAGAACCTCGTTATTGACGGCATCATACCCTACCCCTGTCTTAAAGAGGCGCTCTCTCCTTCCCGTGACAGGGCTGCCTACGGTAAGCGGCATGATGGATATGACAGGTCCTGCGCCGTTATTATCGGTACGATAGAATCCTCCGATGGAGATAAGGGTGTTGATGCCGGAACCTGCGACCTTCGACGCGGTGGACCGCCTTCCCATCATGGCATATGAGAAATCAAGGCCGAAGAGATTGCTCTGGAATGGATGGGGCACTACCTCGGATATCCCCCACAGGCCCATCTCCCAGCGTCCGGAAAGCCCTATGTTGATGCCGTAGGAAAAGCTTATGCCTCGCTCTGGCCAGCGGTACATCGAATGTCCGAACGACAGAGAGATATCATGATGATCGGAGGCAGGAAGCGAAAGCGATGCTAACATAAGCATCAGGATGATCAGGATCCTTCTCATCTTCTACCCTCCCCATGGCCGAAGAAGTATGAGAAGCGCAGCACATGCATTCCCCAGCCCCATCGGCCTTCCGTAATCGAATATAGCGCATAAGGCGAGAAGAACTCAAAGATGAAATTGGTATCCTGGAATGAGAATGGAGCTATGCCAAGCAGTATATTCCATTCATCAGGCATCCTGTACTGTCCTCCCAGGGATACCTTAGGCGCCCAGAGCATCGTATTAGGAAAGAGAACGTTGAATGGATGATCCGAAGTGGCGAATACAGGAGTAGATATCCTGAGATTAGCAGCCTGGAACACATGTCCATAAGGCGAAAGATCAACGCTCAGCTCCACATCCCCTGCATGCATCTCCCTATCAGGAGAGAAGAACAGCGCGATATTCAGCGCTCCATACGACTCATTCGGAGACTGCTCGCCGACAGGGGCAAGCGAGTATCCTATGGCCGGAGCGGATAATGCCGGAAATGCCGCGGCCACGATAATCAGAAGGATCAGGAAACGCCTCACTTCAGCCTCCATAATACATGAAGAGATAGGCAAGGAAGCTTCCCTCCTCTCTCTCAAGCCGCTCTGCCTCTTCCAGGGAAAGATGGAATGAGACCGGACGAACATCGTTATCGACATGTCGCTCCAGGAGCCCAGCGATCTCTGGGCTGTCTATCACGAGCGATAGCTCATGCGAGAGTTCCATGGAACGGAAATTGAAATTCGTTGAACCGATGACGACGTAGCGTGAATCAACGATCATCAGCTTCTCATGCATGAGAGGAAGGAGCTCTCCATCCTCACCCCAGATCGTAAGGCTTACATCGGCTCCGGTAGACTCGATCAGCTCCGGCAGATAATGGTACATGCCTCCGGCCGCATAACCGCGAAGATCCACGGGAATCAGCATCTCGACCGATATGCCTCTATCTACGGCCTGGCGCACTCCCTTCTCCATATCATCATTCAGTATAGGAAGATATGGGAGCATGAGGATGTGGCTTTCAGCACTGCCGAAGAGAGATGCGAACATCCCGGATATACTGGCCTCGCTTCCAGGTCCGCGATTGAAGAGATAAGCGTCATACAGGCCTGAATCATCGGGATAGACGGCGAAATCAGAATATGAGAGCTTCTCCACGCTGGATGCGTTCCAATTATCCACGAAGGCATGCATCAGCGTCTCTGCGAGGGCTGGGGAATCAAAGAGATACATGCTGTCCCTCTGGGTCTTCCCCTCGCCGGCTCCCATGGATATGTAGTTGAGATTGAGCCCTCCGATGGCAGCAAGGCGGCCATCTACGACGACAAGCTTGCGATGATCCCGGATCACAAGCGAGATCGGATTGATCAGGCGCATTGCCGATATCGGCGAATACTCCAGGAGATGTACGCCCGAGTCACGCAGGAAGTACAGCGGAGTCATGTAGTACTGCGTCTCCGTCATGTCATAGGAAGAGGTACCATCCATTATGAAATAGACATCCACCCCGCTCTCAGCCTTTGCCCTGATGGCATCATAAAGGGGTTCGAGGTTTTCGGAGCTTGAGCCAAGGAATGTGGATATCAATATATAGTCATCGGCATCCTCTATGATCTCGATAAGGGCATGGAGCCATTCCGTGCCATCGAAGAACATATCCGGCATGGGGACCCTTGTCTTCTCTCCGCCGAATGCGGCCAGCTTCTCTTCCTGCGAAAGTCCATCATCCCATGCGATATCAGAAATATACGCATCGGTAGTAGTCGCGCATGAGGATAAGATCAATATGAAAGCAGATAGCAGGATGCCTAGACGTCTCATCTCAGCGTCTCATCGTAGGGAATATGAATGGATTAGGCAACAGTTCTGAGAGCAAGAAACGCCGCTCCGTGCCTTTTGGCGAGAAAAGCAGGATCTCCGTCTCAGGCCTTGAGAACTCGGCAATGACCTGCAGGCACACCGCGCAAGGAGGAGCTGGGGGATCATCATCGGAACAGACGGCCAGGAGGTCAATCCCTATCGTCCCTTCTGCGGCTATTGCGGTGGTTATCGCATTACGCTCCGCACAGATCGTGGCACCGTATGACGAATTCTCCACATTGCATCCGGAATATATCCTGCCTGTCGCAGCAGAGAGGACCGCAGCTCCGACCTTGAATGAAGAGTAAGGAGCATACGCATTCTCCCTTGCCTCTGCAGCCATGCGCCTGGCCCGTTCTTCGACGACTGATCGCGGCATCTTCCTTTCAACTGGGAGGATCTCATTCGCTCCATATACCGTCCCGTGCCCTTTTCCTGAGAAATCCGAGATGATGCTATCCAGCTCTTCTGCCGTCGAGAACGATGGTATGGCAGAGAGATCTGAGATGACCGCATCCGCGCCGGCCTTTCCGGCCATCTCTCCGTCAATCGTCGTCATCAATGAGACGACACGGCACCCGGCGCTCCTTCCGCTCTCTATTCCAGCAGCGGTATCCTCGAACACGACAGCCTCGCTGCCATCGATCCCAAGACGTATGAGGCACAGCTCATAGATATCCTTGCAGGGCTTGCTGCGACGCACATCATCGCCCGTGGCAATGACATCGAAGTCATTTTCCGAAAGGCCTATCGATCTGATGTTCTCCTGCACCTTCCATGAAAGCGCGGATGATGCGACAGCTGTCAGCATACCCGCCTTCCTTGCGTTCCTTACGATATCGACGGCTCCTGGCAGCGCGATATTCCTTCCATGCACCACCTCCGGATAGCGCTTCCTGAAATATGCAGCGGCATCATCATATGAGAAATCACGGATTCCCAACGTCCGGGCAGTATCGCAGAAGAATACCCTGTCCCCAGCCCCGAGATTGCCTTTGAACGCAGAGCTGTCAGCAGCGAATCCCAGAGAACGGAAATACTCGATCCCGATCGTGATCGAGATAGGCTCGCTATCAGAAAGGACGCCATCCATGTCAAAGAGGAGCGCTCGTATCATCGCTTAGCCCTTATGAACCTTCCGTCGCCGCTTATCCCAAGATATATGCCGTCTCCCATTACCAGCCGGCCACGCAGATAGGTCATCACGACCTTCCCGATGACGTTGAATCCTTCATAGGCGGTGTATCCGGAAGCCGAATGAAGCGTCTCTGAGGATAGCACCCATGGCCACTCGGGAGCAAAAAGGACGATATCAGCATCGGATCCCTCTCTCAGGACACCCTTCTCAGGATAAAGGCCGAAGAGCTTTGCCGGCCCGGTAGAGAGCAGGTTGACTACCTGAGATAACGATAGCTTGCCGCTTGAATGGGCGAATGTGTTTATCAATGGTAGTAGTTCCTCAGTTCCAGGAATTCCTGGATAGATCGTACGGCAATCATCCGATGACAGCTTCTGCTCACGGGTAAATGAGCAATGATCCGTCGCCACGACCTGTATCTCTCCATCAAGAAGAGCCTCCTGCAGCGCCTTGTTATCCTCCGGGGTACGCAAAGGCGGCGTCATGACATAAAGAGAGCCATCCTCGCCTTCAAGCCTGGACTTATCAAGGAACAGGTAGTGAGGCGTGGTCTCTACATTCACGGTTACTCCTCGGCTCCTGAGCTCGCGTACTGCCTCAAGGCCAGCCTTCGATGAGAGGTGTACGACATATATGCTCATGCCGATCTCCTCTGCGATTCCTCCTACATATCTTATCGCGGCGGCCTCTACCTCTGCAGGACGCAGCGCCGCGTGATCTATAGGACGATGACCGCCCTTCCAGCCTGCGTTGATCTCCTCGATGAGCTTATCATCCTCACAGTGTATAGTGACCATGATGCCAAGCGATGAGGCAGCACGGAATATCTCCTTAAGCTCATCGCGCTTTTCCACGAGGTACCCAACATCACGGTATGTAGTGAAGATCTTGATAGTACCGCATCCTGCAGCCCTGATTTCCTCAAGCTCTGTCTGGATATCATCACGATATCCATAGACCCCCTGATGCAGGGCATAGTCTATCGCCATTGGCCTCATCTCATGCCGGCGCTCAGACAATGACTCCAGCAGGGACTCCTTGTTATCATCGGCAAAATCGACAACGGTAGTGACGCCGCCGAACGCGGCAAGCTTGGAGCCCTCCTCGAAGGAATCCGCGGTCACGGTTCCTCTTGATACCAGATGGTAATGCGTATGGGCATCGATTATGCCGGGAAGCACGCAGAGCCCATCCGCATGGATTATATCAGTTCCCTGAGGAAGCCTTGACTCATCTATATGAGGTGCGATCCTTACGATCTTCGAGCCATCGACGAGGATATCGGAATGCCTCGTCCATTCAGTATCTACGATCAGTCCGTTCTTTATCAAAAGGGTTGACATACATTAAGGATAATCCCTTTGCATGGGTCGTTCAAATGATTTCCTCATGATGAAAATCAGCCGAAGCCCCCTAGAAAGGCAATCCCCTTTCTCTTCCAAGCTCACATGAACAGCCTTTCCAGCCCTAGGCCATGGATCATCGATACTATGTCCTTGGTCCGAGAGCATCCAGTCTTGGAAAGCAGTGTCCTTATCTGCGATTTTACCGTGACCGGCTCCACGAAACGCTTTGCTGCGATCTCCTTGACCTTCATTCCCTGCAGGAAACAGGAGATGAGCTCACGCTCAGCAGTCGTCAGCGATGAAAGATGCTGGATGAAGAACAGGAGATTCTGCTCGCTCTGCCGAAGTCTCTTATACTCACCCATCAGCACTCCATGCACGCGGTCAGACAGCCGGGGACGCCCTGCCTCGACATCCCTTATATGCCTCGCGATCTCTGCCATCCCTGATCCCTTGACTACGAAATCCTTGGCTCCTGTCGCCATGGCCGTCATGATCATCTGATCATCATCATGGCTGGTAAGGAATATGATCCTGGCCTCAGGATCTCCCTCAAGGATCCTCTCGGTTGCCTTTATGCCGGCATCGGCACTCTCCATCTCTATATCCATCAGCACGATGATTCCTTTCTCATACCGTTCCACGGCCTCATATCCGCTTGAAGCAAGGGCCTTGACCTCAAAGCCTTCCTCCTCCAGACCGGCCTTGAGATCCTCGCGTATGATATCGAAATCATCGGCTATCATCAGTCCTGACATCCATTCTCCTCCCTCCTGTCATATCGAGGCAGCAGGATGATGAAGCGCGTACCCCTTCCCATCCTTGTCTCGAATCTGACCGACCCAAGATGCATCCTTATTATACTACGGGCAAAATACATTCCCATTCCCCAGTTCGACGAGCTGTTCTTGCTGGAATAGAAAGGCTCCCATATCCGGTGCTGCGCTTCTTTCGGGATTCCTGTCCCATTGTCCTGTATCGTGATAGATACCCAGAGACGCTCAAGGGACACAGCAAGCTGCACAGGATCGGATCTGGAGGCAGAGAGCGTCGCCTCCCAGCCATTCACGAGTATGTTTGACAAGGCTTCGGAGAGATTATCGGTATCCGCAAGGACATTGATGCACTCCATGAATCCTGATGCATCGATAAGGATCCCAGGGCAGGCTCTCTCAGCCTTACGCAAAGCTTCTTCCAGGACTGTCTCTATCGGTACTGCATCAAGATGCACGGATCTGCTGCTGATCGCTCCATGAAGCCTCTCCATGCGCGTCAGCAGCTTATCCATCATCAGCTTCAGATCATCCAGCTCCTTCCCCTGGTACCCGTTCTTCTCTATGCGCGATATCAGGATCCTGGAAGCAAGAATCTCATTCTTCGTGCCATGTATGAACATGCTGACACCAGCAGAGGCATCATTGGCCTTCCTTCGCAGGGCGACCTCCTCATGCTCATCATCGAGTATCACCCTGAGATAGCGGAGCGTACCGTAGCATCCGGCAGCAGAGGCTACGAAGCTAAGGGCCATGACGGCAACGTACATTCCGTCAGATATCCCGGATGTAAGATACCAGAGCCCGAGGTTCCACATGTAATCATTGCTGTAGAAGAGGTATATCTGGGCCGGATCCTGCGGAGCATACAACGCATATACGATGGCAAGCGATGCAAGGATCATCATCTTTGTGATGAACCTGCGACGGAAGAATGATGATGTGATAGAGAAGTATTCATGGATCATTACCGCGATTGATGCCGCGATATAGAGATAGATCCAGGTGCGGGAGAAGTACACGGCTGCCTTCAGGATCCATGGCCATGGCGCTATGAACGCCTTGAATACAGGGGGAATATAGATTATGAGCGACAAGACAGGAAGGACAGCGAGCGTCCACCATAGCCTCTTCATCCTCAGCGCAAGGGGGAAATAAGAGAACGAGAACGCTGCAAGCAGTATGAAGAGAGGAAAAAGAAAGCGTCCCAGCGCAACGATATAGCCTAGCTGTCCAAGCGTCATCACGCGGTACTGCATCCACCTCCTTATCTCGTCAAGGCCATACAGCAGGACAGATGTAGCCTCCGTTATTCCGCCCTTCTTCGCGATATACAGCAGTATTCCCAGGATGAACGTGAATAATGATAGAGAGGAGAGGAAGAGGAAAACGGAACGCCTATCCCTGCGAAGCAGCAGGAATACGCCCTCAATCAGCAAAAGAAGGGTTATCAGCGTAAACAGCATCCTATCTCCCTTATAGGATTCTACCATCGCGCATTTCAGGAAACAAGGAAAAGGCCGCAGGGGTGATTCCTGCGGCCAGGGAGATGTTATATGAAACTTCAGCTAGCTGCTTCTGTCATCACATCGAAGAGCACATACGAATCAATCGTCGCGCTCTGGTCGGCATTCTCGCCGAATCCGGCTTTCTGTACCTCATAGAGGCTCTCTATCGTCCCATCTTCTATCTGGGAGACAAGCTCCGCGCTCGTCAGCCATTCGGCATCGCCGCGCTGTGCATATACGGTATCGAAATCAGTACCGAGGACCTCGGCGACCCATCCGATTACCTCGTCCTCATGCTCTGCCCTGTAATCCATTCCGGCATAAAGGCCCTTCACGAAGGAGACCAGGAGGTCATGGTTCTCCTCTGCGAATGACGGCATGACGATCCAGGATGCGATCGAGGCAGTCCTATCAGAGAACGTGAGATTGTCTGAGAGGATGAAGGCATCATCGCCGGTATTCTCAAGGATAGTGAATGATGACGGAGACCATGTCGCGCACGCATCGAGGGAACCGGAGGTCATCGCCGATGTGATAGCGGAGGCATCCATCTCATATGCGGTGATGTCATCAAACGAAAGCCCTGCTTCCTCAAGCGTCCATCTGAGAATCGTCTCCGATGATGTGCCTGAGGCATATCCTACGTTCTTTCCCTTCAGTGAAGCCGGATCCTCGGTAACCCCATGGCTCTTGAGGCCGATCACGGCATCACCGTTTCCGACATGGGAGAAGCAGAAGATATCTGCCTGGCCATTGATGCAGAGCCTATGGGCTCCATGCCCGATATATCCAACATCGATGGAACCGGACTCCATAGCGGCTATGATAGTCGGGCCATCGGCGAACTCGACAAGCTGTACCTCGATACCCTGATCAGCGAATGCGCCAGATCTCATTCCGGCAACGACGCTCCAGAGGGAAGCATAGTTTGCCATATATGCGACACGTACGGTCCTAAGTCCATCACTGCTCTCGCTTGAGCCGCCAGCAAAGGCTCCTGACAGCGCCACGAGCGCGATAAGCATGATTGCGATTGCCTTCTTCATTCAAAACTCCTTTTATTACTTCCTGACCTCCAGGTACTCCTGATAGACCTGGGACCAGATAAGGTTCTTCAGCTCCAGGAAACGCGGACTCATCTTCGTCTCCTGATCACGAGGGTATGGGATATCGACATCGATGATGTCCTTTATGCGTCCCGGCCTGGCACTCATTATCACGACGCGCTGTCCGAGGATAAGCGCCTCATCGACATCATGGGTGATGAAGAAGCACGTCTTCATCTCCTTCTCCCATGTATCGAGCAGTTCCTGCTGAAGCTGCGTCCTCGTCTGTGCATCCAGCGCTCCGAATGGCTCATCCATCAGCAGTACCTCGGGATTCGCGGCATAGGCCCTAGCGATGGCTACCCTCTGCTTCATTCCGCCTGACAGCTCCTTGGGATAGTGATTGACGAACTTCTCAAGATCGACCATCTTGATGTACTTCATCGCTATCTCCTCAGCTTCCTCGCCCTTTATTCCCTTCATGTTAAGGCCGAACATTACGTTCTTCTTGACCGTGAGCCACGGGAAGAGCGCGTACTGCTGGAAGACCACTCCCCTGTCCGGTCCGGTGCCTGTAACGACCTTGCCATTGCATGTCACGGTACCGGAAGTAGGTTCCAGGAGCCCTGCTATTATGTTCAGTAGCGTCGACTTGCCGCATCCGGAGGGACCGACGACCGTTACGAACTCATTGTCCGCGATATCAAGATTGACGCCATTGAGAGCCACGACCTCACCGGTCCTTCCCATATAGGTCTTCTTGACGTTGTCGATATGGACCTTTATATCTCTCTCTTCTCCTGCCATCCTGTCAGCTTCCTCTCTAAGAGCTTGATGATCTTCTCGACCGTGATGCCTATCACGCCGATTATGATGATGTACAAGAGCATCGGAGCAGTCTCGAAGTTGTTGTTGAAGCTCCTTATCCTCATACCCAGTCCTGCGAATGCACCTGTCGACTCTGCCGCGATAAGCGTCGTGAGCGCAACTGATGCACCGAGCCTGATTGCCGTAAGCACGAACGGGAGCGATGCCGGAGCAAGGACGCGGATGAAGATATCCTTATCCCTGGCACCCAGCACGCGTGCCGCCTTGATCAGCGTCTCGTCGATATTTATGATTCCCTGATACATCGTTATGCACATGATCAGGAATGTCGCTATCGTGATGACGATGATCTGCGGCCTTCTTCCTACTCCTGCCGCGATCACGATCAGCGGGACATATGCTAGAGGCGGGATGTTCCTGATGAACTGTATCCATGGCTCGATGATGTTCCTTACAGGCTTATACCAGGCCATGAGTATGGCAACAGGAAGCGCTATCACGAAACCAAGGGCATAGCCAGCACCTACGCTTATAAGGCTTGAGGAAAGGTCCTTCCACAGGATACCTCTCTCTATCACGACAGGAATCTGGCTAAGGGTAACTATGACATTAGGGAATGAACGGGCTGTCTGGGGCAGCACGGACAGAAGCGTCCATAGCCCCAGGGCAACGGCAAGCGAGATCAGGAGCCATATGCGGCTCATGAGCTTTCCACCCTGCTTCCCTCCATTCTTCGTAAGACTCTTATCACCCATCAGATGGGCCTCCTTTCTCTTTCTAAGGAAAGGCTAACATCAATCAGCAACATTGGTAGGCTGAATTTTCTTACGCCTGCTACGCTCTTGCAGAGGGCGGGATATCATAGGCAAGGCTTGCCCATAAGAAGCATGGAGATCGGAATTATCTTCCTTATATGTATGAGATTATATGATTTGGAAAAGAAGGATAATCACAAGGCATCGATATCTCAGATGGAAGATGGGGCCTGTCTGGCCCCATCTGTCAAAGATCATCCACCAGTGCCGTTGACTTTGCGTATGCGGTGCTGCGAGCCTCGAAGAAGTCCGTCTTGACCATGTTCGCATTGGAGTACTGAGACACCCATGCCATATCCTTCGGCTCTTCCTCGAATCCAGGATAGAGATTACCGAATCCGATGCTGCTCCACCTCAGATTGCCAAGATAATGGATATAGTCAGAGACCATCTTCCGCGTCAGCCCTGGGATATCATCACCGATGACATACTCTCCCCAGGCAGCCTCCTGCCTCACGCCCTCCTCCATCATCTCCTTATATACGGAGACCTTATCGGGGGTGAAAAGCTCCGGCTCCTCCTTCTTCAGCTCAAGGATGATGTTCCTGAACAGCCAGAGATGCGTATTCTCATCGCGGTTTATGTACCTTATCTCCTGCGCGGATCCAGGCATCTTGCCATTGCGCGAGAGATTATAGAAGAACATGAAGCCCGAATAGAAATAGATACCCTCGAGGATGAAGTTCGCCACCAGGACCTTCATCAGATGAAAGAGATCCCTGTTCTCGATGAAGTCATTATAGCAGCTGCCTATGAATGTATTGCGGCGGAGAAGATGCTCATCGGTCTTCCACTGGAAGAGGATATCATTGCGCTCATCGGGAGAGCAGATCGTATCGAGCATATAGGAATATGCCTGGCTATGAAGGCACTCCTGGAATGTCTGGATATGAAGGCAGAGCCCTACCTCATTGGCAGTTATGTACTCAGTAACATTCGGCAGATTCGCCGTCTGCAGGCTATCCAGGAAGACGAGGAACGAGAGTATCTTGTCATATGCCGTACGCTCTGACGGCAGGAGGCGATGATAATCCTTCAGGTCCTGGGCAAGGTTTATCTCCTCAGGAACCCAGAAGTTGTTCATGGCCTGCCTGTACCAGTCAGATACCCAGCCATACTTCATGTTATTGAAGTCATTAAGGTTGGTCGTATTGCCTCCGACCATCCTCCTCTTCTCGACCTCGGTATCCCCATCAGGATTAAATAGGGGATTTCTCTTCAGCTCTTCCATCATCTTCTCCTCAGCTTGAGCAGCTCTCGCACTCCTCGACCTCAAGGCTCTTGGAGCGGACATAATAGATCGTCTTGACATGGCTCTTCCACGCAAGGATGTACAGGTCCAGTACCTGTCTCATCGTATAGTCATTCGTTATATAGAGATTCATCGACTGCGCCTGATCGATATGGCGCTGCCTCACGCCCTCAGCACGAACAGACCAGCTCTGATCCATCTGATACGCTGACTTGTAGTACCACCATGTCGCAGGAGAAAGCTCCGGAGCGACCCGAGGAAGCATGCTACCCTTCTTCTCCTCATAGAAGAAACGCTGCATCACAGGATCCACTCCTGCTGTCGTCCCGGAAAGGATGGATGTCGATGAGGTCGGAGCGATTGCCAGGAGATATGCATTCCTCATGCCTCGCTCATGGACCTTCCTCTTCAGCTCCTGCCACTGAGGGGATGTGTAGCCGCGGCGCTCGAAGAAGAGGCCGGTGTCCCACTCGGAACCTTCGAAACAGCTATAGCTTCCCTTCTCCATGGCAAGCTCCGATGATTCCTCGATCGCGGCATAGGCTATCGTCTCAAAGACCTCATCAACGAACCTAAGATGCTCCTCGCTCTCCCAGCGCACGCCGTTCTTGGCAAGCATATGATGATAGCCGGAGACTCCGAGCCCTATCGAGCGATAGCGCTCATTCGTGATCTGGGCATATGGAACGGGATAGAAATTGAGGGTTATGACGTTATCGAGGGCGCGGACGACGGTCTTTACAAGCGCGGAAAGCCTCTCCTTATCCCGGACATCGACGTTCCCTAGGCATATCGACGCCAGATTGCAGACGACGAAGTCTCCCGGGTGGGTCTTCTGCACGACGATGGTATCACCATCCTCATCCTTCACCTCCACCGACTCCGCCTCTATCTCTGACATGTTCTGCGCTATCTCCGTACAGAGGTTGGAGGAATAGATCATCCCCTTGTGCTTGTTGGGATTCATCCTGTTCACCTCATCACGGTTGAACGTGAAGGGTGTTCCAGTCTCGACGGCGCTCTTGAGTATCAGGCGCACCAGGTCCTTCAGGAGCATCGATCGCTTTGATATCCTATTGTCCCTGACGCAATCGAGGTATCGTTCCGTCCACTCCTCTCCGTAGGAATCCTCAAGATGATAGCCCTTTACGGTGAATATCTCATGAGGACACATCATGTACCACATCTGGTCGAGGCTCTCGGAACAGAGCTGCCAGAAGTAATCGGGATAGCAGATGGCTGGGAACACGTCATGGGCCTTCATCCTGTCATCACCATTGTTGGTACGCAGATTCAGGAACTCCGGAAGATCCTTATGCCACACATCAAGGTATACCGCAACGGCTCCTGCCCTTACCCCCAGCTGATCGACGGCCACGGCCGTGTCATTGACGAGCCTGATCCATCGTATCACACCTCCGGCAGCTCCCTCGAAGCCACGGATAGCCGATCCATTGGCCCTTACCTTGCCGAAGTACATGCCCATACCGCCTCCGAACTTGGAGACCTTGGCGAAGTTGTCCAATGAGCGATAGATGCCATCGAGAGAATCAGGGACGGTATCGATGAAACATGAGGAAAGCTGATGGATGGGCTTGCGGGCATTGGCAAGCGTAGGGGTAGCCATCGTCACCTCCATCCGTGAGAGCATGTCATAGAACGCCCTTACCATCTCCATGCGCCTTTCCTTCTCTGGGAGAGCGAGATGAAGCGCGATGCCGAGGAACATCTCCTGCGGTGTCTCCATCGGCTCATGGCGATGGGTATGTATCAAATAGCGCCTGATAAGGAGATCAAGGCCCGAGTATGTGAAGAGCTTGTCCCTTTCCTCATCGATATACCCCGCAGCCTCCTCGATCTCAGCCTTGGAATAGCCCTCCTTGATATAGGCCCCATAAAGGCCTTCATCGGTAAGATAGCAGAGCTTCTCATAGAATGATCCTATGCCCTTCTCGGCAAGACGCCTTGACAGGGAACGTCGGAAGGAGAAGAGAAGGAAGCGTGATGCGATGAATTCCCAGCGAGGAGCCTGAGGGCCGGTCAGCTCCACCGCGGCCCTGATGATCGCCTCCGCCTCCTCTTCCTCAGACATGCCTGGCTTCGAGAAGGATATGAGCTTATCAGCAAGGATCGAGAGCGAGTAGCCATCCTCCGGGAAATCATGCTGTATCCCTGCCAGCACCGGCTCCAGGGACTTATCGCTGAAATGCTCCAGTATCCTCGCCCTCTCCTTCCTCCGCTGCGTACGCGCGTTGCGGAAGAGGATGAAGCTCTTGGCGGCCTGGAACTCTCCGGAAGCCATCAGGACCTCCTCGACGATATCCTGTATCTCCTCCACCGCCCAGCTTCCATCCCCTCCGAGACGGCGCGATACCTCCTCCGCAAGGCTGATGGGAAGATCATGGGAATAATCACCTCCCGTACTCTCCAGCGACTTACGTATCGCATTGGCTATCTTGTTGATATCAAAGGCTTCCCTTCGACCATCTCTCTTGATTATCTCCATGGCTACTCCACTACAAATACTGTAATCATGATCGAATCACGCAAGATATTGCGTACGCCTATACATACCAGATAATCGGGATACAGGCAACAGGGAACCGACGATACGTACCCAATCCCTTCTGCCGGCCGAGTCATCTCATGGCAAGCACATCCGAGAACTCAAATTAGAAAATCGGATACGGATAATATAATCATGGCAAAGTTGAAAAACCTTAATAATTCAAGAATCATTATCCAAGAACTCAGCAGGCGTGCATATAAGCACATCTCCGATATTACCCAGTGATAATAGATCCTTATCTCCTGAGACAATGTACTTACAATGAGCATCTATAGCACACGAGATGAACTTATCATCATCAGGATCACGACAGACC
This sequence comes from uncultured Spirochaetaceae bacterium, assembly GCA_944389145.1. Classification (GTDB taxonomy): domain Bacteria; phylum Spirochaetota; class Spirochaetia; order Sphaerochaetales; family Sphaerochaetaceae; genus Ornithospirochaeta. Next base: position 96,296 of record CALXLH010000014.1, read on the forward strand.
CTTATTTCCGATGAAGGGATAATGACCTTAAATAGCATGAGAATCTCATTTACGAGCTGTTGCCTCAAGCGTGGAGGATATTTCCCTGATATCCTATCGATGACATCGCGATATTCATCCCAGATATCAGGAGACACATATGCCTCGTTCTGCCTTGATATGACCGTCTGCAGTACTTGCAAAGGAGGTCCTCCAAAGAAGATCGCCGATATCAGCACATTTGTATCAATCACGATTCTCATGTGGATTCTTTCCTGGCCTTTCTCGACTCCATTATCGCCGATTCGATATCTGCCTCAGTAAAACCTTCTTCCCTTGCGTATTCCCTAGCCTTTTCAAGTACAGATAGGAGGCTCTCCTCAGAAGGAAGCTCGACAGGCTTCAGGATGATATTCTCACCGTCAGAATAAATCATAAGCCTGCTGCCTTCCTTTATGGACAATGCCTTACGATAGCTGACAGGAATCGAAATCTGCCCTTTTGATGAGACGGATACAAGCTGCATATTCATCAGTACTCCTCCAAAGTAAGAATATCTTACCTTCCTTATTCAAAGGATAATCGTATGAGATGGATAAAACAATCATCCGAATGGAAAAAGATTAACCTCAAGAATCTGGAAATAGAAAACGAGGGAATGGCAATACTCTCCAGAAGCCTGCCAAAGGCATGGGAAAGAAGCTCGTCATATCCTTTGACGCTTGATGCCTCCTCGCTAATCAGCGATTATATTGCCATGAGTATTTTCTGGTCAGTAATAGGCGCGGCGCTCCTCTTCATGGCAGCGACGGTCGCCACGCATCTTGCGACGCTGAAGACGAATGCGAAGAGATATGAGAGGAAGAAAGCCGAAGAGCTTGAGCCTCTTGAGGATAAGTGCGGTGATGAGATCGCGGCCATCAACGCGATAAGGGAGAGGATAAGATGCTTACGCTGATCATACTTGCAGCTGGAATCATAGCCGGCATCATCCTAGGCGCCTGGCTTTCGAATATAGAGTCCAGGAGCAGGTTCGCAAGGCTTGAAGAGGATATAGCAAAGGAAAAGGAAGAGCTCGACTGCCTGCGATCGATAAAGGCAAGGCTTGAAGCGGAGCATGAGAAGCTATCTAAGGATAAGGAAGCTGGATTCTCAGACCTTACTGAAGAGGAATGGAACGTGATACGCCCATTCCTCTCACAGCCACGGCTACGCAGCACGAAGCTGTATCAGGATAGCAGGAATTGACAGAAGCAAGGCCGGATCGCCCGGCCTGCTTTCCTATCAGTCAGCCATGCAGAGATGCACCGCAGCCCTTGTGAATGTCTCAGGGAGGGCAAGTATCGATGGATTCTCCGGAAGATACTTCTTCATCGCATCCTCAAGCGCGCTCTCGAATGTCGGCCGAGTCTTCATTCCCATACCCCTCGCATAGCCCGGATCCTGCGCTCCTACGATGTAGATCGCAGCCGTATTCATCTCTGCGATATGCGCAGAGCTTATCATCGAGAATCCGTGGAACGGATGGAAGGCATTGGTATACCTATACTTCCTGATATACTCCTCATTCGTGGCATAGTACTCACCCAGCCTGTTCATGTCAGGGAGCGTATTCATCCTGTCATGCTGGAAGTCCGCATACATCTGCCTCGTATAAGGCCATAGCTCATCATGGAAGTAGCCATTGCAGAGAGATGAGCAGATGATGACGCACCTGTCGCTCATGATCCTCTTATGCCTTACCACCTGCGCGCTTATCGCCTGCATCAGCATTATCGGATTGGTTCCCATGCCTTCGCCATAATGGAAGAACTGCGGCATGCCGAAGACCAGCACGTCATACTTCTTCCTGGCCCAGTGGACGTAGGTGCGCTTATCGGCATCGACCCACGAAAGGGGCATCATCTCCTTAGCGTATCCAGACCATATCGAGATCTGACGGCTCCTGGTGTCGAGCACGGCATCACAGCAGAAGAACTTCTTACCCATCATCTTCTCCATGTGCATGCCGATCTCATTGAACTTCGTGCGCATGAGAGACTCTCCTGAGACAGGAGTGAAATCAGGCCGGTGCATTACCTCTGGCACATGATGGGAAGCTATGCTTCTCCAGTGCGTTATGCCTGTCGCACAGTGCTTGTAGCCACCGGAATAGCCTCCATATGGATTACCCTGCACATGGCCGATCAGGATAGCGACATCGGAGTCGTATACATACTTGTTCATCAGGACCGGATCTCCCCTGTCGGTCGTTCCTAGATCCACGAGATGATCATAGTCCTCGCTGTCATGGTTTATGATCTGATGCGTAGGATAGAACTGCGAGAACAGCTCATCGCCAAGGACGTTCCTGATCTCCTCCACGGTATTCTTCCTATGAAGCCCGTTAGAGCAGATGAGAAGTATATCCTTCTTCTCCACCCCGGCCTTGTAAAGCTCCTCAAGGATAAGGCGGATAGAGATCTTGCGATGGCTTGTCGCCTGCTCGCCGCCCTTGACCCTGTCAGGGAAGACGATGGTAACCTTGCTGCCCTTATGCGCCAGCTGGTCAAGCCTCTCCATGCCTATGGGATTGCGTATGGACCTCAGCGTCTCCTCCTCCAGCCTATCCTCAGGGATATATGGAGGATCAGGAACGGTCTCTCCCGGAATGAATATATCGGTCGTGTCCGGAAGGACCGCGCTCATCTTTCCCTGCCCATATTCGAATTCAAGCTTCATGCCTTGCCTCCTTTTCCGTTCATATAAAGCTCGACTATCCTCAGATACTCCTCTGGATAGAACCCGATCTCGCCAGTGAACCTCGTAAGCGCGATCAGGCCGCCATCGATCTCATCTATCGAGGAGAGCATTGCCGCGTTCTCCTCCTTCAGCCCGCCGCCGTAGACCACGGGGACATCGCCGAGCGTAGCCTTTATCAGCCTCGCGACCTTCTCGATATACTCCTTGCCAGCAGGGGTCTTTCCAGGCCCGATCGACCAGACAGGCTCATAGCCGATGACCACCTTAGACAGATCCGCATCCCTGAGGCCTATCTCAAGCTGCTCGCGGATGACGCTATCCCATTCTTCAAGCTCGGTGTCCTTCTCACCTACGCAATACAGTATGGCAAGGCCTCTCTTCTGGGCAGCGATGACCTCCTTATTGAGTATCTCGCTGACCTTCGTCCGATCCATGCAGCCTCCGATGGCAAGAAGCTCATTCTTGTCGTTGCGCTCCTCGCAGTGGCCAATGATCGTGTGAGTGCAGCCTATGGCAGCCATCGCCGCGGCAGGACGATTGGTCGTGAATGCTCCGAAATTGCCGCCCGGGGCGACATCTGCCCTATATACGCCCTGGCATCCTATCGAGAGAATGGAGGGGTCAGCGTTCTCGATCGCGCTCGGCAGGAGAGACTCTGGATAGAAATGCACGAATTCGGCCTTACCCTCATACGCCTTCAGCGCAGGACACACAGCCTTCACGATCGTGCTGGAATAGTCCCTGGCATCGGAGATCCTGTTCACGCCTCCAAGCGAGGCAGGAACATCGAAACGCTTGAAGTTCACATATATATGCTGCATCAGATACCCTCCTTACGATAGATCTCAGCCATCTCGTCCAGTGTCTTCAGCTCAACCTTCGGGGCCTTGCCGACCTGACCGAAATCAACAGCAAGCTTACCCACTACTTCCTTCACGCCGGCCTCGATGAGACCAGTGATCTTCCCAACAGCCTCGTTCGGGATATCCCCATACATGACGGTATCCATGATAGGCGGCAGGTAGAAGCGCGGATCGAATGCCTGCGGATTGGACTCCATCAGCTTCCAGATAGCGTTGATCCGGTCATCATTCCTGGCCTCAGGGCTGCCGACGAAATACTCCCGGATGTTCCTCGTCACCGCCAGGCGGATATCCGTATCGACATTGATCTTGCCGATGCCGCAGTGAGATACCTCTATGAGCTGCTCGAGCGGTATGCCGTTCGCTCCCCTTATATCTCCTCCGAGGGCATTTATCTCCTCGACGATATACTGCGGTACGGTCGAAGATCCATGGGAGACAAGCGTTCCCCTTATGCCTTCATGGAGCATGCATTCCTTGACAGCTATCGCGATCTCCTTGCGTACGGCAGGATGAGCACCCTTGTTCGCGCCGTGCATAGTGCCATAGCTGATGGCAAGCGCATCGACCTTGGTCGCCTTGAAGAAGCGGATGGCATCGAGCGGATTGGTATAGGTCGAGCCGGCAGCGAACACATGGTCCTCAACACCGGCCAGGACTCCCAGCTCTCCCTCGACGCTCACCCCGCGCTCATGGGCATACTTCACGACTTCCCTCGTCAGCTCTATATTCTCCTCGATAGGCAGCGATGAGCCATCGATCATCACAGAGGTATAACCACCATCTATGGCAGCCTTCACGCTTGCGAAATCGCGGCCATGGTCGAGATGGAGCGCTACAGGAATCGGGGAATCGACCGCGAAGCGCCTTACGGCATCAGCGATGTTCCTTGCCCCCTTTATCTTGTCTTCAACGGTAGCGTTCATGAAATCGGTGCGTCCACCCATGAAGCCGTTTGCCAGATCCGCGCCTTGCAGTATCGCGGGAGAGCGGAACATCTCATGGACCTCTATGACAGCCTTTGCCTGACAGACGGCATTGACATTGAATGCTCCCTGAGCATAGTCATATCTTTCCGTAGCATCCAGTATGGGACGAAGCGGTATAAGCATCTTATTCCTCCTTGAAGGCAGCCGCTGAGGCTATATCGTTCGAGATGATCATCGCATCAGGATGGCTCTGCAGCAGCGTAACGGGGAAATGCCCGGATGGCTCGGAGAAAAGCGCCTGACGCAGCACGGCCCTATGCCACGGGCGGAACACGCCGAGGCGGATCTTCCTGGCAGAGAGTATCTCCTTGATGCCGATCGTCACGGCATAGCGAGGCATCGCGTCTATCGCTCCGCCGAGGTCTCCTATCGCGTTGGCCGTCCTCGTCTCGCGGCTCATCTCTATCACCCTTGTCTCCCTGGTTGCGAACTCCTCTGCGCTTACCTCTTCAGCCTCATTGAAGGCAAGATGCCCGTTTATGCCGATTCCACCGAACGCAGCATCGACCTTGCCCAGCTTCTCTATGATCCGCCCGATCCTCCCTGGATCATCCGGATCAGGGAAGATCCTGTTCTCAGGAAGTACATTGAGGCTGTCAGGGATCTGCGAATAGACAGAGCGCTCCATGAAGCCACGGAACGAGAGGATGTGATCCTTATCGATCCACTTCCGATCATCGGTAAGGTATTCATCCATGTTTATGAACGTGCAGCCACGAAGCGAGAGCCCCCGTTCCTTCACGAGGCGCACGAATATCGGATACTGCCCAACCGGGCCTACCGGAACGATCAATACCGTCTCCTCGCCCTTGGCATTGTTCTCCTCGATGATACTGACCATCTCAAGCGCGAGTTCATAGAAGACCTCTCCGCTGTCCCCAAGCAGCTTCACAGGGATCCTGCCTTCAAGGAGTTCCCGTCTCTCTGCAGAATAGTAGCTCATAATCTCTCCTCCTTTCCCTTGAATGAGATGAAACGCGGCCCTATATCCCCGATAAGAGGGGATGCATAGCCTATGAATGAATCGCTTACGTCGAAGCTTCCTGCGTCGTAATATCCTTGCGGAAGCGTCCTTGCCTCCAGTATCTCATCAGAGATATCCTCCACGGAAACCTCTGTCCTGTACGGATCATCAGAGATACGGCGTATGATGCTCATCGAGGCGGTACGGCCTGCAAGCGCGGCCCTGACAGAGGCCCTTCCGCATTCCACGGCCTCGGCCCTGTCGACATCGCTCTGCCATGCGATCGAGGCACGGCCAAGGATTCCAGGCTTCTCCGAACGGGCCTTGTATCCAAGCCTCCTTACGATAAGGGATGCCAGATGAGAGGAGACATCTCCGAAATAGACGCTCCGGTCCGTCTGGAAGATGGGCTCCACGATCGGCTTTCCATCCCTACCACGGAGCCCTTCGCTCGCGACTATCACGATGCCGCCCTTTGCCTTGCGAAGCTCATCGACACGCTCTATGAAGCAATCCTCATCGAACGGAACCTCAGGAGGGAGGATCATATCGGGACCGGCAGAGCCATAGAGCCTGGAGAGGGCTGAGGCTGCAGTGATCCATCCTGCATCGCGTCCGAAGGCCTCTATGACCACGGCATGGATGGGAAGTCCCTCCACATCTGCCACGGCCTCGCGAACCGATGCGGCGATATACCTTGCGGCAGAACCGAAGCCAGGACTGTGATCGGTGACGGAAAGATCATTATCCATCGTCTTCGGAGTGCCTACTACCGTTATGCCGGCAGTATCGCAGGCGAATGCTAGGCGGCGGCACGTATCCATCGTGCCATTGCCTCCGGTCATCACGCAGTATGCGGCATCAAGCTGGGATAACGCGTTGCGCAGCCTGAGGTAATCCTCGCTCTCAAGATGGTCGCGCCCTGTGCCAATGGCCGAGCCTGGGGTATGTTCCAGGGCATCGATCTCCTCGCAAGAGAGCCTTCCCAGATCGACCACCTCCTGCCGGAGGAGTCCAGCAACGCCGAATCTGGCTCCGTAGATACGGCCGGAGAAGCCCTGGTCACGCAATTCCCGCAGCGATCCTGCAAGGGATGCATTTATGACGGCAGTCGGTCCGCCCCCATGGATGAATACGATATTCCTCAATTCCTAACCTCCGTGGATTCTCTTTCAATGAGTCGATATGGAATGCTTATGCGTATCGGACAGTCACGAGGATTCAGGCATCTGTCCACGATGATCTTGGCTGCGAAGCGTCCAAGCTCACCTGTCTCAACGGCGAATGTAGTGAGCGATGGCTCAAGGAATGCAGAAGCCTCCGAGTTATCGAAGCCCGTGATCATCACATCCCCGGGAACGCTCAGTCCCCTCTCCTTCAATGCCCTCAAAGCGCCTATCGCGGCATTGTCATTGGCAGACACCACTGCATCAGGAATAGACCTATCAAGGAGCCTCAGCATACCTTCATAGCCATCCTGTGAGGAAAGGTGGACACTTTCATACAAGGCAGACGCACGATCGAGGCCGATGCTGTCCAACCCTTCCAGGAAGCCAAGGAACCTGTGCTCATTGAGGATTGCCCCGCTTCTGTCCGCAGGACCGATATAGGCGATCCTCCGACGTCCTTTCCGCCATAGATAGCGTACTGCGTCGGCCATGCCCGCCTTCGCATCGGATATGACCTCATCCATATCCCCGATGCTGTTGAGGCCGGCATATATCTGCAGAGGGGCCATCGCCCGTATCAGCGATATGACCTCATCAGAACCACGCCCCAGTATGATGGCCGCATCAGCGCCCTCCAAGGCTGCCGGGAATGACGTATCCGAGGAAGAGATCACCGCATGCGAGATATTATACTCACCGGAAAGCCTGGCTATCTCCTTCTCGATGCCAGAGAGTATGCCCTGGAAGAATTCCATCACGATGCTCTCATGGTCAGAGAGGAAGACGGTACGGAGATTGATCAGCGGACGCGCTGTCCTTATGCGCCTGGTGCGGCTCTCTATGTATCCCAGCTCCTGCGCGGTCTGTAGCACGCGGCTGGCAGTCTCCTCACTTGGCTTGCGAGACATATCGCCAGAGAGTATCCGTGAGACCGTAGATACCGATACGCCACATCTCTCAGCGATTTCCTTAAGCGTTACTCCAGCCATTGCTCTCCAACTTTTTGGATAAGATTATTTCCTTATATAATTGGTATATTATCACTGTCTGTCGATTTTGCAAGGAAAATCTATCCAAAAAATTGGATTCACTTCAGCCAACGACTTCTGGAAAGATACGCCAGGAAGATCAGGGAAGATACGAACCATGTCAGCGGATATGCCGAGTAGATCACCATCATATCATGATGGAATGAGAGCATCACGCTTACGTATATAACGCGTATGACGCACCAGGAAAGCAGCATCACGAGCATCGGGACGAAGGCCCTGCCCGCTCCCCTGAGCATACCCGCGCTTCCATGCGAGATGGCGACGAGGAAATAGAAGAACGCCTCAAGCCTCGCCTGCCTCACGCCGTAGGCTATGACTTCCCCATCAGAGGTGAAGAGCCCTACCAGAAAAGGAGCAGATATGAACAGGAGGACTCCGACGAGCTCTGCCGCGACCAGGTTCATCGCCATCCCCTCCCAAGCCCCCTTCCTCGCCCTCCTGAGATCTCCTGCTCCTGCCATCTGCGCTATGAACGTCGTGAAGGCCAGGGAGAACGATGTTATGGGCAGCAGGACGAAGCCCTCGATCTTCGCATAGACCCCGAAGCCTGCTATGGCAGCGGAAGGAAAGCCATTGACGGAAGCCTGGATCACGGTATTTGCAAGGCCTACTATCGAATTCTGCATGCCGGAAGGAAGTCCGAAGCGTATGATTGATCTCAGCTCATGCACATCGATCCTTATGTCCTTCATATCCACCGAAACATCACCGACGCCCTTCATGAGACGACGGAGACAGAGCAGCGAGCTTACAGCCTGCGAGACTATGGTGGCAAGCGCGGCTGAACCGACGCCAAGCCCGAAGACACCTACGAGCAGAAGATCAAGCACGATGTTTATGAGTGATGAGGCGATAAGATAGCAAAGCGGATGCCGGCTATCTCCCAGGGCATTGATTATCCCCATCAGCACGTTGTACATGACAGAGAAGAATATACCGGCAGAGTAGATACGGAAGTACGATGCGCTTATCGGGAGAAGAGTCTCAGGCGTGGAGATCCAGCGGAGTATCGAAGGAGTGAAAAGGACGGCGAATATCGTGATCGCCAATCCGGCAAGGATACCGAAGGCTATATCAGATGATATCGCCCGCTGAAGCCGCTCCCTGTCACCTGCTCCATACGCGCGGGATATGACCACGCCGGCGCCGACAGCCATGCCATTGAAGAATCCCACCATCATGAATATCAGCGATCCTGAGGAGGAGACTGCGGCAAGCGCGTCAGGTCCGAGGAAATTACCTACGATGAGGGTATCGGCGGCATTGTAAAGCTGCTGAAAGAGGTTGCCGAGCAGCAGAGGCAGCATGAATGCGATCAGCTTCCCCGCTATTGACCCTGAAGAGAAATCGACAACCCCTTTACCAGACATAGCCTCGATTATAGCCAAAGACAGGCCTGTTGCAACGTGTCGGCCGACACGCACTGCAGCGTCTGCGCGGGAGCATCCGAGGGTCAGGAATAGACAGGCTTCAAGGCATTGGCGATGAAGGTGTCGAGGTCGAATACCGCATGGCTCTCCTTCATCCTCGCACGGGACTTGCTGCAGTATTCCAGAAGGCGGTTCCAGGCAAGGCGGCAGCAGCCGATGATGCGTTTCCTCTGCTCTCTGCCCTTTTGTGGGATATCACCAGATTATCGGAGCCTGGCCTGTCTTGCGGAGAAAGTCATTGCAGGCCTTGAAATGGCCATTGCCGAAGAAGCCGCGATAGGCGCTCAGCGGGCTCGGATGGGCTGACTCGAGGATCAGATGGACGGGGCAGGAGATCAGGGCCTTCTTGCTTCTGGCATAGCTGCCCCAGAGGAGGAAGACCTTTGGTCGCTCGTCCGCGCCAAGCGCCCTTATCGCATTATCCGTAAAGATCTCCCAGCCCTTGCCTGAATGGGATGCGGCCCGGTGCGCAGCTACGGTAAGCGTGCTGTTCAGAAGAAGCACTCCCTGCCTGGCCCAGCGAGTCAGGTCCCTTGACCAGGGGCCCTGTTCCACTCCTTCATTCATGATTTCCGTATGTATATTCTCAAGCGAGGGAGGCTCTGGGACATCCTCATGCACGGAGAAGGAAAGCCCCATCGCCTGTCCGGCCTCATGATAAGGATCCTGGCCGACGATCACGACCTTTGTCTCGGCAAATGGAGTCAGGCGGAAGGCCGCGAAGATCTCATTCATGGGAGGATAGACGGTCTTCGTCGAATACTCATGCTTCAGGAACTGCCTGAGCTCCAGATAGTACGGCTTCACCTGCTCGATATCAAAGAGCGGCTGCCAGTCATTGCCAACGTTTATCATGCGGATATTATCCGCCTGCGTCAGGGAATTATCAACAGGACATGAAGATCATTATTAATTTTATATGGAATAATTATTCTTATTTAAGAATATTATTGTGCTATATATATTAGCATTGCCATTCACCGGAGATTCTGCTAGGAAGAAAAGGCAAGGAGGACGATATGTTCAGGGAGATGAGAAGGAGGATGCAGCAGCTGGACCGGGAAGAGGCAATCAGGATACTTACGGAAGGAAGCCACGGCACGCTCGCCCTCTCAGGGGATGATGGCTATCCTTACGCACTGCCTATCAGCTATGCATATTTCGATGATTGCCTGATATTCCATTCTGCCATCACCGGACATAAGATCGACTCGATCAGACGCTCAGGCAAGGCCTCATTCACAGTAGTGGAACGGGATGATGTGGTTCCTGAGGGATATACGACGCTCTATCGCAGCGTCATAGCATTCGGGCGCATACGCATCATCGATGACGATGCGGAGAAGATAAGGCTGCTCAGGATTCTCTGTGCAAAATATGCCCCGATGAACAGCGATGAGCGGCGCGATCAGGCAATAGGAGCCGATCTGCATAATACCGCTCTGCTCGTCCTTGACATAGAGCATATGACAGGAAAGGAATCGAAGGACCTTGCTTCAAGGAGGCACGCGCACCGCTAGATCATCAGCTCATACGCCAGCTTCCTGTCGCCTTCGAAGATGACATAGCCGGTGAAAGAGAAGCCGAGCTTCTCAAGCAGATGCTGCATGATAGGATTGAGCCGGTCGGTATCGATACGTATCGATAGGGCGCCGCTCAGGGCCGCCTGGGCTCTGCATCCATCGATGAGCGCAGGGAATAGGCCATGCCCCCTCGCCTCATCAGAGAACGCTATCCGATGCAGCGCTATATAAGGACCATCTGATAGCCATCGTCCATCTATGGAATCATAGGCGGCGTCATGGCCGACTATCGCAAGATATCCCATAGTGATTCCGTCGACGACGGCCTTATAGCCGATTCCAGTCCTTATATCCTCCTCTATCAGCGCAAGCGACGGATATCCATGGGCCCATTGCCTGTTGCCATATGAAAGCTGGAAGCTCCTCGCTTCCTCTATTATCTCCATGATGCGGCTGATATCTCCAGCCTCGGCTCTCATCAGTTCCATGAGAAGAGGATATCCAAAGACCGCAAGGATTGCTAGCGGCTTCGCTCTCCGGAGAAGAGCGCTATGCCTATCAGGGCGGTGAGCGGAGTGACAAGGACAATGCCGAAGGAGCCTGCAAGCGTCTGGACTATCTCCGCCGCGATCGACTTGGATGTGAATATGTTGGCTACAGGCGTCGCCTGGGCCATATATACCATCATCAGCGTGAGATAGCTCCCCATGTAGGCAAGCAGAAGAGTGGTTATCTGCGTGCCGACCCCCGCGCGTCCGACCTCCATGCCTGACCGGAAAAGCTCCTTGCCGGATGCCTCCGGAGCATGTTCACGCACCTCCCACATCGCAGCAGAGACATCTATGGAGAGATCCATTATCGCACCTCCGGCGGAAAGGCAGACCACCCCGGAGAACAGCGATGTGAGATCAAGATCCATGAAGCCGCAGTACAGCAGGGACTCGCTCATCTCCAGCACCGAGCCGTGGATGCGGAGGAACCATGTCATGAATAGCGATATCACCATGGTCAGAAGCATCGCGCAAAGCGATCCGAGGATTGCCGCGAGGCTCCTTCTATTCACCCCGGATACCATCGGAAGCGTCACGAGCGTCAGCAGCATCAGCGTGCCTACGCACATGAGAAGAGGATCCAGCCCATGGAGTATGGAAGGAATAAGGAGCTTCCAGATGGCAAGGAACGCGAACACGAACGAGAGAACCATCCTCAGTCCGCGCAGGCCGCTGAATGCGATGAGGGCAATGACGAATGCCGCTGCAAGCATCAGCTCCTTATCTATGCGGTAATAATCGATGAGATTGATGAATATCGGCTCATCAGCCTCGTTGCGTTCTATAAGCGCCCATGCCGTATCTCCGGGAACGAATACCTTGTCATCCTTAAGGCTCCCGGACAGGAGGTTTATCCCATCCATCTCTACTCCCTCATGCTCTCCAGAGAGAATACGTACACGCGCTCGCTGATCGCCTGTGCGGAACAGCCCTGTCTGTATTATCGTACTGTCATTCGTGGACAGTATCTCGCTCCTGGCACCCGTGGCATTGAAGTATATATCCCTCTCGAATCCCGTAGGAACGAGGATAAGGACCAGCGATGCCATGAGAAATGCAGCAATGAAGGCAAGATCCTTCCTTCTTTCTTTTCTTATCATAATCAACGGAGACAGGGGGAGGACAGGCCTCCCCCGGCATGATCTATCTATTACTTACCTTGCGTCGGTAAGATCCATGAGCTTATGAGCGACCTCGGTGTTGTCATACGCGCCGACGAACGCCTCAGCACCCTCGCCATAGGCATATACAGGAACCGGAAGGCCAGTGTGCGCATAGCTCGTCCAGCCGATACCGGCCTTGTTGTTGATGATGTGCGTGAGCGTCACGCTGATCGGGCTATAGCCACCATAGAGGAGTGACTCCTCATAGCCATCGACATTGCCGCTCATCTGATCATCATAGGCCTTCTGGAGCTTGGCATACTCATACTCATCAAGCACGAGAGCCTCGTTCTGGGCAGTCTTTCCAGGAGCAACGAGTCCGAAGTACTCCTCGACCATCGCCATCATGTCGTCGAAAGTGAAGGATCCATCAGCCATCTCGTCCTCTACATAGCTGTCGAACTGCACATAAGAGCACTTCTGGGCGCGGAGGATATCGAAAGCGGTATTGTAGCCGGTAGCAGCATAGCCGATCGTCATACCACCTGTCTCATGATCGCCGGTGACGATGATAAGAGTCTCATCCGGATGGTTCTTGGCGAACTCGACGGCAACCTCGACAGCCTCATCAAGGGCAAGCGTGTCACTCATGTTGGCAACCGCGTCGTTGGCATGGCCGGCCCAGTCGATCTTTCCTCCCTCGACCATCATGAAGAAGCCAGTCTCGTTATCAAGCACATCGATACCCTTCTTCACGAAATCCTTAAGGCGGAGAGAATCAGCTGGCGCATCGATATCATAAGGCATAGCGCCATCATCCTGAAGGACCGGGCTGTATGCATATACCTTGCCGCTATTGCCATTCAGGCTGAGGATCGTGTCCCTATCGTTAGTCACAAGGTAACCGTTGTCCTCAAGGACCTCATAGATAGACTTATCGCCATCATCGGCCTTGTTCACTGAGCCACCGGCAAAATACTCAAAGCCGGAAGCAGCCATCTGCAGCCCGATATCATAGTAGTCATTCCTCGATGCGATATGCGCATAGAATGCGGCAGGGGTAGCATGGTTGATCGTGACAGAAGAGACGATGCCGATCTTCCATCCCTTGTCATGGAGCATCTCCGCGATGGTCACGCCCGGAGTGACCTTGTCGATTCCCATGCCGATGACGCCGCTATGCGTCTTGTAGCCAGAGGAAAGAGAGGTGGCAGTAGATGCCGAATCAGGGCAGAAGGAGGTCGCGTCCTGCGTATACTGAAGTCCCACTACAGGAAACTGCGTGAACGTAAGTTCCTCAAGATCGATGAGTCCCGGCTCGTTGCAGCCGTTATAAACCTGCGCAGCGTTGGTCTGAGGAGAGCTCATGCCATCTCCGATGAACATGAACACATACTTCGGAGAAGCATCCTCCACATACTTGTTGATTGTTTTTTCCGTCTCCATATCGCCAGAGGCGAATGCTGCGGAGACGATCAGGATGAGAGACATCAGCATGACCGTAAGTCTTTTCATCTTAATTCCTCCAATAAAGGTTGTTAGACTTGATTACGATTCGGAGTCTATCAGCAAGGCGGAAGCCAATCCGCCAGCGCACGGTTAGATAGCTGTAAAACAATCATGAAGAAAACAGCCAGGAGGTTAAGAGCATGAAAAGAAGGGCGGCACTGCCGCCGCCCTTGAAAAGCATAGGTTAACGAATCATTCAGAGACCATCACGCTGAGTATGCTCTCATCAGTGGATGCCATGCCCTTGCTGGCAATCTCTCCCACTCCGGATATCGTATCCTCCACGTTCTCCTTGACGATCCCGTCGCCCGGAAGGAAGTTATCATTTTCCATCGCGAGGTCATGCCCCATGAGAGCAGCCTCAACGGCAAGCGATATCTTCGCTGCGCATGATGGCTTCGCGCCATCGCAGACCATGCCTGATATCGTGGCAAGCGTATTCGAGATAGTCTCGTTTATCTGCTCCTGGGATCCCCCCTGGAGCCATGTGATGGCCGCGGCGGCACCGCAGGCGGCATTGACAGCTCCGCAGTATGCAGAAAGCCTGCCGATCTTCGTCTTCTGATGAATGGCGATGAGATTGCTTATCGCAAGGGCACGAAGCAGCTTCTCGTGCGACATGCCGTTGTGCTTGACGAATTCTATCACCGGTATCGAGACAGTTATCCCCTGATTCCCGCTCCCTGAGTTTATCACGACAGGATATACGCACCCGCTCATGCGCGCGTCAGACCCGGCTGCAGCTACCGCCTTGGCCGTCGTCAGGAAATCCTGGGATCTTGTATCAAGAAGATACTGCCCGATGTTAGATCCCCATTTATTCCTGAGGCCCTCCTCGCAGATTGCTGTATTGCACTCGATCTGCGGTTCGATGATCGGGGCAATCGTCGAGAGCTCAACAGTCTCGCCATACTCGATTATATCTGCGACATTAAGGGAAGAACGGTCCGTCAGGGATTGATTCATATCCTCAGCACTGCCGTCCCTGGCAAGGAGTATCTCACCGTTCCTCTCTTCCCTCACGATGTTCGTATGCTGATGTATGACCTCAACGAGCGCCGAGTCATCGCCCTTGTGCATCCTGATGATGAAATGCAGGCTTGCGCCCGTTCTCAGGAGAGATACCCTGATGCGCCCTTCTGAGAGATACTCCCTCACAGAGGGAAGCTCCTCCTCCGAGACGGCAGAGAGCACTTCGAGCCCCAGAGAAGGATCTCCGACGATCATGCCGGTGGCAACAGCCGCCTCTATCCCTTTCAGTCCCCCGGAGTTTGGGATTATCACGCTCTTGACGTTCTTTATTATATTGCCGCTGCATTCAGCATCTACCCGGTCAGGCAGCGCACCAAGTATCTTCCGGCACTCAGCAGCCGCATATGCAAGCGCGATAGGCTCCGTACACCCCAGAGCCGGGACAAGCTCCTCCTTGAGGATCGCGGTATAAGTCTCACTCCTGGTCATCATCAAAACTCCTTCGAATCAGCAGCTGCGGCATGCGGCAGCCGCAGCCTGCAGGCGGGGCATATCCTGTCCGGTCGCGAGCGTGCTGCCAGCCCCGAGGATGAATCTGGCATTATCAAGCGACTCGATCATGCCGTGCGCCGATCTGCAGAGAGATTCCATTCAGTCAGGGCAGCGCTTTCCCGCAGCCAGATACAGATTATACCACCCAACTCTCGTCAGCGAAACAGAAGAGGCTTCCATGATGAGGCCGCTGAGTCCCTTGAGAGCCCAGCGCTTCCCTGATCGGCATCTTGCTGACACAGAACCGCTGAGTGAGCACGCTTTCGGTGAAGATATCATACGGCCGTAGCCCACGTAATATGATTTCCATGCAAATGAATATTTATTCAGTCGATATAGAAAATAATGCATAAGATTGTTTTTATATTTGACAGCAATGGGCTGAGAGATGAAACTAAGGAAATGAAAAAGGAGGCTTGCAATGCCAGAAATCCAATTCTATACGGGAGGGAACATTCCTCTGGAACTCCATAAGGTAAGGATTGTCCAGAAGCTCGATCTCGTTCCTATAGAGCGCAGGGCTGAAGCGATAGCCGAAGCCGGCAACAACACATTTCTCCTAAAGAACAAGGACATCTATCTCGACATGCTTACGGACAGCGGCGTGAACGCGATGAGCGACAGGCAGCTTGCTGCGATGATGATCGCCGACGACAGCTATGCAGGAAGCGCTACGTTCACCAGGCTCACCGACAAGCTCAAGGAGATCTTCGATACCGATTACTTTCTCCCGGCACATCAGGGACGGGCCGCAGAGAATATCCTTGCGATGACATTCGTCCAGAAGGGCTCGATCATCCCGATGAACTACCATTTCACTACGACAAAGGCCCATATAACGAGGCTGGGAGGCTATGTCGAGGAGCTTGTCATCGATGAAGGCATCAAGATCGAAAGCGATCACCCATTCAAAGGCAACTTCGACCTGGAAAGGCTGGAAAGCCTCTTCAAGGAGAAGGGAGACAGGATCCCATTCGTCAGGATCGAAGCAGGCACCAACCTCATCGGAGGCCAGCCATTGTCTCTGGAGAATATAGAGGCCGTGGCGGATATCGTACATAGATACGGCAAGCTGGTGGTCATGGACGCGAGCCTGCTGCAGGATAACCTCTACTTCATAAAGACAAGAGAGGAGAAGGCAAAGGACCTCTCTATCCGCGAGATAACCAGGCGCATCTCAGACAAGATGGACATCATATACTTCTCTGCGCGCAAGCTCGGCTTCGCGCGAGGCGGCGGCATCGCGATGCATGACAGGGAACTCTATCTCAGGATGCGTGAGCTGGTACCGATGTTCGAAGGCTTCCTGACATATGGCGGCATGAGCGTCAGGGAGATGGAGGCCATGGCCGTAGGGCTCGAGGAGACGATGGACTTCGATGTGATATCCCAAGGGCCGCTCTTCATCAAGTACATGACAGATGAGCTTGTCAGGCTCGGGGTACCGGTAGTCACCCCGGCAGGCGGGCTGGGATGCCACCTTGACGCTACGAGGTTCATCCCGCAGGTCAGGCAGGAGGAATACCCCGCAGGAGCCCTGGCTGCAGCGGTATACATCGCAGGCGGTATCAGAGGGATGGAAAGAGGCACTATCTCAGAGCAGAGGGAAGAGGATGGATCGGAGCATCTTGCATCGGTGGAGCTTCTCCGCCTGGCACTGCCGCGCCGCGTCTTCACGTTATCCCAGGTAAGGTACGCGATCGACAGGATAAAGTGGCTCTACGATAACAGAGATATCATCGGAGGGCTGAGGTTCGTCGAAGAACCATCCTCGCTAAGATTCTTCTTCGGGCGCCTGCTCCCTGTCTCGGACTGGCAGGATAAGCTCGTAAAGGCCTTCCGCCGCGATTTCGGAGACAGCCTCTGATAAAAGGAACGGAGTACCGTCATCACAAGAAGCGGTACTCCTCACTCCTGATCTCTGAGCATCAGGTATTGCTCATCAGTATCTTCTCGCAGGCATCAGCCACATGCTCACAGGCATCGGCACACTGCTCGAGGTATCTGTAGATATCACGCCAGACGATGATCTGCACAGGATCGGTCTCTGTCGTATGGAGCCTGCGCATATTGGAGATGAATATCCTGTCGGCCTCCTCCTCCATCGTGTTGATGCTGATGATCCTCTCCTTCAGCGTCTTCGAATGCCTGAAGCCCTTGAAGTCCTGGACCATCTCAAGCATCGAGGTGCAGCAGCGCTCTATCACATCGACAGCTTCCACCATCTCAGGCCTGATCGTGCGGATGTTATCGCAGTAGAGGCGGAGAACGACATCCTCGAGCTTATCCACTACCTCATCAAGGCACTGGCTCATCAGGATTATATCCTCACGCTCTATCGGCGTGATGAACGCCTTTACCAGCACGTTCATAAGATCGTGCTTCTTCATGTCCGCGGCATGCTCAGCGACATGAATCTCCTCAACAGTCTCCGCCAGGACCTCAGGATCATAGTCATCGACGCATTTGCGGAGTATCCTCACGGCCTCTACCGCATATCCTGCACAATCGATGAACGTGTCGAAATAATATGAATCCTGCTTCTTTTCCATTTTTCCTCCAGATCAGAATATGGCCAGGAAGAGCTTGGCCATGAGATAGCTGATTAACCCGCAGCCGGGGAAGGTGAATACCCAGGTGAGCATCATGTCCCTGACGACGGAGAAGTTTATCGCGCTGAGCCTCTTGGAGGCCCCTACTCCCATTATCGCGCTGGTCTTGGTATGCGTCGTTGATACGGGAATGCCGAAGACCGAGGAGAAGAGAAGGCAGAGCGATGCCGCCAGATCAGCGCTGAATCCCTGATACTTCTCAAGCTTCACCATATCCATGCCGACAGAGCGGATGATCTTCTCTCCGCCGACGCTCGTTCCGACACCCATCACCACGGAGCAGAGGAGCATTAGCCATACGGGAATCATGATTCCCTCAACGCTAGGCTGGCCATTGGCGAATGCGATACCGAGGAAAAGCACTCCGATGAACTTCTGTCCATCCTGGGCACCATGCATGAAGCTCATGCCGGCCGCTCCCGCGATCTGCGCGTACCTGAAAAGCCCGTTCGCCCTGCGCCTGTCCATCCCATGGAAGGCAAGGACGACAAGGCGGCATACGATGAAGCCCATGGCGAATCCCAAGGCAAGCGACAGGACAAGGCCGTATATGACCTTGACCCATTCTGACCCATTCACCGCCGCAAGGCCCTTTCCAGTCGCCAGGGCAGCTCCCGTGAGTCCTGCGATGAGGCTGTGGCTCTCGCTGGTCGGTATGCCGAAGAACGAGGCGGCAGTGCTATATACGACGATGGAGAAGAGAGCCGCTGAAAGCGCGATGAGGGCGGTGGAAGTATCGGAGCCGAAATCGACCATGTTGCTTATCGTGGAAGCAACGGATGCGTTTATATGAGTCATTATCAGGACGCCGATGAAATTGAAGAACGCGCTCATGAGGATCGCGGAACGAGGCCTCATGCATCTTGTGGTTATGCAGGTCGCGATCGCGTTCGGAGCATCGGTCCAGCCATTGACGAATATGACGCCCAATGTAAGAAGCGATGTTACGAGAAGCGCAGGAGAAGAGAAGACCTGCTGGAAGAAATATGAAAAAGAGACATCCATTCCGGAAAGCATCCTCCGGGGAAATCGTAGGACATCTATTAATTTCGTGTAAATCGCATGTTAAGAAAAATGTATTAGAAATGTGTTAGGACTGCCTCAGGAAACGGCGGTTATGGAGCAGTATCAGCACAGATAATGCCGCGCATAGCAATGCCGTAAGCGGCTGATTCATCCATATTCCCTGCAGATGCAGCGGATATAGCAGCGCGATCAGCAGGAGAGGAAACATGCATGCATTGGCCACGGATATCGCGGCGGCATACCTTGGCTTCTCTATGGCCGACATGAAGCACTGAGTACAGATCCCGATCCATCTCACGATATACCCCAGCGATGCTATCCTCACAGCCGTTATCCCCAGCGAATGTATGGAAGCCCCGCCCTCTCCGATGAAGAGGTTGACCGCCACCTCAGGGAAGAAGAAGAGGAAGAGGAAGAGAAGATTTGACAGCACCGCTCCGAAGCCGAAGCAGTACTTCTCTATCGCGGCAACCCTGTCCTTGCGTCCCGCTCCCCAGTTGTATCCGACGGAGGGCTGCAGGGCATCGCAGGTACCGTAAAGGAGCGGTATGACGACACCATCGGCGTTCATCAGTATGCCATAGACGCTGACGGCATCGGCACCGCCGAATCTCAGCAGCATGACGTTCATCACGATCGACACCAGCCTTCCAGAGACGTTCGAAAGGAAGGTCGGCAAGCCGCAGGCGATGATCGTGCGGATCATCGGCAGGGAAAAGCGGGGACGGCGGAAATGGAGATCCAGGCGTCCACGTAGAAATGGGATGAAGCCAAAGATCACTGCAGTGAGTATTCCCAGCTCCGTGCCAAGAGCGGCAGACGCGATCCCCCCGCCAAGGAGGATGAGGAAGATCATCTCATAGATCACCGCCATCGTGGCAAGCACGACATTCATCATCAGCGAATAGCGGATACGCCCGCATATCCTCAGGTAGTTGTCGACGGCAAACGCGGCGGTCGTGAGCGGTGAGAAGAGCGCATATACCCTCAGATATGAGACGGCATACGGCACCAGCGTCTCATCGGCTCCCATCGCGCGGAAGAGCATAGGAGCGGAGATGAAGAGGAACGAGCCAAGCACCACGCCGGCCGCGATGATCATCAGCACCGAGCATGTGAAGATGTTATCAGCACTCTCCCGGTCCCCCTTACCCAACCGTATGGCGATCTGTACCGATGATCCTACTCCGATAAGATCTGCCACGGCGTAGTTTATTATCACGAAGGGCATGGCGAGATTAAGGCCAGCGAAGGCCTCTGCTCCAAGCACGCGCCCAACAAGGATAGCCTCAAGAAGATAATACATCGAGGAAAGCAGCATCCCCAACGCTCCGGGGATGGCGGCCTTGAAGAAGAGATGGCCTGGCCGTGTCATTATGAAGAGTCTTTCCGTATCCTGAGGCATATCAATACTCCGGTACTATGAAAAACCATGGAGTTAGTCCATAGTCAATAATATGCAGAGGAAAGGTGAGAAGCTATACAAGGCAGGAGATTTCGCCAAGATCTCAGGAATCAGCAAGGATACGCTCTTCTTCTATGACAGGATCGGCCTCTTCAAGCCGATGATGAGGGCGCAGAACGGATACAGATACTACAGCCTGTCCCAGCTGTCGCTGCTGAATACGATACTATCCCTCAGGAGCATGGACGTCCCCATATCGAGGATACTGGAATACATATCCGGAAGGGATCCTGACTCCTTCATATCGCTGATGAATCTGGAAAGGGAGAGGATAGATGGAAGGATAAGGGAACTTGAGATGATGCGGCAGTCGATCGACAGGCTCTCAGCGCTGATAGAAAAAGCGCGCCAGGAAGCCGTCGCCATCCTTCCCTTCCCTGCATGCAGCATAGTCGAGAGCGGCGAGACAATGCCGGACAAGGCCACTGGCAACGATGACTGGTGGGCACTCTACTCATCGGTATCAAGCAGGATGCATGACATAGGCATCGCCGGTTCCAGGATTGCCATATCAGACATACTGAGCGGTGAATATGCGAGGGTGATGACCGTGTTCATCGAGAGCAACGAGCCGGTAGGAAGCGAGATACCGCAAGGGCTCTACGCGGTGAAGTACGTCAAAGGCCCCTACTCTGCGCTTGATAAGGCCTACCGCAACCTGCTTAAGGAGATAGAGGCACAGGGATACAGGGTAGTATCGGACGCGTTCGAGGAGTATGTGATCGACGAGCTTGCCACCGATGATGAGGAGGAGTATGTCTCGAGGATACGCATCATGGTGGAGAGGCGGTAGCCAGAAAGAGCGAAGCGGACCCGAAGGCCCGCTTCACGATAGGTGTATCATCCATGATGCCTAAGGCATCCTGAATCCATATCAGGCGACGAAGTAGTTTACGAACACGCCGGTGATGAGGACCGATGTGATCGTCAGGCAGATGAAGCCTGCCACGAGCATCTTCGGCAGGATGTTGTCGAGGATCATCTGCTCCTCGTCCTCTGTCGTGGCGATCGTCTTGGCGACCTCGGTGGAAACGACATAGGTTCCCGGGAATCCGAAGAGGCATGAGCATGCCATGCCGCAGCATAGCTGCCATGAGTAGTGGAAGATCTTTCCCACCACGACCGCGATGACGAACATCGAGAGGATACCGATGATGAACGCACCGATGACGACAGGCAGGAGCGATGCGACGTCCTGAGGCGTAACAGCGGTAAGGAAGACAAGAATCGATACCATACAGACGATCAGTCCGATACCATAGCAGTTCGACTTCTTCATGACATCATGCTCAAGGAATCCGATCTCCTGTGCCACGACGCCGAGGATAAGGCAGATGACATACTTGTGGATAGCGCCACCGGTCAGATCGGAAAGCCAGAACGAAAGGAGCGATACGATACAGGACTTCGCAAGAAGGATGAACGATGTCTGATACTTCTCAGGAAGAGCCGGGATGAGCTTCTTCTTAGCAGGCTTATCTGTAGCGGTCTCCTCGAATACGATCCTCTCCCACTTGATCGAGCCATCGTTGTATCCCTTCCTGAGCCTTCTCGCCTCACCGCGGAGGAAGAGAGAAGCCAGAGGATAGCCGATGATGCCCTGGACCGCGACGATGATCGTGGCAAGGACGCCAGCGAGCTTGAGGGTATCAGGAGAACCCATGGCGGTGATCGCATCGTTTACGACGACTGCGGATACCCAGCCTCCCGTGATAGGTCCGACGAGGGCAACCGCGAAGTTGTTGCCGAGGATCGGGCGGGAGACGAAGAACATCAGGATACCGCCGACGATGACGATAGCCAGTCCAAGCACGACGACCTTCCACTGGTCGATGAAGGACTTGAGGTCAAGCAGCGTACCCATGTTGACGATGAAGAGACCCGTCATCATCGTGGAGATCTGCATCAGACCCGCGTCGGTGAAGAGCGTCGTCGGCACTAATCCTGACCAGAACAGGATCAGGAACGTGATCGATGCGAACAGCAGCACCGGTATGATGGCGTGTGTCCTATCGGAGATCCAGTCACCGATAGCGAAGATGACACATACGATTGTAAGAGCTAGCATCCCATCCATAGCTTCCCTCCTTATCAGCTCTTTTCCGCTGACTTCTTTATAGCTTCCATGACGCGCACAGGAGTCATGGGAATCTCATTGATCGCGACGCCGATGGCATCGTATACGGCATTGCGGATAGCCGGTGCGCCAGGCACGATAGGCGGCTCTCCGACACCCTTGGCCCCGAACGGTCCAAGCACATTCGGATGCTCCACGATGATCGTCCTCAGGTTCGGGATATCCTTCGCCGTAGGAATGAGGAAATCATGGAACGTATGGTTCTTCATCCTTCCGTTCGACATGAAATGCTCCTCCATCAGCGCCCAGCCGATCGCCTGGGCCATTCCACCCTCGAACTGGCCCTCTACGGTATCCGGGTTGATCGCCTTTCCGATATCACAGGCAAGGAGAGCATCCTCCACGGTAATCTCTCCCGTCTCGATATCCACGGCAACCTGCACGCCCTGGCATCCGAAGGCGTAGGTATGCATCTTATCACCCAGTCCATCACCCTTCGGAGCTGCCATCGGCGGATACCATGAGCCAATGGCTCCAAGCGGTACCTGGGAGGAGAACGCCTTTGCGATGACAGCAGATAGAGGCACTCCCTCGTTCTCCAGTCCCTTAGCGAAGACCTTGTTATCGAAGAATACGACATTCTCCTTTCCGGTCTTGAGCATCGGAGCAGCGACAGCGGCAAAACGCTCCTTGAGCTTCTCAAGCCCATTGACGATCGCGTTGCCGGTAAGGACGGTGGTCCTGGAGGCAACGGTGGCACCGGACTCAAGCGATGCGGCGGAATCCGCATAGTCAAGGTAGACCTTATCTATCGATACGCCCATCGTATCGGCAGCGATCTGCTTCATCGCGATCAGGAATCCCTGGCCAAGCTCTGATGCAGATACGCCTATGTTTATCGAGCCATCGGGCTGTGCCTGCACCATGACATGGGCTCCATCGGTGGCAGAACCGGTACCGGTGCCATACATGAAGCATGCGATTCCACGCCCTCTCCTAATCCTAGGATCACTGTTATCCAGCGGCTCATTGAACTTCGGGTCGCTCGTCACGCGGCGTATGCACTCCTCAAGCCCAAGTCCACGCTCCTCCATCATAGGCTGTCCCCAGATGGTGGTATCGCCATCGCGGAGGATATTCTTCAGCCTCAGCTCCACAGGATCCATGTTCAGGCGATGGGCAAGCTCATCCATCTGGCACTCCATCGCGAAGTGAGCCTGAGGACTGCCAAGGCCACGGAACGCGCATCCATACGGATGATCGGTGAATACCGACCATGAATGAGTGAGGGCATTATCGATCGAATAAGGGCCACCGGCGTACTGTGTCGTCCGGGATGGTATCGCATCGATGGACTTATAAGCGCCCTTATCGATGATCGTCTCTACCTTTATGCCCAGGATCTTACCGCTCTTGTCCGCAGCAAGCTGATGATGGATAAGCGAAGGATGCCTCTTTCCGGTTCCCTTGAAGACCTCGTCCCTTGTCAGCTCGAAATAGACCGGGCGCTTGGTCCTGATGGACAGCACGCCAGCCACGACAGAGACATCGAATGTAGAGTCTTCCTTCCCTCCGAAGCCGCCTCCGACGAGCTGGCTGCATACATGTATCCTGCTCTGGGGCATGCCGAACGCATCGCTCATCGCCCTCTTCGCAAGCTGTACGGCATGCTGCGGGCTCCAGATCGTTATGCCGCCCTGGATGGGATCATACTGCGCGATCGCTACATCCGGCTCCATATACGCATGGTCTACGAGAGGAGTCTTGTACCAGTTGTCGATGATGACATCAGCCTCCTTGAAGGCCTTTTCCACATCACCCTTCCTGATGATCTGCTCATCAGAGATGTTATGGTTCTTATGGAACGGATTGTCCTTATGAAGCATAGGAGAGGATGGATCGAGCATGAATGCAGGATCATCATAGCCCTCAAGAGGCTCATACTCCACCTTGATAAGCTTCACGGCCCTCTCAGCAGCCTCCTTGGTCTCGGCTGCGACAAGGGCAACAGGATCGCCCTCGTAAAGAACCTCATCCTTCGCGATGACAGGCTTATCTGGAACCATGCCGCCATAGCCGTTCTTTCCAGGCAGGTCATCTGCCGTCATGACTGTCACGACACCATCAAGCGCCTCAGCCTCAGATGTATCGATGCTGAGGATGCGCGCATGGCCATATGGAGGGAAGAGAGCCTTCGCGTAAAGCATGTCTCTCCTGTTCATCCAGATATCGCCGGTATACTTAGCAGCTCCTGTAGCCTTGGCAAGGCTATCGGTACGTGCCAGGCGCTGCCCAACGTATTTTTCCTTGACCATCTCTGCTCCTTGGAGGCTACGCCCTGACCGCGGTGACGACCATCTCAACCAACGCCTCTTCCTTAGCCATCTTCGCCTGTACGGTCGCCCTTGCCGGCTCGAATCCTGGCTCGACCCAGGCTTCCCATACCCTGTTCATGTCATCGAAGTCCCTGATGATGTCCTTGAGGAACACCTGCGTGAAAAGAATATGCTTCTTATCAGAGCCATACTTCTGGAGCGTCTCGTCGATTATCTTAAGTATTCCCGCAGCCTGCTCTGCAACGGTATCGCCGGCAGGCATGCATGTCCTTCCTGTAAGATGAAGAATGCCATTGCATTCCGTAACAAGGCTCAGTCTTCCATTTCCCTCATAGTGCTTGACTTCCATATGACTCCTCCTCAATTGCCTTTACGCATACGCTCAGCGGCAAGCTGAACGGCCTTTATGATCTTCTGATAACCAGTACACCTGCAGAGATTACCGCTCAATGCAGTCCTTATCTCATCCTCGCTTGGATCAGGATTCTTCTCCAGCAGGGCTATAGTGGTCAGCACCATGCCAGGGGTGCAGAATCCGCACTGGACGGCGCTTGCATCGACGAATGCCTGCTGCACCACATGTGGATGCTCAAGCGTTCCGACGCCTTCTATGGTAGTAACGCTGCGTCCTTCCACCATTGCGGTAAGAAGTATGCATGACCTCACGGCATCTCCATCCAGAAGCACGGTGCAGGCGCCGCAGTCCCCCGTACCACAGCCCTTCTTCGTTCCCGTAAGATAGAAACGCTCACGAAGGGTATCTACGAGTACCTCGGTCTCATTGACCTGGCATGACACCGGCTTGCCATTAAGGGTGAAAGCCACAGTAACCATCAGACATTACCTCCTGCATTCTCCAGAGCCTTCTCGAAGGCCCTTGCGACGGCAGCACACACGACGCTCTTCTTATACTCCGTGAAGTAGCTCTTATGGAGCCTAGCCTCCACGGGCCAGCTATTCCTTACGTACTCGATGGCCTTATCTCCGCTCATGCCGACAACGGCCTTCTCCGTCTCTGTGCCATGGACAAGCGTGGCGTTAAGGGCGCCGAGGGCCACCGAGCAGGAAGAGATGACTCCATTGCTCAGGGCAAGGCGTACGCCGATGATGACCTTCGCGATATCCTGGGCCTTCCTTCTGGAGAGACGGCAATAACCTGTGCCCTCACCCTTATCAAGGACAGGAACCCTTATCTCAGTAAGAAGCTCATCGCCTTCCATGACGGTCTTGTATGAAGATGCCGTGTCATAGAAATCAGCAAGATCAACGACGCGCTCCCCCTTCGCAGACTCCAGGACCACGGATGCCTTCAAGGCATAGAGCATGGCCGCGCAGTCAGCCGCGGGAGCAGCGGTGCAGAGATTGCCGGCGGCGGTTCCGATCACGCGTATCGCAGGAGAAGCCAGATGCCCCAGCGCCTCCATCAGCCCATGGTAAGGAGCAACCTCCTCACTCTCCATAAGCTCGCGGAACGTAACCCCGCCTCCGATATGCAGGAAGCCTCCATCTCTCCAGATGCGATGGAAATCCGGAAGCTGGGAAACCTGCATGATTGCCTTCGGCTGCACCTTGCCCTCCACGATCGAGAGAACGGCATCCGTGCCTCCGTTCACGACAAGAAGATCCTTTCCGTACTTACCGAGCAGGCCTACCGCCTCGGCCTTCGTCGAAGGTCTATAATACTCACTCATCACCAGCCTCCTTGATCAGATGCGCTCGACGGTGCCTTCCCAGGTATCCATCGTCCTCTTCCTGGCATGCTCGTCATACCAGTGCTTCGTAACGGTCTTTGCCCTCGTATAGAAGCGTACGCCATCGATACCAAGGACATGCTGGTCGCCGAAGAAGGAATCCTTATTGCCGGAGAACGGGAAGTATGCGCTAGGAACGGGGATTCCGACGTTGATTCCGACCATTCCTCCATCGGTAAGCATCTCGAACTGACGGGCATAATAGCCATTCTGCGTGAAGATGCATGAGCCGTTGGCGAACGGATTGGCATTCATCACCCTGATGCCTTCATCGAAATCCTTGACGCGCTTGATGACTGTCACCGGTCCGAAGATCTCACGCTGTCCGACACTCATATCCTCTGTTACATGGTCGAGGATCGTAGGACCTACGAAATAGCCCCCTTCGAAGCCCGGCACGACGCAATCACGCCCATCCAGCACCAGCTCAGCACCCTCGTCGATTCCCTTCTGTATCCAGTCAAGGATCGACTGCTTGTGCCTTGCATTGACGACAGGGCCGAGCTTGGTCTCTGGATCATATGCGCAGCCGACCTTCATCGCCATCGCCTTCTCCTTGAGAAGAGCGACGAACTTATCAGCGATGGACTCCTGCACGACCACGACAGGAAGCGCCATGCACCTCATGCCTGCGCATCCATACGTGGAGTTGATTATCGCATTGACGGTGCTCTCAAGATCGCAGTCCTCAAGGACGAGAGCATGGTTCTTCGCCTCGCACTGGGCCTGCACGCGCTTTCCATGGGCGGCAGCGACGGAATAGATATGCTTGCCGACATCGGTGGATCCTACGAACGTGACAGCCTTGATCCGTGGATCGGTAAGGAAGATCTCCGACTCCACCCTTGAGCATGTCACTAGGTTCACGACGCCCTTCGGAAAGCCAGCCTCCTCATAGAACAGCTCCAGTATCCTCATCGACGTAAGCGGCGTGAAGGATGCGGCCTTGAGCACCACTGTGTTTCCTGTGGCGATGGCAAGCGGCACCATCCATCCCCAGGGAATCATCGCGGGGAAGTTGAAAGGAACGATACCAGCGATGACTCCGAGAGGCACGCGGTATGTAGCGGTATCGAAGCCGGTAGTGACCTGGAGCGAGGCCCTGCCCTGCGAGATATAAGGAGTAGCGCAGGCAAGCTCTGTGGGTTCGATTGCCTTAAGCACGTCACCCCTGGCCTCGTTGAGCGTCTTTCCCAGCTCCTTAGAGCAGAGATAGGTCAGCTCATCCAGATGCTCCATGAGGACATTCCTCCACCTGAACATCATCTGGGTCCTCTTGGATATCGACAGCATAGACCATTCGGGGAAGGCTGCCGCAGCTGATGCGATGGCATCCTCTACCTCATCCTTCGTGCAGCAAGGAACCTCAGCGATGACCTCACCCGTCGAAGAATCGGTAACGGACATCCACTTATCCGTCTTCGACTGTCTCCACTCACCATAAACGCAATATCCCTTTCTCTCCATGAAAATCCCTCGTTTTATTTTGTTTGGTGAAATTCTAGGAGCCTCATATATATTTGGTCAAACTTTTACGGCATCGAAAATTTCATTTTTTGAATTTAAATTTTCTTTTTGATATCATAATTCCGATATTCGGAATAAAATTCCAACAAAGCGGAACGATCCATTATATTCTTGATAACATAAAGGAGGAGCATATGGCAGAGATGAGATCACAGGGACAGTTCAGCCAGTCATCGATGAGGCTGCTCTATATAATAGAATGCCTAGCGGAGGCCAGCGGCCCTATGAGGCTCCAGGAAATAGCGAGGAAGACCGAGATATCGCAGCCGACGGTCCTTCGCTATCTCTCATCGCTCGAAGCGGCAAACTATGTATACAAGGATGATGACACGCACCGCTACGCGCTGACATGGCGGATCCGTAGCCTGTCAAGGAACCTCGGATCCCAGCTGAGCCTCAGGAACATAACGACGCCATTCACGAACCGCCTGGCCAATGAGCTGAAGAGAGGCGTATGCCTCGTGATAGAACACGATAACCAATGCCTCTACCTCGACTGCATCGAGAGCCCGCTCTCCCGGACGCTGCAGAGGATCGGGAAGAAAGCACCGCTCCACTCCACCGGGTCAGGCAAGATCCTGCTGTCGACAAAGAGCGAGGCAGACCTGTCGCGGTATATCAATGAGATCGGGCTGATGCAGTACACGAAGCATACGATCACAGATCCTGAGAAGCTGAGGGCAGAGCTTAACAGGATAAGGGAGAACGACTTTGCGATGGACGAGGAGGAATGCGAGATAGGGCTCAGATGCATCTCATGCCCACTGCGCGACTATACGGGGCAGATCGTTGCAGCAGTAAGCATATTCGGCGGCAAGGATACCATGTCAGACAGCCAGGTCTTCGACATGATCCTACCCCGGCTGAGAGAGGCCGCCAATGAGATATCCTCACGGCTTGGGTATATATTCCCGTGACATTGCATGATATAAAGAGAGATCTGGAGGGGCATGATGGAATACAGGACCAACCGGAGGACCGGCGACAGGATAAGCATCATCGGGATAGGATCAGGATCAATCCACGCAGCACCGGAGAAGGAAGCGGTGGAAGCCCTATCATATGCCTATGAGAATGGAGTTAACTTCATGGATCTCGCCACTGCAGGCGCATCCAGCTTCGGCTACGCAGCAAAGGCATTCTCCTCCGTTCGCGGAAAGATGCTCTACCAAGTGCATTTCGGCACAGACTATGAGACGGGAGAGTATGGCTGGACGACAGATCTGGATAAGATCAAGAAACAGGTGGAGTGGCAGCTAGGCAAGCTAGGGACAGATTACATCGACTATGGATTCATACACTGCCTCGACGATCAGGCTGACTGGGAGGCATATCAGAGGAATGGTGTCCTCGATTACCTGATAAGCATGAAGGAACGTGGCGTCGTACGCCATATCGGGGCTTCATCACACACACCGTCGCTCGCTATGAGGATACTAGATACGGGGCTTGTGGACCAGCTGATGTTCTCCATCAACCCCGCCTACGATTACCAGCATGGCAAATATGCGAACGGAAGCGCGAGCGAGAGGATGGCGCTTTATCAGCGCTGCGAGGCTGAAGGCATAGGCATCTCGGTAATGAAACCCTTCTCCGCAGGCCAGCTGCTGAATGCTGATACATCCCCGTTCGGAAAGGAGATAACGAAATACCAGTGCATCCAGTATGCCCTCGACAAGCCAGGCGTGCTTACCGTCCTGCCTGGGATAAGGAACAAGGATGATGTCAGGGAAATGCTAGGATTCCTCGATGCCGCAGATGAGGAGAAGGACTACTCCGCGATCAGCACGCTCACGCCTGGTGACATAGACGGGAAGTGCGTGTACTGCAACCACTGCCAGCCCTGCCCGGCCGGGCTGGATATCGGCCTGATAAACAAGTACTATGACCTCGCCAGGATCGGAGACAGGCTTGCCTCCGAACACTATGCCAAGCTGGACAGGAAGGCCTCTGACTGCGTTTCCTGCGGCCATTGCGACAGGCGCTGCCCGTTCCATGTGCAGCAATCTGGACGCATGGCTGAGATAGCATCGTACTTCGGCAGATAGGGGCTATCGGACACAGAAGCCTCCGGAATCTCCGGAGGCCAGCTGTCAGCCCTTCTGGGCAAGTATATCCTTGAGCCTCGAAAGACGCTCAAGAGCAAGGTCCAAGGTCTCCTTGGAACGAGCGAAATGAAGCCTTATCAGGTTGTTCACCTCCTCGCGGAAGAAGCTTGAGCCAGGAACGGCCGCAACCCCTATCTCTGTTATCATCCACTCACAGAACTCAAGGTCGCTCCATCCCTTGAAGCGAGGAAGATCAAGGAAATCCTGGATATCCACAAGGACGAAGTATGATCCCTGCGGCACATTGTGCTTCAGGCCTATCCGGTCAAGCCCTGCAAGGAAGTAATCCCTCTTCTTCGCATAAAGGGCACCAAGCTCCTCATAGTAGCTTTCAGGAAGGGTAAGGCCTGCGACCGCTGCTTCCTGAAGCGGAGCAGCAGCCCCGACGGTAAGGAAGTCATGTACCTTCTTCGCGGCCTCGATCACATCCTCCGGCCCGATGAGATAGCCAAGCCTCCAGCCTGTTATGGAATAGGTCTTGGACAGGGAATTGCAGGTAATCGTATGATCGAACATTCCCGGCAGGGAGGCAACGCATGTATGCACGTTCGGCGCATAGATTATATGCTCATACACCTCATCGGTGACGACGAAAGCATCATACTTGAGCGCGAGATTCCCGATCGCGGTAAGCTCTTCGACGGTAAATACCTTTCCGCAGGGATTGGAGGGATTGCAGACGATGATTGCCTTTGCTCCGGCCTTGAATCCATCCTCTATCGCGTTGATATCGAAGGAGTACGTCGGCGGCACGAGGGGGATGAATATAGGCTCTGCTCCTGAGAGGATGGCATCAGCGCCATAGTTCTCATAGAAAGGAGAGAATACCATGACCTTATCGCCGGGATTGCAGATGGTCATCATGGCACACATCATCGCCTCAGTACCTCCGCATGTCACCACGATCTCCTTCTCAGGATCGATCTTCCTCTTCATAGAACGCTCGACCTTCCTCGCCAGGGCCTCCCTGAAGTTCTCGGCACCGAAGGTCACCGAATACTGGTGAGGACCTTCATAAGCGACCTTCGAAAGCGCGTCCAGAAGCGGCTTCGGAGGATCGAAGTCAGGGAATCCCTGCGAAAGGTTTATGCTTCCGGGGCATGAATCGCTGATGCGCGTCATGCGCCTTATCACAGAATCGGTGAATGTTCCTACTCTCTTGCTTAGTTCTGGCATCGTGTACCTCTATCTCGATTCAGCCCTTGACCTCGGGCAGAACGGTCGAACCGGTGGGAATGACGTAGATGGACTTTCCCTCAAGGTCGGCATCAGCCATCAGCCTATCCAGATCGTCATATGCCTTGATACCCATCGGAGCCACCGTCTCCGCAGGAATCGATGAATACATCATGATATTGAACCGCGAGGCCTGCTCGCAGTTGAGGAAGAAGATATACCCTCCGACCGTGAAGTTCTCCCTCAGCTCCTTCTCGAAGGTTCCATTCACGAGGGGTCTGATCCAGTCGAAGTAATCAGGGCTGCCTCCCCCATTGCGCCCTTCCAGCAGAAGGATTAGCGTTCCTCCATCCTTGAGCGAGGAAATCACATTATCCACGGCCTTCGTTCCCTGATAGAGCGACTCATCCTTAGGGAACCCTCCGCAGCTGGTGATTACGACATCAGCCTTCTCCTTGATAGGAACGGTATAGATCCTCCTTACCTCATCGCAAGCGGCTTCCCATGACTTCTTCCAGTGGCCTGCGAATATCGAGGCAAGCCGGAACTCGGTATCTGTGACAAGCGTGATCATGAAGAGGTTTCTCATCATCGCCGCTGCCTGTAGCATATCCTCATTAAGGGGATTGCCATCCAGGATGCCGTTGCCGATCTCAGGATTGGTGATGAACGCATCCGGGGCGAGGCTATACGCATGGTTGTGCCTGATGGTCTCCAGGCTGGATATCCCCGGCAGTATGCTCTTGCGGCCTCCGCCGAAGCCGGCCATGACATGGTATGTGGCAGCTCCGAGGCAGATCACGAGATCGGCCTCAGCAGCATCCCTGTTGACCTTGACCGGAGTTCCATAATCAGTGGTACCGAGATATGCAAGATCATCGGCCCTGCAATCATGATTCACGGTCTTCACCTTGTCATAGATATCTGAGGTGACAAGCGTCCGCAGATCCTCCTCAGGCGCTCCGACATGGGTACCGGTGGCTATTACGATCTCAAGCTCCTCATAGCGCTTTCCGCATCTCGATACAAGATAATCGACAAGAAGCGGCACGATAAGGTCCTGCCTCATCCAATAGCGGGTCATGTCGCTGATGACGATGACGATGGAAGAGGCACGGGACGCGACGGCCTGGAGCGGCTCAGACTCTATCGGGTTATCGAGGGCTTCAATCAGCGCCCCATCTATATCAGAGAGGGGCTTCGTGCTGTTTCCATCTATGACGCCAATGACCTGATCCTCCTCTATGGGAATCGTCACGGCGGTATTTCCGTATCTGAACTGATAATCCTTCTTCATACCTTTCCTCTCAGAGAACCTTCTGCAGGAAGCTTATGAGCCTCGGGCTATGCGGATCATCGAAGAATTCAGCGGCGCTCCGGTCCTCATCGATCCTTCCTCCATCGAGGAAGAGGATCCTGTTGCTCACCTCACGGGCAAAGCGCATCTCATGAGTGACGATGATCATCGTCATGCCTTCCACCGCAAGCTGCTTTATGACATCAAGCACCTCTCCGATCATCTCAGGGTCAAGGGCTGATGTCGGTTCATCGAAGAGCATCACGTCAGGCTCCATCATCAGCGAGCGTACGATGGCGATCCTCTGCTTCTGCCCTCCTGAGAGCTGTGAAGGATATGATGTGACCTTGTCCTCCAGTCCCATCCTCTTCAGGAAAGTCATGGCCTTGGCCTCCGCCTCATCCTGCTCCATCCCCTTTATCCTCATCGGAGCGACTGTCAGGTTCTTCATCACGTTCATGTTATTGAAGAGATTGAAGTGCTGGAAGACCATGCCTATCTTCTGCCGATGCACGTTGATATCCACGCCCTTTGCGCAGAGATCGACGTCGCGGAAGATGATGCTGCCGGAAGTCGGCGTCTCCAGGAGGTTGAGGCAGCGCAGGAACGTGCTCTTTCCACCGCCAGACGGCCCGATTATGGAGACTACCTGCTTCTCCTTGAACTCTGTCGTGATATCATTGAGGACCTGCAGGTCGCCAAAGCTCTTGCAAAGTCCCTCTACCTTTATGATGTTATGCTCTTCCATGCTTCATCCTCTTTTCTAGCTTGGCAATCAGACGGCTGCTGATGAACGTCAGGATAAAGTACATGATAGCCGCTATGGCAAGGCATGGCAGGCTCCTGTATGTAAGCGCGATGACGCCGTTCGTCCCATACATCAGATCGGAGATGCCGATAACCGAGACGATCGAGGACTCCTTGATGACGGTGACGAACTCATTTCCAAGTGCCGGCAGGATGTTCCTTACAGCCTGGGGAAGGATGACAAGCCTCATCGATTCGCCATACTTGAATCCGATGCTTCGCGCAGCCTCCATCTGTCCCTCATCGACCGACTGTATGCCTGAGCGTATGACCTCGGCAACATATGCGCAGCTGTTTATGCTCATCGCCACTATACCGGCCATGAAGCGTGAGAAATTAGGGATGAACGAAACGTCAGGGAATTCGATGCCCACCATAGGCAGCCCATAGAATATGAACATGAGCTGAACCATCAGCGGAGTACCGCGCACGAACTCTATATAAGCTATCGCAAGCCACCTCAGCGGCTTGATCCTGCACATCCTCATGATGGCCATAAGCGTACCGAAAACCACCCCCAGCACGACGCTCATGGCGGCGATGATGAGGGTGTTCTTAACGCCATCGAGGAAATACGGGTAATACCTCTGCAGTATAACCGCAATCTGCTCGAAGAAGCCCATGATCAGAGACCAAGCTCCTTCTGGAGCGCAACGGCCTCTTCATAGGCCTGCATGTAAGAGCCATCGGCGACACATCTCTCGATGACCTTGTTGACCTCTGCGAGGAAGTCAGGATTGCCCTTCTGCACGACAGCGGACTTACCGAAGGTCGCCACATCGGAGTCGAAGGTGAAATCTGCCTTGACCAGCTTTCCATCGCTGGAAGCGATGATGGAGTCACCGACAGCTGCATCGACGACAAGCCCTGCGATATTCCCGTTCTGGACCTCTATCGAAAGCTCAGGATACTTCGCAAGCTCGAAAAGCTCTGAATCTGGCAGTGCCTTCATGATCAGCTGGGACTGGATCGTTCCCCTCTGGGCACCGACCTTCAGGCCTGCAAGGGACTCCGGAGTGGTATATACATCCTCATTTCCTGCTGCTACGACAAGATACTGAAGGCTCTCCTCATATATGGAAGAGAAGTCGATGACCTCTGCCCTTTCCGGGGTATTGGTGAATGCGGCAAGGCCGATATCAACCTGACCGGACTGAACTGCAGGAATGATGCCATCGAAAGCCATGTCAACGACCTCAAGCTTCACCCCAAGCGCGTCTGCGATCTCCTGGGCAAGGAACATATCACAGCCTACGATATTGGCATTCAGATCCTTGAATTCATAAGGCGCATACTGAGCCTCTGTTCCGACGACAAGCCTTCCCCTCTCCTTGACATCGGCAAGGACGGTACCATTCTCAGATGAGCCTGAGGCAAACGCAGCCGCAGGAATAGCAAACAGAACGAACATCAAAACGAGAACATTCAAAAACCTCTTCATCTCTAAGCTCCCAGTCACGAATTAGTGTGAATCGAAATTCGTGAATATTTATACATACATTTCAGTATATTATTCAATAGGGAAGATGCATCCTGCAGGCAAAAACATGTGCATAAGATCAGGAATCACTGAATATAGCCGCTACTAATTCCTGATGATATCAAAGGATGCATTATATTAAGCAATCTTGCATAAATATGCACAAATCCAAAAAAACAGAGCATATGGCAGGATGGGTCCCGCCATATGCCTATGCTTTCTCAGGAATTCGTAGCACCGGAAAGGGCCAGGAGCATCTCCTGGCTGTCTATAGGGTTATCATCGGAGAGATCCATATGGTAGCGGCCATCGCTTCCAAGCACGCGTCCCTTGACGTTGTCGCGGAGCATCAGCTCAAGCATCTTCTTGATCGATGCCTTTATATCAGGATTCAATACCGGCGTGGCTATCTCCACCCGCCTATCGATATTCCTCGTCATGAGATCCGCAGAGGAAATATACATATCTCCGGAACCGAACGAATAGATGCGCGAATGCTCAAGGAAGCGTCCCACGATGCTCTTCACCGTTATGTTCTCGGTCTCACCCGGAACGCCAGGCAGCAGGCAGCAGATGCCGCGGATGATCATGCGTATCCTCACGCCCTTCTTCGAGGCCTCGATGAGCTTGTCTATCATCTCCTTATCGGAAAGGCTGTTCATCTTGCAGGTGATCGATCCATCCTTTCCCTTAGCTATCTCCCTGTCGATCGCGGCCATTATCCCCTTCTTCAGGGAGAACGGTGCGACAAGAAGCTTGCGATAGCTGCCATCCACGGTAAGGGTGGCAAGGTTGCGGAAGAAGTCAACGCCATCAAGTCCGATGTCCTTATCCGATGTGATGATATTCAGATCGGTATACTGCCTGGCGGTACTCTCGTTATAGTTGCCTGTTCCCAGATGAGTGATGTATCTGACCTTTCCCTTATCCTTCAGGACTATCGAGATGATCTTCGAATGGACCTTGTAGTTCTCGACGCCATAGAAGACGGTGCATCCCGCCTCCTGAAGCTGCTCCGCATAGCTGAGGTTGGACTCCTCATCGAATCTGGCGCACAGCTCCATCACGACAGAGACATCCTTGCCATGCTCTGCAGCCCTTAGAAGAGCCGCGACGACGCGCGAATGCTTCGCAAGTCGGTATATCGTGATCTTTATATTCGTGACCCTAGGATCATCGGCACACTCCTCCAGCAGCCATAGCAGGGCATCCATCGACTGGAATGGATAGGAGAGGAATATATCCTTCCTGAGCGCGGCATCGATCATCGAGCCACGCTGCAGATGGGCAGGGATGCTGCCCTTGAATGCAGGATAGCGCAGATGCGAAGCCGATTCATGCGGGAAATACTCGTCAAGCGAGAACATGAACTTATATGAGAAGCAGCCATCGACGATGAAGCACTGGTTCTTCTTGATGCCGAGATGCTTCAGCAGGAACTGCTTAAGCTCCTCTGATTCCGTATTCATCTCCAGCCGCACCGCAGCCAGGGCTCCCCTGCTCTCGACCCTGTTTCGGATCAGCTTTGAGAAATCGAAGTCATATTCGATGTCGGCATCCTCGACAGACGCCTCGAAATCAGCGTTCCTGGTTACCCTGACCAGGGCCTTCTCACGGACCTTGCATGAAGGAAACAGGGAATCTCCGAAGAGGAACAGCAGCTCCTCGGATGGTATGACATGGACCTTCCGGCCTCCGCCTATGCGCACGAGGCTATCGATACGCCTCCCCATGGAGACGACTCCGAACATGCTGCGGCCATTCCTCTCAAGGCGCAGCACGAGATACAGCCTCTGGTTTTCGAATCTTATCATAGGATGCTTCGCATCAAGCACCAGAGGCGAGAGGAACGGGATCATGCTCTCCTGGAAATAGAGCTGGGCCCTGGCCCGCTGCGCGTCGGTCATCGTACGATAAGAGAGGAGTCCCAAGCCCTCCTTCCTAAGCTCCCTTCGCAGCTTCAGGTAGGTCTCGTCAGCCTTGCGATAATATGATGGGAACATCGCGAGTATCGCATCGATCTGCTCACGGGCATTCATACCCGACTTGTTATCTATATATTCAGGGCTATGATGCTCAAGATTCAGCAAGGAGCCAAGGCGTACCCTGGTAAACTCATCGAGATTCGAGATGAATATTGAAAGGAAGCGGCAGCGCTCAAGGAGCGGATTGGCCGCATCCCGGGCCTGATCAAGCACCCTGTCATCGAACTGCAGCCAGGAGTATTCCCTGTTGATATAAGGCGGGGTAATAAGCCCTGTTCTTTCCTTAGCCATTCATTTCCTCCACTATCAATCTAAGATATCCTTCCTTGACGCCATTATCAGAGATAAGCAGGTCACTTGAGCCGAAGTGCTTGGCAACGGTATTCACAAGTATCGCCGCCGGAATCAGGACATGGACGTTCTCAGGCGCATTCCTGATGAAGAGCATCGAACGATCCTCCGAATGCAGGAGATGCTTCAGCAGCTTCCCCAGCTTCTTCCTATCCATGCGCCTGACAGACGATGCAGGCAGCGAGTAGTAATCGGCATATACCCTATACAGGGCTTCAGCCGTCCCTCCTACCAGCACGAGATGATGGAAATCAAGATCCTTATAGATCTTTCCCTCCTTTAGGGTCTTGCGGATATGCTTCCTGATCGCATCAGCCTCGTCCTCATCGGGGTACATGCCCTTATAGCGCCTGGAGAGCGCAAGCGGCCCCATATAAAGGGAATACATGTCATCCATATTCCCGTTCTCCATGTCAGCAAGCTCCGCGGTAGCTCCTCCGACATCCAGGAGCAGCACGCTGCCAAGCGTTGCATAGCTCAGGTTGGCGATATAATCGGCATAGGCCTCAGCCTTTCCGTCAAGCACCTCGATCCTGAGCCCGGTCGCCGACTCAACTGCCGCGGCCACCTCACGGTAATTGGTTATGAGACGCATCGAGGCCGTTGATATCATCTTGACCCTCTCCGTACCTACCTTCCTCGCCGCATCAAGGAGATGCAATGCAGAATCAACGACCTTCTCGATTCCTCGCTTAGAGAGCTTATCCTTCTTCGTAAGATAATCGAGGATCGACACGGAGCGCCTGAGATCGACCACCTCCTCAACCATGTCTCCATTGACATCGGCAACCAGGAGCGATAACGCCGTACTGGAGAAATCCATTATCCCTATCTTCATTTATCGTCTCCGAATGAGATGCCTATCGTACGTGCCACGGCGATCCTCTGATCATCCTTTGGTACGAACTTCATCTTTCCCGCTATGTCTGCGAGGGCATTATACGTCACCTGGGAGCCATGCATCGCGACGGTGACGCCGAAGATGCCATCATTGGCAAGATGTCCGGCGAATGACCCCATCTCGGTTGACAGGAGCCTGTCATAGGGAGAGGGAGATCCGCCTCTCTGCAGATGGCCTGGAACGACGACGCGGGTCTCCACTCCTGCGTTCTCCTCTATGTACCTCGCCAGGTTCTCCGTTCCCGTGGCCCTGCCGCCGCGTGCCGCGAGCCTCTCGCTCTTCTTCATCTTTGACTCAGCCACGCTCATGGCTCCTTCTGCGATGGCGATGATGGTGAAGTCCTTGCCTGACTCATACCTTCTCTTGACCATCTTCACGACCTTATCTGGGTCATACGGAATCTCCGGCAGCAGGATTATATCGGCACCGCCCGCGATACCGGCATACAGGGTAAGCCAGCCTACCTTGTTGCCCATCAGCTCTATCAGCATCGTACGTCCATGGCTTGCCGCTGTCGTATGTATCCTGTCTATGCATTCCGTGGCGATATCCACGGCAGTATGGAAGCCGAATGTAACATCGGTACCGAAGATATCATTATCGATGGTCTTAGGGATGCCTATGACATTCAGCCCCTCATACGAAAGAAGCGCAGCCGTCTTATGCGTCCCTGCGCCGCCAAGCGTAACCAGAAGGTCGAGCCCAAGCGCCTTGTAGTTCTTCTTCATCAGATCGAGCTTGCTCTGCCCGTTGCGGTCCTCATCGGTCATCTTGCTGAACGGCTGGCGGGATGTGCCGAGGATCGTCCCTCCCACATTGAGTATTCCCGAGAAGTCAGATGGCTGCATCTTCTTCACGTCCTTCGTGATCAGCCCGAGATATCCATCGGATATACCGATGAGCTCCACATCCTTGATCTGATTGAAGGCATACTTGGCGAAACCGCGTATCACGGCATTAAGTCCTGGGCAATCACCGCCGCTGGTTAGGATTCCTATCTTCATTACTCTCTCCTTGCAGAAAGTCTAGCATAGTTTCGCCGCTCTGAAAGATCACCGGAAAACAGAAAATGCATGTAATCAGCCTTATATACGACGAAAATGTTAATTGTGCGGGAAACTGAAGTGAATATCATGTAATATGCAGCGGGCTTCAAAGGAAATGTTTTCGGCCAATTTCGACAACCAGCCCGGCAATCACTTTCCTCGCAAGCCATTAATAAGTAGAATCTCGGCAATAGGGAGAAAAAGAATATGCATGAAGAGACGCAGCGTGTCTATGAGCACGTACTGAAGACGGATCCTGACCAGAAGGAATTCCAGCAGGCGGTCTACACGTTCCTCCAGTCGATCGATAAGATCATCGACGATCTTCCGGAGGTGACATACCACAAGATCCTTGAGAGGATGACAGAGCCTGAGAGGGCCATCATGTTCCGCGTGCCATGGATCGATGACAACGGCCACGTTCAGATCAACAGGGGCTTCAGGATCGAGATGTCATCTGCGATCGGGCCATACAAGGGCGGGCTCAGGTTCCATCCTTCCGTGAATCTTTCCATCATGAAGTTCCTTGCTTTCGAACAGGTATTCAAGAACAGTCTCACAGGACTCCCGATGGGTGGTGGAAAAGGCGGCTCTGACTTCAATCCAAAAGGAAAGTCAGAGGCTGAGGTAATGCGATTCTGCCAGTCTTTCATGACAGAGCTTTACAGGCATATCGGGCCGGACACGGATGTCCCGGCAGGAGATATCGGAGTCGGCGGACGCGAGATCGGCTACCTCTTCGGGCAGTACAAGAGGATCACGAATGAGTTTACCGGAGTGCTTACCGGTAAGGGCATGGATTTCGGCGGCTCGAACATAAGGCCGGAAGCCACTGGCTATGGGCTCGTGTATCTTTCCGATGCGATCCTCCGCGGCAACGGCATGGACCTTGAAGGTAAGACCTGCCTCGTGTCTGGCTCAGGCAACGTGGCACAGTATACGGTGGAGAAGCTTAACTCCTTCGGTGCGAAGGTAGTGACGCTCTCTGATTCCTCCGGAATGATCTATGATGAGGCCGGCATCACGCCAGAGAAGCTCTCATATGTAATGACGCTCAAGAACGTGAAGAGAGGCAGGATCAAGGAATATGCGGAGAAGTACAGCGGCGTAACATACATCCCGCGCGACCCAGAGACTCCGAATCCTGTCTGGAACATCAAGGCTGATTACGCATTCCCCTGCGCAACGCAGAATGAGATCCTCAAGGCAGATGCCGAGAACCTCGTAAGGAATGGGATAAGGCTCGTCGGAGAAGGCGCTAACATGCCTTGCTCGGTAGAGGCAGAGCAGATCCTGATGGGAAACGGAGTGCTGCTTGCGCCTGCGAAGGCCGCAAACGCCGGCGGCGTAGCCGTATCCGGACTTGAGATGGCCCAGAACTCAGCCCGCATGACGTGGACAAGGGAAAGGGTCGATCAGGAGCTTCAGGGCATCATGAACAATATCTACAGGAATATCAGCGAAGCTGCGGAAACATACTCAGACAAGAACAACTATGTCGATGGTGCCAACATCGCAGGATTCATGAAGGTAGCACGCGCGATGCTTGCCGAGGGTTATGTCTGATGCATGGTATCGGCTTCGATAGCGAGAAATACGTAGAGGAGCAGACAAGATACATCCTAGAGAGAGTCCGGACATCGTCCGGACGTCTCTATATCGAATGCGGGGGAAAGCTCCTTCATGACAAGCATGCATCCCGGGTCCTCCCGGGATTCGATGAGAATAACAAGATGAAGGTGTTCCAGTCCCTGAAGGACAGGCTGGATATCATCATATGCATATATGCCGGAGATATAGAGAAACGCAAGATCAGGTCGGACTTCGGCATAAGCTACGATGCCGATGTCTCAAAGATGATAAACGACTTCGCAGCCTACGGCATAAGATGCGACAAGGTCGTCATCACACGCTATGAGAACCAGGTAGCGGCAACGGTGTTCAAGGATAAGCTGGAAAGGCGTGGTATCAAGGTATACACCCATCCGCGTACCCCTGGATACCCGGCGAATATCGATGTCGTAGTCTCCGAGAATGGCTATGGCAAGAATGAATACATCCCCGTCGATGCGCCTGTAGTGATAGTAACCGCCCCAGGCCCGGGATCAGGAAAGCTTGCTACCTGCCTTTCCCAGATGTATCACGAGGCGAAGATGGGAATGAAGCCGAGCTATTCGAAGCTGGAGACATTCCCGATCTGGAACCTTCCGCTCGACCATCCCGTGAACGTGGCCTACGAGGCAGCTACCGCAGATATCGGAGATGTCAATCTCATCGACCATTTCCACCTCAATGCCTATGGGAAGATCGCAGTGAACTATTCAAGGGATCTGGAGGCCTACCCGCTTCTCGCCCGCATCCTTGAAAGGATCACAGGGGAACCATGCATCTACAAGTCACCTACGGATATGGGAGTCAACAGATGCGGATTCGGCATCACTGACGACGATGTCTGCAGGGAAGCCGGAAAGGCAGAGATCATACGACGCTATTTCCAGATCAGGACAGATTATGCTTCCGGGCTTGCCGATGAGGATACGGTCAACCGCATCAGCGCGATAATGGACAGGATGGGACTGACGGAAACCGACAGGAACGTGGTACTGCCAGCACGCGAGGCCATGGAGAAGGCAAAGGCCGAGGGCAAGGGAAAGGATGGCACGGTATGCGCTGCGGCGATAGAGCTTCCGGATGGGACCATCGTAACAGGCCATAACTCTGACATGCTTCATGCCTGCTCTGCCCTGCTTCTCAACGCGCTTAAGGTCATGACAGGCATCCCTGCGAACGTAGATCTCATCTCATCGAAGGTCATAAGGAGCATCACGGCTATGAAGAGGGATATACTTTCAGGTCGTGGCGTGAGCATGAACCTCGATGAGATACTCATAGCGCTTGCGATGAGCGCTTCAGAGACAGATGAGGCAAGGAAGGCGCTGGAAGCCCTTCCAAGGCTGAAGGATGCGGAAGTGCACCTGACGCATGTCCCGTCTCCCGGAGACTGCTCAGGCCTGCGCAAGCTAGGGCTGCGCTACACATCGGATCCATTCTACCCAGGAAAGAATATCTAAGCTGGAAGAGAGTATATGCAAGAAAGAGAAAGACTATCATCTAGGCTAGGCTTCATCCTGCTTTCCGCAGGATGTGCCATCGGACTTGGAAACGTATGGAGGTTTCCATATATTACAGGCCGCTATGGCGGAGCAGCTTTCGTAATCATATACCTGCTGTTCCTGCTTCTGATCGGATTACCGGTCATGACCATGGAATTCGCCATCGGCAGGGCAAGCCGCAGGAACATCTCCGGGTCGCTGAAGAAGCTTGAGCCTGCAGGCACGAAGTGGCATTATGTAGGGCCGTTCGCGGTAGCCGGAAACTACATACTGCTGATGTTCTACACTGTCCTTACAGGATGGCTGATATATTACTTCGGATCTTTCATTGCAGGGAGCCTCAATCCCTCATCTGACGTAGGAGCGTTCTTCAATGCCCTGATGGCGTCACCTGGGCTGCAGACACTGCTGATGGGCCTGGCACTCCTGCTGACGGCCGGAGTCGTCATCATAGGACTAAAGAACGGGGTCGAGAAGATATCGAAGATAATGATGGCAATCCTGTTCATACTGATGATCGCCATGGCAATCCACAACTGCCTCCTTCCAGGCGGCCAGGAAGGATTGATGTTCTTCATCAAGCCCGACTTCGGCAATCTCGTCGAATACGGCCTTGCGGAATCGGTATTCGCGGCAATGGGCCAGGCGTTCTTCACGCTGTCGCTTGGTAT
Organism: uncultured Spirochaetaceae bacterium; assembly: GCA_944389145.1. Lineage (GTDB taxonomy): Bacteria > Spirochaetota > Spirochaetia > Sphaerochaetales > Sphaerochaetaceae > Ornithospirochaeta. Next base: position 139,423 of record CALXLH010000014.1, read on the forward strand.
CGGAGCGATGTCCATCTTCGGTTCCTATATCGGCAACGAACGCTCTCTTCCAGGAGAGACGGTAAGGATCATGTGCCTCGATACGACTATTGCCCTGCTTTCCGGGTTCGTCATCTTCCCGGCCTGCTCCGCATTCAACGTAAACAACGGTCAGGGGCCGTCCCTGATCTTCCTCTCGCTTCCTGAGGTATTCACAAGGATGACGGCAGGAAACCTATGGGGCGCAATCTTCTTCCTGGCAATGACATTCGCAGCCATGACGACGCTGATTGCGGTATTCGAGAACATCATCGCATACTGGATGGACGAGAGAGGCTGGTCCAGGACGAAGGCCGTGATAGCCAATTTCCTCATCCTCTTCGTACTCTGTATCCCATGTATCCTCGGTTTCAACGTCCTCTCCTCCTTCCAGCCTTTCGGTGAAGGAACCGGAGTGCTGGATCTCGAGGACTTCCTCGTATCCAACCTGATCCTTCCTCTCGGGAGCATGGCATTCGTCCTCTTCTGCACGCAGAAGAAAGGATGGGGATGGAACGCCTTCATCAGAGAGGCGGACAAGGGCGAGGGCATGAAGTTCCCCAAATGGCTCAGGGTCTACTGCACATATATACTACCGATAATCATCATCCTGGTAACGGTGAACGGTATATACGGAGTGCTTTCATAACTATCCCGTACGATAAATGACAAGAGGCCTGTCCGATGCGGCAGGCCTCTTCATGCAAGACCGGGAAAATCAATCTGACAGCATCCTCTCGATATTATCCAGGACCTTCCTGCTCATCAGATCGTAGGCTTCCTCTGTCATTCCGGCAGACACGTCAGGGCAGAGCACATTCTTCCTGTCCCGGACCTCCTGATAGATCTCTCCGACAGCTCCAGATGTATCAGCGACGAATGTATTGCTGTCATTGAGTATCCAGGCCTTCAGGGCAGGCATATCAGCGGCAGGCCCGATCGATGTATTGATCATTATCTTTCCATTGCCAAGATGCCTGAACTCCTCATCATGCAGAAGTATCACGCCCTTGTTCAGGCAGGTAATCACGACATCGGACCGTTCAAGGAGCCCGTGAAGAGGCATGTAGCGCATCCCCTCCTTCTCGCAATCCTCCTTGGCTGATCGTGCATAGTACGATATCTCAGCCCCCATTGCCTTCAGGATCCTGGCTGTCATCTGTCCGCTCGTTCCGAATCCGACAAAGCCGATCCTCAGGCCTGTTATCTCCCTTGGCCTCCTACGCCACATCGGCCAGTCATATCCATGGAGGATCCTCACCAGCGCATAAACGACGAATTCCGTCACGCCCTTATCGCCATAATCCCTGATTCCATAGACCGTGATGCCATGCTTTTCCGCATAATCTATATCGACATTGGCACTCTCCTTGGAATAGAGAGAGCAGCACATGCCGACATATCTGAGGTTCTTGCACCTTGATAGCACCGATGCGGGAACCAGCGGCTGCGTCCTGACAAGGACTGCATCCGCATCGCCTATCATGGATACAAGCTCATCCTCGTTCCCTGGCAGGCGGTCATAGCGGATGATCTCTGAAGCATAGGCATCAAGCTTATCTTCTGCCCACTCCTGCAAGCCGATGGGCCCCACCTCTACAAGCTTCCTGAATCTTTCCATGCAAGCCTCCTAGAAGAACATCATCGGGGAAGAGAGATTCCTCATCAGCGCCACGACTGACCATGCTGCGATATCACTATTGGCAGAGTAGATATCAGCCACGGCCTTCAAGCCCTCTGTCTCTATGGTTATGCAGTGGTCATCGCCGATGAAGCCAGGGACGCTCGTGATCTCAGCCTGTGCCTTGTCGGGGCCGATTGTCGCAAGTGCCGAGGCAACCGCCACGTTCACCTTTGTCGGCAGGAGCGCGATAGCCTCCTCGGTAGAACCAGAGAAGACACATCTCTCCTCTCCCTGAAGCTCATCCGAGTACAATGGCGTATTCTTCAATGAATCCGGTCCCTTATGGGTGTGTATCCCAGCCTTTATATCCCAGCCATTGACCTCTGCGATCAACGCAATCGTATTCAATGCATCAAAGCCGCCGACAGCCCCTGATGGTATATATATCCTGGCACCGCCATGCGCTGCCGCATCCAGTGCATCATCCTTGAACGCGCTATCCGCAAATGCACCGATCGACAGGGGGATTATGCTTATGCCAGCCTTCAAGGCCTTTATCGCAAAATCCTTCAAGAGAGCGATGGACGCCGTCTCGATTATCAGATCGGGCCTGATGGCGATGATCTCATCCATCGATGAGGCTGCCATGGCCTCTGTTCCCTCGACAAGAGCCTCCGCGTCTTCCGCCTTACGGGAAAAGGCGGCTACCAGCTTATACTCCTTCAAAAGCCCATCTATGTATGCCTTCCGTACGATCCACCCCAGGTGTCCGCAACCTGCAATCGCAAATGTCTTCATATTTCCTCCATATGACTATTACTACTCTCCCAGAAAACAGAGGAAATTGAAATAGGTTATAGGAAGAACAGGATTTGATCTTCCCTGATCAAAGGATCAGCCACAATGAAGCAGCAAATGTATGGATTCCTTATCTTTCCCCTATCTCCTTTCCCGTTTCATATGCGTTCTTCATCGCGGCGTGCCCGCTTGCGGCATTCCTTTCATTCACTCCGCCTGCAAATATGACCTTGGCAATCCTCGACCTATCAAAGCAGTCAACCCATCCTTGAAGAGATGAGACAGCCCTGTCGGGAGTAGCTGCCTCATCTTCCGCAGCTGTCAGGATCAGATATATATCCTTGAATCTATAATCTGTGCCATAAAGAGGATTAGACCTGTCCAGAAGCACCTTAAGCTGCCCTGACAGTCCATAGAAGTAAATTGGTGAAGCAAATACGATAACGTCAGCATCATGCATCTTCCTGATGATATCTGCAGAGTCATCTGCAATGCAGCACCGCCTTGTCTCCTGGCACGATAGGCATCCCGTGCAGAATCCGATCTGCCTGCCCTTTAGGCTTATCTCCTCAACGACGTTTCCCGATTCAACCGCTCCCCTTGCGAATTCTGCAGCTATAAGCCCGGAATTGCTCCCAAGCCGCAGGCTTGATGATATTACAAGTATCTTCATCGACGCTCCTCCAGATCATGATTCGCCGCTGAATATATTCCTTAGGGGCAGCAATACGCAAATATTTTATCCTTTCGCGATCACATTGGAAAAACCTATGGCTGGCAAAGAAGATCCCACTGCTTTCCCACTCTTGAGATAATATAGGTAGAAACTATCTTATATGGAAATAAATTAATATTTGCTATCATCGGTATGCCCATATTATGTTGGTGCCAAGGAGAAAGGCAATGAGAAGGCTCACCCCCTTGCTGATGCTGATGCTATCAACATCATTCATTCTTACAGCAGGAGAACCAATGAAGGCTACAGCAATCACTACCGATGAGGTAGTCACTGACAATTATTACATCTTCGATCTTTCGGAAGATGTCGAGAGGACAGCCGTATTCTATCCGAACAGGTTCGGAATCACGCTGGCGGGGGATCTTTATACCCCGGCAGACATTGATGAATACGGCTCCTATCCTGCCCTGGTAATCGGAGCGCCATATGGCGGCGTTAAGGAACAGGGACCGGGCGTCTATGCAAATGAGCTTGCCCAGAGAGGGTTCATCGTCCTTACATTCGATCCGTCGTACAATGGAGAAAGCGGAGGAGAGCCAAGGCATATATCATCCCCAGAGGTCTTCAGCGAGGACTTCAGCGCCGGCGTTGATTTCCTTGGACGCCTTCCGTATGTCGACAGGGAGAGGATCGGAGCGCTGGGAATCTGCGGATCCGGCGGCTTCGCGCTTTCAGCTGCGGCAATGGATTCAAGGATCAAGGCTGTAGCCACAGCAAGCATGTATGATATCTCAATGAACAACAGCCTGACGGGCGAAGAGAGGGCAAGGCTTCTTGATATGTTCAGCCAGATGAGATGGACAGATGTCGATAATGGCGCTCCTGCCGTTGAGAGGATGTATCCAGCTGAGGCCCCATATCCAGAGATGCCCGAAGGCGTTGAGGGACTGAATCTTGAATGGTACACATTCTACGCCCTTGCACGGGGATGGCATCCAAATGCAGGAGGGGCCTTTACCGCAACCAGCCAGCTTGCATTCATGAACTATCCTCTGCTGAGCCATATTTCCGAGATATCGCCACGTCCGATTCTTTTCATCGTAGGAGAGAATGCGCATTCTGTCGCATACAGCGAGACTGCATACGAAAATGCTTCGGAACCGAAAGAGCTGTATGTAGTACCTGATGCGATCCATATCGATCTCTATGACAGGACAGATCTGATTCCATTCGACAAGATCGAGGACTTCTTCAAGTCCGCATTCGGAATGTGATCATTCATCGCTCAGGATATTCTGCAAAGGATCGCTTCATACTCTCAAGGAACATCGCGGCAGCCTTCGTAAGGGGCTGCCCCTTCCATATAAGCGATAGATTGTCGAAGATTTCCGGCGCAAGGGGGCGGAATGCGAGAGAACTGTTCTCCATGTTTATTATCGAGCCATAGCCTATGACATACTTCCCTCCGCTCTTTGCCAGGAGTGATGCGTTGTTGATGAGGTTGTAGGTCGCTGCTACCTGGAATCTGTCAAAGGCAGTCCCTGCCCACCTCGAAAGGCGGTGAAGGAATTCAGCCTGTCCGGAGACAACAATAGGTTTGTCCATGAGGTCCCTCGGCACGATCTCCCTTCGCGATGCAAGCGGGGAATCAAGCCTCATGATGACGCCCCAGATTTCCTTCTCATTGATCGTAAGCGATGAGAATCCTTCTGATGCCTGCCGCCCGAATATTACGCCGAAATCGAGCATTCCCCTTCCTATCCTATATTCTATCTCCTCTGCATTGCCGCTATAGAAATGGAATCTTATGCCAGGATGCTCAATCTGGATCGAATCAATGACTTCAATGATCTTCTCAAGGCTTCCAGCTTCTCCCATCCCGATATATACATCACCGTTTATCATTCCTCCTTCAGAAGATATCTCGAGCTATGTCTTCCTGATGATATCAAGGATCTCCTCGGCACGCTTGCGGAGTATAAGCCCTTCATCAGTAAGCTCAAGCCGGCGAGCTCCCTTCTTCGCCCTGCTGAAGAGCTTCTTACCTAATTCCTCTTCCAGTTCCTTCATCTGTACGGAAAGCGTTGGCTGCGTGACATGAAGAATGTCAGCGGCAGTGGTTATGCTGCCTGCATCGGCTATTGCGATAAAATACCTTAACGTCCTGAATTCCATAGGAAAATATTATCACATTACATAAGAATAAAGAAATATCTATAATCGAACAATCCTGATATCCTGATATGCGGAGGAAGGCCAGTGAAGAAAGCAATTTCGTTAGCGATATTCATCCTTCTGACTTCCATTGCACTGCTGGCAGGCTGTGAGAGTCAGGATTACTCAGGAAACATATCGGATGATTCATGCGAAGAGGAAGGCACGGCAATGAGGATGGAGGTCAATATAAATGGAACAGGATTCATGGCAACGCTGGAGGATAATGATGCAGCGAATGCCCTGGCTGGCATACTGCGAGACGGATCATTGACCATCAGGCTCAGGGATTATGGAGGATTCGAGAAAGCCGGATCGTTAGGACGCAGCCTTCCTTCAAGCAACAGGCAGATTACAGCCCATGCTGGAGATATCGTGCTGTACCAGGGCAATCAGATCGTCATGTTCTATGGTTCAAACTCATGGAGTTATACGATGCTTGGGCATATCGAGGATCTCACCGGATGGGAAGAAGCGCTAGGCCGCGGAGAAATTACCGCTACCCTATCTCTGGAGAGATAACGGATGCTTATCCCCCGGCACCTGCCTGAATGTATCTGGCCATGTCGATAGCCAATCAGAAAGGCAGAGCGGAAAGACGACGACAGCGATTGCCATTTCCTCTGCATCATCCTTATAAGCCAATTTCAAGGAAATGATGACGGGTTAGCCAAAGTAGCCGCTGGTATCAGGAGGTGAGGCAAGTCCTTTCTGCTTCTTTAATTTGCATCATCCATAACTGAATTCCATTTCATTGCTTCTGCAATGGTATCGCTGATGAACGAATTCTTTGATGATGTGTATGCTTTCCGATTACCTGGATACATGCTTGCAAGCTTCAGCTTCAGCTCGTCATAAGCCTTTGCCCTTTCAGGATGTGAGATAAGATAATCCCTAAAGATCATGTAATTTCTCCACGCCTTACTAATGCAGGTGCCCGATCAGCTCTATGTCCTGATACACCGACTCCCGGCTGCCATGCACATGCATCCTCCTGCCGCATCTCGGACATTCCCTCTCTGCTTTGCTGTCTGAATATCCATGGGTGACATATATTTCCTTGCCTCTGCTGCTTTGCCTTAGTTCCGGTTTTTTCTTTGAATCAGTTCAGAAATTTGTGTGGTTTCTGAGATCTGTATACCAGAAGAGGCTTGCGGCTCTCGAACATGATACGGAGGAAGAAGGGGTCTTTACAAAATGTGTGGGATTTGTACCTGTAAGGGCCTCGTAATGAAGCAAACTTTATCTTCAGGAAGAAGTATTCAGTATCCCTATATCCATAGGCTTTCCTCCGTATCGTCTTGATCATGTTGTTGATTCCCTCAACCCTTCCGGAAGAGATGGGGAACTTTGCATGATATACAATCCTCATGAGGTGCCTGTTGACAGTATCACGGAAGGAAATGATCTCAGGCACTCCGCTCTGCATCGCTAGCTTCATCCATGACTTCATTCCCTTATACAGCTGGGTGATGCCTGTGACGGAGTAAGCAAGATTGAACTGCTCAAGAAGCAGATAGCAG
>CALXLH010000015.1 GCA_944389145.1 uncultured Spirochaetaceae bacterium
ACGTTCTTTCCCATCGCTCGCTCACGAACCGGCTTCTCTTCACCTGTTCGCTCGGATTGACAGAGGCTCCCTTGCCTCTATTACTTCTTTCCTCTCTCTTCCCCTTCGCTCAACCTGTCAAAGACCGACGCCGCTCTCGCGGTGCCATGACAGCCTACGCCATCCCGGCCTCGCCTGTCAAGTGCCTAGGCTCTCCCCAGGAGAACTTTCCTCCTGGCCGCCTCAGGCACCGAGGCTGTATTCTCCACATTACCTCTACCCTTGTAAAGTACTTTTGGAAAAATTATCCAAAAATCTTCATCATCCGGTCCCTGGCTGGAAAATAGCCATTATCCTGATTGACAATGCGCGGCTTTGCTGAGATACCGGTGAGCTATGGAATGCGATATGACCAAGGGGTCTCCCCTCAAGCTGCTTCTATCATTCTCGATCCCTCTCTTCGTAGGGAATCTCTTCCAACAGCTTTACAGCATGGTCGATACGATCGTCGTCGGACGCTTCGTCGGCGTTGATGCGCTCGCAGCCGTCGGATCGACATCCGGATTCAGCTTCATGGTCGTGGGATTCGCCCAGGGGCTCGCAGCTGGATTCGCGGTGATAGTCAGCCAGCGCTACGGCGCCAAGGACGGAGAGGCCATGCGCAAGGCATATGCGATGAGCATACTCTGTTCCGCCATCTGCTCAATCGCCATAGCATCGCTCTTCGGGGCGCTGTCTATGCCGCTTCTACGCCTGATAAGCACGCCGGAGAACATCATCAACGATGCCAACTCCTATATAATGGTCATATATCTCGGCATCGGTACTGCCATATTCTATAATCTCTTCTCCTCGATACTCCGTGCCGTAGGCGACAGCAGGAGCCCTGTCATATTCCTTCTCATATCATCGGTGCTGAATATCGTGCTGGATCTCTTCTTCGTGATAGTCATTCCCCTTGGATGCAGCGGCGTGGCCATAGCGACGATCATCGCCCAGGGCATAAGCGCCATCCTCAGCTATATCTACATACGCGTACGCTTCCCGATGTTCCATCTCTCGAGGGAGGACTGGAAGCTCGATATGAGGCTCTGCATCAGGCTCATGAGGATAGGCATACCCGGAGCCGTGCAGTTCTCCGTATGCGCCATAGGCGTCATCATCGTGCAGGGAGCGATAAACGGCTTCGGCTCGGATACGGTCGCCGCATACTCCGTCGGAGGCAAGATCGAGAACCTCGTCACGCAGTTCTTCCCAGCAATCGGCATGGGGATATCCACATTCGCAGGACAGAACCTGGGAGCAGGAAACCTGAAGCGCATCAGGCAGGGCTTCCGCACGAGCTTCGCGATAATGGCAGCAGGAGCCGTGGCAGCGTTCATCGTCATCAGGGCAGCCGCGGTGCCGTTCTCCTATATCTTCATGGATCCGGAGACGACCGATCCTTCGATCATAGAGCAGGCCTCGGTCTATGCCAGGACGATCTCATGGTTCTTCATACCGCTGGGAATGATCTTCATCTACCGCACAGGCACGCAGGGACTGGGATCCGGCATCATCCCGATGATATCATCGATACTCGAGCTTATCTGCAGGGCAGCCGCCGCATTCACGCTGCCGCTCGCGCTAGGCTACATCGGGATCTGCCTCTCATCCCCGGCGGCATGGGTGGTCGCAGGCTGCACGCTGCCATTCTGCTACATGAGCCTGATGAGGAGGATAGAGAGGAACGCCGAAAGCGCCGCGCGCCTTCACTGAGATAAGGAAAAGGCAGCCCTTCTTCCGGACTGCCTTAATGCATCTCCTGCGGGGATCGAACCCGCGTTGACGGGATGAAAACCCGTTGTCCTAACCACTAGACGAAGGAGACAGGATGTGAGCCGCACAGGATTCGGACCTGTGACCCACGCCTTAAAAGGGCGTTGCTCTACCAGCTGAGCTAGCGGCCCTGCCTGTTGCCTGCGCAACTCGTGTAAAAGTAACAGGAAAGAGGAGGAATATCAAGTACCTGCGGAAGAAAAGCCAAGAGAGCGCATCATCTCCTCCTGCCTGATCAGCATAGGCTCCGAGGCAAAGTCATTCGTAGCATGATCGAAGCCAAGGAGATGCAGGAGGCCATGTATGAGCAGCCGGTGAAGCTCCTCATCCTCAGGGACCGAGAACGCGGATGCGTTGCGGCGCATCGACTCAAGGGATATGAATACATCCCCAAGCTCCCTCTCCTCCCCCTCGAACGAGGGGAAGGCCTCGCCGTCGGAGAGAGCGAACGTCAGGATGTCCGTAGGCTCATCCTTGCCACGGTAATCCCTGTTGAGTGCCCTTATCTCATCATCGGAGACGAAGTGAAGGGAGAAATCCCCGCTCTCCCCAAGATAGGAGAGTATGCTGTCAAGTGCCTCGGATACCGCCTTCTCATCGATTCCGGATCCAGCGTAGATAGAGTACATCGTCACTCCTTATCGTATTCGATCCGCTGATGGTCACGCCCCATCAGGTAGTGTATGAACGACTCCTTGATCTTATCCAGGTCATTGAGCGTCAGGCCGCTGTTGTTCAGCTGCTTGTAGTTCATCTTGTCCATGATGATCGAGGAAATGAACTTCTCGTACTTCTGATGGTTAGGATTCTTCAGCGTGCGGGTAGCGGCCTCAGTGCAGTCAGCAAGCATGACCACGGCACTCTCAGGCGTCGAAGGCGTACGCCCGTTATAGCGGAAATCCTCCTCGCTTACCGTCAGGGAACGCTCCTTCGCCTCCCTCACGGCCTCGTTATAGAAGTATTTGATCAGATCGTTGCCGTGATGCTCGGAGATGATATCTATGACCTCCTGCGGGAGCCCGATCTCCTTCGCCTTCTCCACGCCGAGCTTCACATGGGACTTGATGATAGCCGCGCTGAGCGTGTTGTTTATCTCATCATGGGCATTCTTGCCGGACTGGTTCTCGATGAAGTACTCAGGATGCTCAGCCTTCCCTATATCATGATAGAGGCCGCCTACGAGAGCGAGGTCGGCATTGGCCCCGATGGCCTTGGATGCGGTATAAGCCATCTCCGAAACGTTGCGCGAATGGTTCCATGTACCAGGCGCGACCTGGCTTAGCCTGTTGAGCGTCGGCGTATCCGCATAGGAAAGCTCATGAAGGCGGAATGCCGTCGGGATATTGAATATCTTCTCCAGGACAGGAAGCACGATCGAGAGCAGCATGAAGGAGAGTACCGTGATCAATGCCGATACGATCATGCTCTGGAAGATCTGCTGGAAGCCGAGGTTGTAGATCACGGAGACGATGAATGTCAGCGCGACTACGGCAAAGGTCGAGAAGAGCGTCTGATAGATCACGTCAAGCCTCTCCTTTCCCTGCCTCATGAAGAGCATCGAGCATACGCTCGTGGTGAGGAGGTAGAAGAAGGTGAAGCTATGCGACGTGGGATAGATCACCGCAAGGCCTGACAGGAGCAGCGCTACGAAGAACCCCATCCTCCTCATTCCCGTTACCGAGGTGGCAAGCAGCGGCAGGAAGATGACAGGCAGGAACGGATCGATGAACCTTATGCCCTCGTTCGTCAGCAGATGGATGATCAGATAGGAAAGCGTCAGTATGATATCCGTCCCTATCAGGAAGAGCATCACGTAGGAGAAGAGCCTGTAGCGATAGCGGATGAAGCGGAAGAAGAGATAGACCGTCATCAGCGTCATGACGATGACGAAGAAGGCGTAGCCCATGGCCATGGAGAACGGCACAGACAGAAGCGGATCCTCGCTCATCCTCTCTATCGTCCTCAGCTGCTGCTCGGTCACTATCGTGTCACGCTTCAGGATGTAGTCCCCCTTCAGTATCTCGACGAGCACAGGGGGAACACCGGCCGCGACTTCCTCGCGCTTGGATATCGTCATGATCTCATCGTAGTAGACATTTGGCTCCACGACATATGTCACGACAGCTGCTATGAGGTCGGCCTCGCCTGCGGAAAGCATCGGATAGAAGCGTCCGGCCCAGTCAAGGACATGGGAATATACGGAAGCATCTGTCAGCACGGAATCAAGCGGTATCTCCATGCCGCCGTATGAGAACGACACGTTCGAAGGCTCTATGCTTATGCGCCTGTAGCCGCTATCACGGACCTGGGCGACATCCTCTGAGGAGAATATGCCATCCATAACGATGGACTCAAGGCATTCCTGGGCAAGGCGTACCACCGTCATCGCATCGCTCTGCGAGAGCGAGGAAAGGCTCTTGGATGCAGGGCTCTCCTCCAGCGCCGAGTAATCACCGGAATCGACAGCGCTTCTGAGCGCATCGAGCCTTGCGCGCATCTCTATCGATGATGATATGGAATATGAGAAGATCGGAAGCACGCTCTCGGCGGCAGCATTCACCTGCTCCTCCGTCGCGACATCATCGACGTATGAGAAGTCTGCGGGAGAGAAGACATCCTCATCGGAAAGCTCCCCAGGAACGTACTGGCGCGATATCGAGAGAGCGAAGCCTGAATATGAAGAGAGGAGAAGCGGATAAGCCAGGCCAAGGATGACCGTGAGCAGCACGACGAGGAAGAGCGCGACCCTCTGCCTCCTCGTGAGCCCCTGCAATCCTTCGGATATCTCCTTATTCCACCTCATGCCTTCTTCCTGAGTACGCCCGGACTATGTCGCGGACGATGCGAGACCTCACGGTATCGCTATGGGTGAATCTTATCACGGAAATCCCTTCGATTCCACCAAGCGTGGCCATGGCATCCTCAAGTCCAGAGGATCTCCTGTCCCCGAGATCGGTCTGCGATGGATCGCCCGCGACGATCGCCTGGCTGTTCTCTCCAAGGCGCGTGAGGAACATCATCGTCTGGGCGCGCGTCGCATTCTGCGCCTCATCGAGTATCATCACGGCATTGCTCACCGAACGCCCCCTCATATATGCAAGCGGGGCGACCTCTATCGAGCCATTCTCCTCCATCCGCCGGATCTGCTGGGGAGAGATCACATGCTCCATCGCATCGTAGAGCGGCCTCAGGTACGGATTGAGCTTCTGCTGCATATCACCGGGAAGGAAGCCGAGGGACTCCCCTGCCTCAACCACGGGACGGGTCAGGAGCAGCTTGCCCTTACGGCCCGAAAGGACCTGCGAGAGCGCCCATATGACGGATATGAAGGTCTTTCCCGTTCCGGCAGGACCGGAGGCCAGGATGACATCACTCTCACGGAGCGCGCGGAACATGCGCTTCTGCTCAGATGACTTAGGATAGATCGTACGACCGGCTGCCGCTATCACAAGCCGGTCCTTCTCCATTTCGGCCTCTGGCTCGGAGACCGCCTGCCAGACCATGAAGATCTCAGCCTCCTGCAGCACGCCGCGCTCAAGGGCAAGATCCTCAAGGCGCTTCATGAATGCAGGGAAGGCATACGACGCCCTCTCCGATATCACGGCAGTTCCCCTCACCTTCAGCTCGGTGCCAAGGAGAAGCTCAAGATACGGCAGGTTCGAATCGTTAGGCCCGAGAACCCTCTCCGCCCCGTCGCGCGAGAATACGTATGTCTCCTCTGTCAGTTGCTTATCCATCTTCCGTTCCTCTGTTCCCACTGCTGGTCGATATTCAGGTCAGGTATCGTCTTCCAGCTCATGTATACCGAGACCTTTGGCCTGAACTGATATACGTCATCAGAGAGCACGATCTCCGTTGAATACCTGAAGTTGAAGTTCCAGTCCTTCATATAGTGCGTTATCTCAAGCGCTGCCTCGTCGAGCACGAAGCTTGTGTTATAGCGCCCATCCCCGAAGAAATCGAATGACCTGAGAAGATCCTCGAACATCATCCCGAGGGAGAATGAGCCGCTGTCATCCATGTAGTTGTAGAAGCCGTTGTTCACAGAGGTGAAAGAGAAGGTGAAGTCAAGGAACTCGGCGATGCTGAACGTGATCGAGGGCGTGATCGAGAACGAGGCGGCATATGGATTCTCCATATCCATCTCGAACGAGGACTGGATGCCGAACGAGAAGTAGATCCTGCCGCGCCAGAGCTGGAACGAGACGCTCTCCACATCAAGGTTCGCCTCTATCGAGCTGAATGTTATCCTGTCTGCAGGGCCTGCCCACTCCAGGGAGATATCGAAATAAGGGATGGCCAGGGTCGTGCGCAGCGCATTGAAGTAGTTGCGGCTGCTGCCATGCGCATACTCATAATCGATGTATTCAGTGATCGACCAGGCCTTGTCCTCGGTACGCAGGGAGACCGATGCCGTGCCGTAGAATGGCGAGAGTATATCCTCCGGATCGTAATCGGCGCTCTGGTACTTTAGCGCGAGGCTCGATGTGAGGTATGTGCCGTTATATCCGAACGACAGCTCCACCAGATCGCTGTGGAAGGCACTGTCATCCTCTTCCCTGAACGACCAGCCAAGGGACAGCGCGTAAGGCCCGAGGCTGTATGCGAGGCGCGGCGTGAGGACAGCGTTCAGCGGAGGAAGCGTATAGCTTACGGATGGCGTGAAGGTCCCATATCCGGTCTTGAAGGCGTGGCTGAGGGAGAGAGAGTGAGCGGTTATGGTATCGCGGTTCCATCCCACCGTCTCTATATCAAGCTGGGCAGCGGCGTCCCCACGCTTCTCCGAGCTGGCATCCAGGAGCCTCGACGCGATCCTGTACTCCAGTCCGATGAACGGGAAGGAGAGCGTCATGTCAGACGTTATCGCGCCATCATGGGTGACGATCGCGGCACTGCCTCCCTCTTCCCAGAGATATGAGTATGAAGGAGTCAGCACTGCGGTAAGCCCCACCCATGACGCGGCCTCTGCGTCGAATGTCAGGCGCATGGACGAATCAGAGGAGAAGGATCCATCAGTATTCTCGCCGCGGCTATTGAAGTCATAGTCATTCGAGAGGCTTTCCGAAAGGGAGTATGTAAGGGACGCGGAATACGTATCGGTACGGCTCGCACGGGCCGCGGCCTTCCTGTTCCCCTCATAGATAGCATATAGGAGAGGATCGGAGAGGAGATGCTTCTCCGTGACGTCGACCTCTTCCTCCTCGCTGGCGTTAAGCACTATCTCATTCGAATGGGAGACTGAGAATAGCGTTCCAGAGAGGGATGCGGAGAACGTGGGAAGCTCCGCGCTCTCCATATAGTACTCAAGGTCCGAGGAGTTCCAGCGGTAATCAGCGCCGAGGTTGAGATCGGATACGGTAAAGGATGAGAGATAATCATTCCTCACGGAGGTCGGCAGGGTGTAATCGATGCTCAGGGCCCTGGAGAATGTGGTTATCGTCGAGGTATAGGTATCGGGGAACGACGGGGACTCGAGAAGAGACATTATCGAGAAGCCCGAAAGCCTGTTGCCGTAATCCATCAGCACGCGGCTATCAGAATAGAAAGGCACGGAAAGGACGGCGGACAGGCCGTGAGCGCTATAGCTCAGCTCATTGATGCCATAGTAGCGGAAGTTCCCCTTGTAATTGGTGGACGATGGAGCCAGCGCCACGCCATCCACGAACGACAGCGAGAGAGTGTTCGACAGGAAGTTAAGCTCACCGTCGATTCCCATATGGAGGCCCATCTGGGCATATGCATCGGCCATCAGCGAGATATGCGACGATCTGCTGCGGGCCCAGGTCTCCGCCGGAGAGAGAGGCCCGGAGGAGTAATACGATCCTTCCGACCTCAAGCTCTCCCCTTCCCCCGCCGGAGTGGCGACAAGGGATGCGAACGAAGATGAGGAGGAGCCCGATGAGATATCAGGGTCACGGCCAAGAAGCTCGAACGTGGTGTTGATGAACGCCCCGTTGGTCGAAGAGAAGCCGAATGAAGGGTTCCCGATCGGCTGGGAGCCGGGGAAGAAGAAGAACGGAAGATAGAGTATAGGCACGCGCCCTATGGAGAGATAGGCATTGGAGATGAACATGTCAGAGCCCGGCAGCATCAGCAGCTCGGAGGCGGTTATCGATGAGTAGGGATCCTCCATGTCCGAGGCTATGACGCCATGATCGTAGAGTATCGAGCCGCCGGGGGTGTACGTCAGCGTATCTCCGGAGGTGTAGAACGTCACGGCATCTCCTTCGTCCCCCGTCCTTTCGGTCGCTGTCGTCGCATTCGATACCCTGATCTCGCCGGATGTCCATAGAAGCGTGACGATATCTGCCGTTATATCCTGTATCGATGCATTCTCATCGGTACTCTTATAGACGACGTTGTCGAGCGCGGTAAGCATCTCGTTGGCGGTATCGATGATTATAGTATCAGCAGCGAGATCCGAGACTGCCCCGCTGCTGTCCGTGAACGAGATATGCGCGTTTCCGGAGATGGCCACGGTATCGGAGCCGGTCACGAGGCTCTCTGCCGACAGCACCGAAAGGGAGAACGTTCCTTCGCCCCTCTCCTCCTCCGAATACGCCTCGAGGTCCTCCGCCGCATACAGCGCAGCCTGCATCTCCTCGCGCGTGCCCTCCTCGATGCCTCGGAGCGCGCACATCGCCCTGAGGTCGTCATCCGAGGCATAATAGATCGCACCGGCAGAGATCGCTGACAGCGCTGCCGGCAGGAAGAGCAGGAGGAGGAATATCGTCAGGAGCCTTCGTATCACGCCTTGAGGTATCTCCCTAAGTACTGGCCAGTATAGCTGGATGGGGTTGCGGAGACATCCTCAGGAGTCCCCTCGGCAACGATCGTCCCGCCATCATCCCCTCCCTCCGGACCAAGGTCTATGATCCAGTCCGCGCACTTTATGACATCGAGGTTATGCTCTATGAGAATCACGCTGTTACCCTGATCCACGAGGCGCTCAAGCACTTCCAGAAGCTTCTTGACGTCAGCGAAATGCAGTCCTGTCGTCGGTTCATCGAGTATATAGAGCGTACGGCCGGTCTGCACCTTGGAAAGCTCAAGCGAGAGCTTCACGCGCTGGGCCTCGCCTCCGGAGAGGGTAAGCGCGCTCTGGCCCAGGCGGATATAATCAAGGCCCACCGACATCAGCGTCTCCAGCTTGCGCCTGATGCGGGGCTGGGCAGAGAAGAACTCATAGGCCTCGCTCACGGTCATATCCAGCACATCGGCGATGTTCTTTCCCTTGTACGTTACGGAGAGCGTCTCCTTGTTGTACCTCCGGCCTTCGCAGACATCGCACTTGACATAGACATCGGGAAGGAAGTGCATCTCGATCTTCAGCTGTCCGTCTCCGGAGCAGTTCTCGCAGCGTCCGCCAGGCACGTTGAATGAGAAGCGTCCGGCATTGTAGCCCCTGGCCTTCGCCTCAGGCATCTGGGCAAAGAGCTCGCGTATCGGGGTGAAGAGATCGACATACGTCGCAGGATTGGAACGAGGCGTACGTCCTATCGGTGACTGGTCTATGGAGATGACCTTGTCGATGTTCTCCACTCCCTCTATCGAGGCATAGCCATCGAGCGTATCCTTCCTCCGCTGCACGCGGCGCTCGACCGCAGGCAGGATTATCTCATTGAGCAGCGTCGACTTTCCTGAGCCCGATACGCCGGTTATCACGACAAGCTCGCCAAGGGGTATCGACACATCGATATCCTTGAGGTTGTTCTTGCGGCATCCTGTCACCCTGATATGCTTCCCGTTGCCCTTACGCCTCTTCGGAACCGGTATGGTAAGAGCTCCGGAGAGGAACTGTCCGGTGATGGACTGTCCATTCCTCTCGATCTCCTCCGGCGTTCCCTTTGCCGTCACCCAGCCCCCCAGCTCGCCAGCACCGGGACCGAGGTCGACGACGTAATCTGCGGCCCTGATCGTATCCTCGTCATGCTCGACTACAAGCACGGTATTGCCGAGATCCCTGAGGCTCTTGAGCGTATCCACCAGCTTCTGGTTATCGCGCTGATGCAGTCCTATGGATGGCTCATCAAGGACATAGAGGACGCCTGTGAGCGCCGAGCCGATCTGAGTGGCAAGCCTGATGCGCTGCGCCTCTCCGCCCGATAGCGTCGCGGCAGCCCTGTAGAGCGTCAGATAGCCCAGCCCGACGTTCTGCAGGAACCGCAGGCGGGCATTTATCTCCTTCAGGATATCGCGGGATATCTCCCTTTCGGTATCCGTAAGCTCCAGCGAGGCGAAGAATGAAAGCGTCGCGTTGACAGAGAGCCTGGTGACATCGATGATGCTCTTTCCCCCGATGAGGATCGAAAGCGCCTCCTTACGCAGCCTCTCACCCTTGCAGGCGGGACAGACGATCTCGCTGCGGAAAGAATCCAGCCACATGCGGATATTCATCGACTGCGTCTCGAAATACCTCCGCTCAAGCTCGGTTATGATCCCCTTGAACTCCATCGTCTTCCGTTCGCTCTTCCCCTGATAGGTATAGCTGAACCTGTCGCCTCCTCCATACAGGAGGACATGGACGAAGTCCTCAGGCAGCTTCTCTATCGGCGTATCGAGCGACAGGCCATAATGGCTGAAGAGCGTCTCTATGCCGGCCCTGTAGTAATTGGCATCGGGCCTGTGGGTACGTATCGCACCCTGATTGTAGGAAAGTGAACGGTCTGGGATGATCTTATCGGGATCGAACTCGCGGCGGAAGCCTATTCCATTGCACTCCGGGCAGGCTCCGAACGGTGAGTTGAAGGAGAAGAAGCGAGGCTCGATCTCAGGGATGGTTATGCCGCAGTCAGGACAGCTGTTCTTCTCGCTGTACAGCTCTGACATCTCCTCATCCATGTACATCACCTCAACCAGGCCGGAGGAAAGCTCGCAGCTCTTCTCTATCGCGTCAGAAATCCTCGTGCGCGCCTTGCGGTCGTTCTTCACCCTGTCGACGACGATAGAGACATTATGCTTGACCTTCTTCTCAAGCTGGGGGATGCCCTCATCCAGCGAATAGAGCTTCCCGTCGATCATCGCCTTGAGGTATCCCAGCTTCAGGGCATCCTCAAGGGTATTGCGGAACTCTCCCTTGCGGCCTCGGGCGATCGGTGATGTTATCATCAGCCTCTCACCATCAGGATGTGCGAAGATGAGGTCTATTATCTGGTCGACGGACATCTCCGTGATCTCACGCCCGCATCTAGGACAGTGCTTATGGCCTATCCTGGCCCACAGCAGGCGGTAATAATCGTAGATCTCGGTGACAGTGCCGACGGTTGAGCGCGGATTGCGGTTCGTGGACTTCTGCTCTATCGCGATGGCAGGAGAGAGTCCCTCGATCGAATCGACATCGGGCTTCTCCAGCCGTCCAAGGAACATCCTTGCATAGCTTGACAGGGACTCCATGTACCTTCTCTGCCCCTCGGCAAAGATCGTATCGAACGCAAGCGAGCTCTTGCCGGAGCCTGAAAGCCCGGATATGACAACCAGGGAATCCTTGGGCAGCTCCAGGTCTATGTTCTTAAGGTTATGCTCCCGCGCACCCTTTATGACTAGCTTGTCAGTCACTGCAGATCACCTCCAGAAGCGCATCCTCGGCCATGTCGGCATCGACACGCTCCAGCAGATTGCCATGGCTGTAGATGCAGACCTCGCGGCCAAGCCCGGTAACGGCATAATCCGCACCTCTAGCCTCTCCCGGTCCATTCACCGGACAGCCCATTATAGCAACAGAGATATCCTTATCAAGAGACAGGAGGCGGTGCCTGACCTTCTTCTCGAAGGATATGGTATCGAAGGAGCACCGTCCGCAGCGCGGGCAGGAGATGATCCTCACTCCCCCCTTCCTCAAGCCAAGCGTCCGCAACAGCTCGACCGCAGCGATGACCTCGCTCTCCCTATCCCCTGTCATCGAGATGCGTATCGTGTCGCCGATGCCCTCCGAGAGGAGGTTCCCAAGCGCCCATGCGCTCCTTACCGCGGATATGACGGGACTGCCCGCCTCCGTCACTCCGATATGCTGGGGATAAGGAGAAAGCGCCGCGAAGAGGCGCGCCGCCTCCATCGTCTCATCCGTGTCGGAAGACTTCAGCGATACGACGGTATTCTCGAATCCCCATGATTCGAAGAGATCGATATACCCAAGCGCGGACTCCACCATCGCGCGGGAAGGCCCCAGCGATGAGTAACGCTCCGGCAGCGAGCCGGAATTGAGGCCTATGCGGATCGCGGCCCCCTTGTCCATGGCAGCAGCCACGACCTCCTTCACCTTCCACTCGGCTCCGATGTTGCCAGGGTTTATCCGTATCTTCGCAGCTCCTGCCTCAAGCGCGGCAAGCGCCATCCTCCAGTCGAAGTGGATATCAGCGACGAGGGGGACGGCCGAGCGCTTCACCAGCTCCGAGAACGGAGCGGCATCATCCTTCGAGGCAAAGGCAATGCGCACGATGTCACAGCCGATCGCGGCCAGCGAGGCGATTTCCTCGACGACCGGATCCAGCCCCTCTGCAGATAGCGGCCGGGAGAGCATCGTCTGGATGCGCACGGGGGCCTTGCCTCCTATCTCCATCCCATCTATGAAAGCGCTTCTACGAGAGAACATCCCTACTCCAGCAGATACATGGAAAGCTCAAGCTCCGGATCATCGGACCGCATTATATAAGGCTCTCCAGGCAGGTAAAGCACGAAATCCCCGGCAGAGGCCCGCACCACGGCCTTCGCCTCGCGCGAATCGGGATTCTCCCTCCATGAAGTGCTGAATGACGCAGATCCGCGAGAGAGGACGAACACGACGGTATGGCTGCGATCGGTCCTGAAGCCATGGAAATCTGGCAGAGGCGATGCCTGAGAGGATGAGATGGCCCGCAGGCCCTCCGAAAGGGACCAGTAGCGCGCAATCTCCTTCATCCTGTCTTTGACCATGATCCGATTATAGACCAAAAAGGCCATGAAGTCCTATAGGGATGGCATTTCCCAGTTGTCCAAAGATGCCTATTTCAATATCCTCAATACTGTTCATTCAACCAAAGACTTCATGAATCTAAAAGGGAGAGAAGAATGAAGGAATACCTAGAAGAGGCTTCAGATGTGCTGAAGGGCCTCGGCACGGCCGAGGAAGGGCTCTCAGCGCTCGATGCCCAGTCACGTCTTGAGAAGCATGGAAAGAACAAGCTCGATGAGAAGAAGAAGAAAAGCCCGTTGATGGCCTTCCTTGAGAAGCTTGCGGACCCCATGCTCATCATACTCATGATCGCGGCAGTGCTGTCCGTGCTCACGTCATCGCTGTCAGGCGAGACTGAATGGTCGGATGCGGTCATAATCCTGATCGTCGTGCTCATCAACGCCATACTCGGCGTCGTGCAGGAATCGAAGGCAGAGAAGGCAATCGAGGCGCTGCAGCAGATGTCAAAGGCCAAGTCAAAGGTCAGGCGCGACGGCAAGATCATCCAGGTCGAGTCAGAGAACCTAGTGCCTGGGGATATCGTGCTGCTTGAGGCCGGAGACAGCGTGCCTGCCGACGGAAGGCTCCTGAAGACCGCGTCGATGAAGGTAGAGGAAGCCGCGCTTACCGGAGAGTCCGTGCCATCCGAGAAGGATGAGGCGAGGCTTGAGGGAACGGAAGTGCCGCTCGGAGACAGGAAGAACATGGTCTACATGGGTTCCACCGTCGTATACGGCCATGGAGAGGCTGTGATCACGGCGACCGGAATGAAGACCGAGATGGGAAAGATCGCTACCGCGCTTTCCGAGGCCACGGAAGGACTGACTCCGCTGCAGAAGAAGCTCAACCAGCTTTCCAGGATGCTCACATGGCTTGTCCTCGGCATCTGCGTATTCATGTTCGCAGTGAACCTGATCCGCATGGCCGCAGAGGGCGATATCCACCTCAATGGCGTGCTCGACACCTTCATGATCGCGGTGTCCCTTGCAGTCGCTGCGATTCCTGAGGGCCTTGCCGCAGTCGTAACGATCGTGCTTTCGATCGGAGTGACGAAGATGAGCCGCAAGAACGCGATCATACGCAAGCTCACCGCCGTCGAGACGCTGGGCTGCACGGAAGTCATCTGCTCCGATAAGACAGGTACCCTGACGCAGAACAGGATGACGGTCGTCAAGAGCTGGACCTGCGATGAGCCCCTGCTGATGCGAGCCATGGCGCTCTGCTCAGACGCCTACCTCAATGATGAGAAGAAGGCAGAGGGCGAGCCTACCGAGGCAGCGCTCGTGCAGTGGGCCTGGACGAAGGGACTGAACAAGAACGAGCTGGAGAAAGGCGAGTACCAGAGGGTCGGAGAAGCACCATTCGATTCCGAGAGGAAGATGATGTCCACGATCCATCAGGGCCCGGATGGAAGGCTCGTGCAATACACGAAGGGCGCTCCTGACGAGGTACTCAAGAAGTGCGCATTCCGCCTTGATGAGAACGGCAGCGTCATCGAGCTCGACGAGGCAGGAAGGAAGGCCATCCTCAACCATAACAAGGAAATGGCTGACGAGGCGCTCCGCGTCCTCGCAGGAGCATACAAGTTCCATTCCTCCATGCCTGAGTCTACGACGCCGGCATCGCTTGAGAACAACCTCGTATTCATCGGCCTGGCAGGCATGATCGATCCGGTGCGCCCGGAGGTGAAGGATGCCATCAAGGAATGCCGCAGTGCAGGCATACGCCCTGTGATGATCACAGGAGACCATCGTGATACGGCATTCGCGATCGGCCGCGAGCTGGGCATCGTATCCTCCCCTGATGAGGCCATAACGGGAGCGGATCTTGACAGGATGTCCGATGAGGAGCTTGCGAAGAACATCACAAGGTACTCCATCTATGCCCGTGTCCAGCCCGAGCATAAGGTAAGGATCGTCAAGGCATGGCAGAAGAAAGGCAAGATCACCGCTATGACCGGAGACGGAGTCAATGACGCGCCTTCGATCAAGAATGCCGATATCGGAGTCGGAATGGGAATCACGGGAACCGATGTCACGAAGAATGTCGCTGACATGGTCCTCGCTGATGATAACTTCGCTACGATCGTCGTAGCGGTCGAGGAAGGCAGGAAGATCTACGATAACATCCGCAAGGCAATCCAGTTCCTCCTCGCATCCAACTTCTCCGAGGTCATATCGGTATTCGTGGCATCCATCATGGGCGTGACGCTGATGCAGCCTGTCCACCTCCTGTGGATCAACCTCATAACCGACTGCTTCCCTGCAGTCGGACTGGGAATGGAAAAGGGAGACCCTGACATAATGAAGAGGCCTCCACGCTCATCCAATGAAGGCATCTTCGCAGGGGGGCTGGGAGTCAACTGCGTGATCCAGGGAGTCGCGCTCGCTGCCATCACCCTCGCCTCCTACATCATCGGAGAGATCTTCGAGAACGGCTCGTTCCACCTCGTAACCAGCGAGGACGGAATGACAATGGCGTTCCTCACGCTCTCGATGGCAGAGCTGTTCCACTCCTTCAACATGCGCTCTCTGGATAAGAGCCTCCTGAAGGTCAAGGGACACAACAAGATCCTCTACGCATCGCTTATCGGAGCGTTCATCCTCACGCTCGCGGTACTCTACATACCGTTCCTTGCCGATGCGTTCGACTTCGCGCACATCTCGCTGGCGGAGTTCGCCATCGCGATGGCCCTCGCCTTCCTGATCATCCCGTTCGTCGAGATACAGAAGGCAATACAGAACGCAAGGAGAAAGAAGGCCTGAGGCGTGCTATCATGCTGACAGGTGACTGGAGCCGGCGGGTGACCGTCGGCTCTATCCATAAGGAGAAGACATGGGAGCCATCGCCGCATACATAGCCATATCATTCATCATACCCTTTTCCGCATGGACGCTGATGAACGCGGAAGGCTTATATGGAAGCCCCATATACATGGCGGTATCTGCCACGCTGATGTGGATGCCTGCCATATCCGCGGCGATTGCCGCAAGGCTCGCAGGAGGAAGGGCGAACGCCTATTCCTGGAAGCCGGAAATCAGAGGCCGCGCAAGGTCCTATCTGATCGCGTGGATCATGCCGATACCGATATCGATGCTTGGCGCGGCACTGTATTTCATACTCTTCCCTGAGCGCCTCGACACAAGCCTCATCGCAGCCATGGATATCCCATTCCCCGATCCTCTCATCGTGCCTGCGATGGCCCTCATCACCCTTCCTGCATCACTGATCAACATGCTCTTCGCACTCGGGGAGGAGGCTGGCTGGAGGGGCTTCCTATATCCGCGTATCAGGGAAAGGCTTGGCAGAAGCAAGGCCCTGCTCATCACGGGAATGATCTGGGGGCTATGGCATACGCCTATCAACATGGCCGGCTACAACTACGGGCTCGGCTATCACGGCTATCCATGGACGGGCATCGCGGCGATGTGCCTCTTCTGCACCGTGACAGGCATCTGGTGCACGTACCTTGCAGACAGCACGGGATCGATCTGGGCACCTTCCCTCTTCCATGGATCCATCAACGCGATAGGATCGATAGGGCTGATGTTCCTCGCTCCTGGCTCAGATATGCTCCTCGGACCGGGGGTATCAGGGATGATACCGGCAGCTGCATCAGCGCTGCCTCTCATCGCTATCATGAAGATCCGAGGCTGCAGGAAGCAATGAGAAAGGAATAGCTATCATTCCATGATATCATATGATACTCATATAATTATATATGATTTACATATGATCTTACATAAATGATCATATCCTTATTTCAGCAGAATAGGCTTCTTTCGCTATACGGAACACAAGCAGATCATCGGACGACTCAACCTCGATGAGCGTTCCCCTCTTCCGGCTTTCGCGCAGCCTTATGATATCCGAGGTATCAGGAGTCTCGCACGTCACGGCCTGCACGGAGCCATCCTTGCCCAGGAAGACAGTGATCCTTGCATCAGCGCTCTCTGCCGAGATGCAGATACCGGTATCGCATGTAAGCCTCAGCCCCTTCCTAGACAGCGCGTCTCTTATCGCATCGCGTATTGCCATTACACCCTCCGCCCATATTGTAACCTATGCGCGGCCTGAGGGCAAAAGGCATCATGCCCCACGCTTTTGAAAGGCCCTCTTCCGGAGGATGAAGTAGGCAATGAGCACGGCAGAACCGGTTATTACCCAGGATATGGGATAGACGGAAAGCAGTACCTCGAACTGCGGATGCAGCGGGGTGATGACATACGCCCAGAAGAGACGGAAGACACATGTGCCGAAGATGGTGAGGAGCGCCGGGGTCATCGAGTAGCCTATCCCCCGCAGCACGGCTCCTCCCACCTCATATGATGAGGAGAGCGCGTTGAGAGACAGGATGCATATCATCCTGGCCATTGCATACCTCATGACCTCCGGATCGCTTGTGAAGAAGGATGCGAAGAATCCGCGTCCAAGGATGAATATCCAGCTGAGGCAGGCGGTGAAGGCAACGCTGAACGTCATGCATATCCGGAAGATGCGGCGGCACCTTTCCTCATTCCTCGCCCCGTAGTTCTGGCTCGTGAATGTCACTGCAGCCTGAGTGAAGCCCGATATTATGAAGTAAGAGAAGTTCTCGTAGTTGATGGCGACCGCCGAGCCCGCGACCGCTGATGTACCAAAGCCATTCAGCACGGACTGGATGATGACGTTCGAGAGCGAGAAGACCATGCTCTGCAATCCTGCGGGTATCCCGATGCGAAGTATCCTATCCAGGTCCTGCCTGGATATAGAGAGCCTCCTCAGGTCAAGATGAACCTCGCTCTTCTCCCGGATGAGGAATATCACGACAAGCGTCGAGCTTACGACATTTGATATCACCGTGGCGATTGCCACGCCCTCCACATCAAGATGGAAGGCTATGACCAGGATCATGTTGAGAATCGCGTTGAGGATCCCGGATATCACAAGGCAGATGAGCGGCCTCTTCGTATCACCTATCGACCGGAGCACCGCAGCACCGAAGTTATAGACCATGATGAACGGCATGCCGATGAAGTATATCCTCAGGTAATCCACCGCATAGCCGAGGACTGCATCAGGAGTATGCATCGCGGTAAGGATCGGGCGGGATACGATAAGGCCGATGACCAGCAGCAGGAAGCCGCTGAGGACCGCCAGCGTCATCGCGCTATGCACTGCCCTGTTCGCCCTCTCTCCATCCCCCGCTCCTATGTGGTTCGATATCACGACGTTGGCACCGACCGAGGCTCCGACGAAGAGATTGATTATCAGGTTGATCACAGGGCCATTGCACCCAACGGCGGCCGTCGCAGCGGCAGGATCGGATGCGAAATGACCGACAACGGCAACATCGACTGAATTGAAGAGCTGCTGCAGTATGCTGCTGGCAGCAAGCGGTATCGCGAACATGAGGATCTTGTCGGCAAGAGTGCCGCTAAGCATATCCATCTGGCGCGCACCATTGGCACGATGCGAGTTCATAGACAAACCTCTCACGAGCATCATAGCCCCATTCACACGCCATCACAACAGATATTCAAAAAACGAAAAATCCGTCCAGCCCGTATCCTCATAGAACATGCGCAGCTCGCCCACCCTTCTGAATCCTACGCCAAGATATGCCTTCTCCGCAGGCAGATTCCCCTTCAGCACATCAAGGCGCACGGACCTCGCTCCGCTATCCTTCGCAAGGGATATGGCATAGCGAGCCATTTCCCTGGCAAGCCCCCGGCCGGAAAAGCGCGGCATGACACCCAAGGCATGTATCACGGCAACCTCATCCCCGGAAGCCTCAGAGGACCAGGAGACGCCGGCATACCCCTCATTGCACTCATGGTTCACTACCATAGCCGCTATGATATCCCCGGAAGAACGCATCACGAAGAGCGACCCCTCTTCAAGAGAGGAGCGGATAAGATCATCAGAAGGATATATCCCCTTCTTCCATCCCGGATGGAATGCACTGTCCGCCATATCGTCTATCAGGCGGTGATAGAATCCTCGGACCTTCTCAAAATCCCCAATCCCAGCCCTTTCGATATCCATAGGAAAGACTCTAGCACGCCAAGGCACGAGATGCGAGATGCTCAATAGAGAGGACCTGCCCTTCAAGAATCATTTGCACGAGAAGAGACATGATCAAAGGACTCCATAGGCATCAAAAGAATGATACCCACTTTAATATATAGATATTTCAAGCCTAGATAAGAATAAAATATGATATTAAATTTTTCACTGATTCAGGCAGAGACAATTCACCTGCATGAATTCACGGCAATCCACTGCGCAAGGATAGCAGCCAATAACATGGCATGCATAGCCACGAAATATGATAAGGCATCACAATCTAAATCCATCTCTCAGTTAAGAGCGGCAATGTCGAATCCTTAGATAGGCCTGGAGGAAGGCAAGGCTGCACAGCAGCCGGCATGCAAGCGATTTCGACAGCTTCCTTGCCTCCATGCCTCAGAAAGCGCCATATCCAAGGCAGGTGGATCTTGGTGCGATAGATATCATTTCGAGCCTCTATCATTTTATATTTGGCATTAAATCATATGATAATACTGATATAAATATATAATAAGAATATTATATCTTAGCTATTAAATATCTAAATTAGATGATAATGATATCTATCTCATGAATAATTAATCGATATTGATTAAAAATGTGGCAGAACTTATAGTATTACTACGATATAGATATTGTTATGATATTTAATATCTATAATTAAGCAATCTTAACAATATGGATGTACATTGTTATATCGGCAAACAACAGCCATTATGATACTCTAATATATGTTAAGCATATCATAATTGGTCTATATCAAATGGATTTAATCAGAATCATCATAGAGTATGCTTAAGATGGATAGAACTTATTGAGCTTGACCCTGTCATATTGCTCTTAAATCATACGCTTGGTTCACGATGGGCTGCCGTACTAGTACCTTGCACGACAGCCCTTCAGATGAAACCCTACGCTGAAGCAAGATCTCATCAGTCCGATCTCTTGCTACATCACTGCGGTTAATTCAGATTTGTCGAAAAGAATTCTTCAAGCCTATCAAAGGGAATCTTCTCCATATTGTCATAGAGATCTGTGTGATTCGCTCCAGGGATGATCATGAGCTCCTTGTTATCACCTCTGAGAAGCTTATATGCTTCTTCGCTATACATCCTGGAGTGTGCATTCTCGCCATGTACAAGGAGTACCGCGCTCCTGATCTCCGGCGCATACTCGAAGAGCCTCATGTTCATCAGCGATCCGCTTGCTGTAGCAGCCCAGCCTCTGTTCGAGTTCACAGATCTCGGATGATACCCCCTCTCTGTCTCGTAATATGCCACATAGTCCTTTACATGCTGCGGTGCATCTTCTGGCGTTTCTTTCGGAAGTCCTCCTGCAAGAGTATACCTTCCGTTCCTATAATCCTCTGTCCTCTGATTGTCATATGCAACCCTTGCCTGATATCTGCCTTCCTCATCGATTGAATCGAAGTAGCCAAGGGCCGTGTTGCGGCTCATGTCATACATCGTCATCGCTGCAGTTGCCTTGACCCTCGTATCAAGGGCGGCTGCCTGCACGGCCATCCCTCCCCAGCCGCAGATTCCGATCATGCCGATCCTCTCAGGATCTACATTATCCTGTACGGAAAGGAAGTCTACAGCTGCCTGATAATCCTCAACGTTGATATCCGGGGAGTTGAAATGGCGTGGATAGCCACCGCTTTCGCCGGTGAACGATGGGTCGAATGCAATTGCAAGGAATCCTCTCTTAGCCATCTCCTGGGCATAGAGTCCTGAGCTCTGCTACTTCACAGCTCCATCTACGCATCATCAGATGTCTTCGATGAAGCATTCTCCATTCATGGATCCTGCGGTTATGGTATTCAATCGGAATAAGGATCACAAATATTGATTTCTCATTTGATAATATAAATATTAGCTATATCTTCTCAGCCGCTTGCAGCAGACAGCCGATCAGCATGCAAGGCGAAGGAAAAGGCTTCAAGGAATGTGAAATGCCCCTTGCGGCAGCATGGCACAGACGGAGTCCGCGGCAGGCTTGGCTAGCCGAATATGCCATCAAGCATCATCATTGCCGCGAATCCCACTGCCGCGCCTATGGTTCCTATATTCGAGTGGCTGCCTTCCGAGGCCTCAGGTATAAGCTCCTCCACGACGACGTAGAACATCGCGCCGGCAGCGAATGAGAGGAATATAGGAAGAAGCGATGTGAGCGTGCCTACGAAGATGAAGGCGACTATGGCTCCCAGCGGCTCGACTATCCCAGATAGCACTCCCTGCAGGAACGCCTTTGCCTTGCTCTTTCCTTCCCTGTAGAGGGGAAATGATACGACCATGCCCTCAGGGAAGTTCTGCAGCGCTATTCCAAGCGACAGTGCAAGTGCCGATGCGTAGGTCATATCCCCGCCTGATGCGATCATCGCGGCAGCTCCCGCTCCGACGGCCATTCCCTCCGGGATATTATGTATCGTCACTGAGAGCATCAGGAGCGCGGACCTGGAGAGGCTTGAGGAACGTCCCTCCGGATCGGTGGCCTTCGCATGAAGATGCGGCGTGACCTGATCGATAAGGAGGAGGAAGAGTATTCCGATCATGAAGCCTGCGGCAGCCGTGAGATAGGAGGAATCCTCGATCGCAGGCAGCAGCAGCGACCAAACGGATGCCGCGATCATGACTCCAGAGGCAAAGCCCAGGACAAGCTTCTCCGCCTTTGGGCCAAGGCCATCACGGAGGATGAAGATACCTGCCGATCCAAGCGATGTTCCGATGAACGGTATGAGAAAGAGAATAGCAAGCTCCATGTGTCGATGATAACGCTCCTTGCAGCCAAAGCCAACTATCCGCTATTGGCTTTATAAAAGTTGCCGCAAGAAAACCTGACAGGCTAGTCCTGCATGATGAATGCGGCAGCAATCATTTCACTTTGTAGATCGCAGATACCTGGCCACAATCCATGCAGATATAAGTGTCCGCGTCCTTTTCCAGAATAATGTTGGGGCACACATCATTCCTCTCTGGCTTGAAAATGACCTTCGTGCTGAATGGCATGCTCCCTGACGATATGACCGCTCCTCTGAGCATTTCCTTGCCGCATATTGGACATTTCATCATTCGGCGCCTCCAATGTTGGATTTCTGGTTTTCAATGTACTTCCTTCAGGAACGGCACCAACGCTTCCATAGTAGCAGCCGTGTGACCAGAGTCCCGATCCCCAGAACTTCCTCTCTTTCAGTTGTGGAAAGGCTGTGAAGATGTGGACAGCGGAAATCGACTTCAGTGTTCTTGCAATTGTCGATGGCGCTTCATCGGGAGAGGCTTCCAGAAAGAGATGGACATGGTCTGGCATCACCTCTATCGCCTTGAGCGTCCAGCCGTACTCGGCACAGACCTGTGCGGGTAGGGTCTTCGCCTCCACCTCGACCGCTCCAGTGAGTATGGGGTGCCTGTACTTGGTGCACCAGACGATGTGGTACTGCAGTGAGGAAACCGAATTATTGTTACC
>CALXLH010000016.1 GCA_944389145.1 uncultured Spirochaetaceae bacterium
CGACGTTACAGAGAAGCATGGCAATTCATGCCTGATGGTGATACTATCTCTCATAGGGTTTCTTCCTTGTTTATGTTGGTTTGCTAGTTAAACATTACAGGATGAAACCCTTCTTTGTCTGCTTTCCACTATCTATCTTTTGTTGCTTCCCACAGTTTTCTGTATAGAGCCTTTTTTAGATGGGTCAGCTTGATCGGGCCTTATCTAGGAACTTCCTGAGCATTGCAGCCTGTTCCTTCCTCAGCTGCTCAGGACTCTTCTCCTCGTTCTTGAAGAGCTCTGCAGGTATCTCTTCGAGAAAGCGTGAGGGAATGACCATCTTCTCCTCACCCTCGCGGGTAATGCGGCTGTCCGAGTAGTTGATAACCAGCTTCTTCCTTGCCCTTGTGATGGCTACGTAGAAGAGCCTTCTCTCCTCGTCTATGTTCTTCTCGCTCTCCTCGAGTGCGCGCTTGGAGGGGATTATGTCGTCCTCGATGCCGGCAAGGTATACCGATATGAACTCCAGCCCTTTCGAGGCATGCATGGTCATGATGTTCACCTTCTTCTCATCGTCGTCGCTCTCATCTCCGATAAGCGATACTGCGTTGACATAGTCCTTCATCGTCGCCCCGTCATGCTCATCGATGAATCGCTTGAGCCTTGTCGATAGGATCTCGATCCCATGCATCCGGTAGTCTACTGATTTCGGGCTGTCTGGGAATTCCTCAGCCAGCATTCCCTCGTATCCTGTGTCTTCCACTATGCGTTCGATGATGTGGGATGGCGCCTTGTCTGAGAGTGCCTTCCAGGAGACGATCCTCTCCTGGAATCGACGCAGGGCATCGCGCGATTTCTGCATCAGGCCTCCGCTCTCTCCCGTAAGGTGTTCCATTGCCTCATAAAGAGATGTCCCTCTCCTGTCCGCATCGGCTCTGAGCCGCTCGACCGTCGTGCGTCCTATGCCTCTCCGTGGAGTGTTGATGATGCGCAGGAGGCTTGTATCATCATGGCTGTTCAGGAGTACCTTCAGATAACAGAGGATATCGCGGATCTCGCGTCGGTCGAAGAAGCTCTTTCCTCCTGATATCCTCGTGGGGATATTCATCTCGGTAAAGATGTTCTCCAGTTCCGTTATGAGCGAGTTCGTCCGTACCAGCACTCCTATATCACCGGGCTTCACCCCGTTTGAGATATCAGAACGGACCTGTGATGCGATCCAGTAGGCTGCGGCCTCGCTGCTGCGATGGCGCTTTATCGATATCGCGGCGCCTCCTTCCTCCTCTGTCCAGAGCTTCTTGTCCTTGCGCTCGGTGTTGTGGACGATGAGGGCATTCGCCGCCTTCAGTATGTTTCCCGTCGATCTGTAGTTCCTCTCAAGCCTGAATTCAACGCGTTCGGGAAAGTCCTTCTCGAATTCCAGGATGTTCTCGTAATTCGCTCCGCGCCATGAGTAGATAGACTGATCATCGTCACCGACCACGGCGATATTCCTGTATCTTTTCGCGATCGTCGAGATGAACCTGTATTGCAGGAGCGAGGTATCCTGGAACTCGTCTATCATTATGTAACGGTAGCGTTCCTGCACCTTCTCGAGTATCCACGGCTTTTCCTGGAAGAGGCGCAGGGGGAGGAGTATGAGGTCATCGAAGTCTACGACGTTGTATGCCTTCTGCGTCAGGAGCCACTCCTTGTAGATCTCGGCGATCGCCCCATCCTCGCTTTCCATGCGTCTGCGCCCTGTCTTGAGGTCGCTGAACAGCGAACGTAGCGTGCCTATGTTGTAATCAGGTATCTGATAGCCGCAGGCTACGATGCAGTTCTTTATCAGGGCATCGTTGTCATTCGTGTCATATAGCGTGAAGTCGTTATGATAGCCCAGATGCTGTATGTACTGCTTCAGCAGCCCAAGTCCGAAGGAGTGGAACGTCGTGGCTGTAAGCTCCTTCAATGGCTTCCTGAGCAAGCCTCTGATCCTCTCGCTCATCTCCTTCGCGGCCTTATTCGTGAACGTGAGCGCGAGTATGTCCTTCTCATCTATTCCTTCCTCAAGCATGTGCGCTATTCGGTATGTGAGCATCCTCGTCTTGCCAGATCCTGCTCCTGCTATTATCAGGACGGGGCCATCGATCCTTGCCGCTGCCGCAGCCTGCTCCGGATTAAGTACTTTCGAGAGGTCGGTCTTCACAGAAGAAGAAGTTGCCATATCTTGGGATATCAGTCAATTGTGTGAAATAAATATCGTAATAATATAAATACGCTATCGCTAAGATAGCGTACAGATATGATATCAAATGAGCATATTACTCAAAGTCAGACGACTTCGTTATGTATCCAGCCTACGACCTTGCCGAGTATCCTGACGCCGGATTCATCCGCATCCACGGTAAGGACAGGGTAGTTCTTGTTCTCGCTGATGATGGAGAGCCGCCTGTTGAGCGCATCGAATGAAAGGCGCTTTACCATTATATCGCCAGCAAGGGCGATGACGTAGATGCCCTCTCCCTTTATCATGCCCTTCGCAAAGAAGACGTAGTCACCGGGGAATATGTTCGCATCTATCATGCTGTCACCCTTTACCTCGGCGCTTACCAGGGTGGAGGCATCGCTCACGCCGTGCAGTATGGAGACGGGTATGGATATCCTCTTCATCGTGATGTTCTCATCCGAGAGGAACGTCTCTCCGTATCCCGCGGATATCTTCTGCGAGATGAACGGCACGCTGATCATGTCTGAAGCCTTCGCGGCGGTCTTCGGCGGTTCCCAGCCTAAGATATACCAGGGGTCGGTCTTGAGTATCTCAGAGAGCTTCTTCAGCTTGTCATATGGTATGTTAGTGATATCGCCGGACTCATACTTAAAGATATTCTGCCGCGTCGTGCCTATCGCGTTTCCGATATCCTCAAGGGAGTATCCGAGCTTCTCCCTGAGATGCCTTATCCTCTGTCCCTGCGTAGTGCCCATATTTCCTCCGTTGATTGATATTATACCCATGGGATGTAACCTTGCAAGCAACTATTGTGAATTAATGATGATGCTTGCCTTTGCTTACCGATCACCGGTTGATGCTCGCTGGAGATGCGATGCATCCTCACTATCTCATTTGATCCTGATCGCATCGAACGGGCACATCTCGTGGCAGCAGTAGCAGCGGATGCATCTGCTTCTTCGTATATGCACCTTGTTTCCCTTCATCCTCAGGGCCTTCGCCGGGCATATGCTCACGCACTTCATGCAGTGCCTGCATCTGTCATGCATGAACGTGGGGTAGGGCCTGCCGTCTGTCTGTATCCCGATGCGGGAGAGCAGGTTGGGAATGAAGAGCGTCCTCATCGTGCCTTTCCTTCCCTCGGGGATCCTCTTGAAGCCGCTGATGACGAGATCCTCCGGCCTGAGCAGCGGATACTCTGTCTCTGTGATGCCTGGCATCATGGCCTCTGCCTTATCAAGGAGCGGGACGGAGCTGTAGCCCATGATCGCTGCTTCTGCCTTGTCTACCGCAAAGGCATTCTCTCCTCCGATAAGGAGGCCGATGTGGCGCGGCTGGCCGTTCGTCGGTCCTGATCCCTCCATTCCCTCGATGGCGTCCATGAAGGCATAGTCCACATGCGCCTCTCGGAATATGCCGATGAGAAGGGCCGAGAACGTCTCAGGAGTCCGTGCCTTCAGATGCAGGGGGCTCTTCTGCAGTCCTGGCACGAGGCCGAACATGTTCTTCACGGCGCCTGTGGCGCTCATCAGCTGGTGCGTCTTGAACTTCGCTACGGATATCACGATATCGGCATCATCGATGGCTGTCGTCATCGGTATCCTGATTCCTCTTATCTCATGGATGCGCGTATCATCACGGAAATCGATAAGCTCTGCGCCTGTCTCGGCCGCGACCCTGGCTATGCCTGATCTCTCCGGCCTGAACCTTCCTGCCTGCATCCCAGGAGAGTCTCCCACGAGTATCCTTGCGGCTCCTTTCTCCTTGATCAGCTCGATGACCGCCATGACGACGGATGGATGGGTGGTTATCGCCTTCTCCGGGTATGAATCCGAAAGTATGTTCGGCTTCACGAGGACCGTCTTGCCGCTGACCGATGGAAAGGCAGTGTTATCCGCGATCTTCCATATGGCCTTACGGACCACATCCATATCATATGAATCAGCCTTTGCTATTGCCGTCCGCGTCATAGCTTCCTCATCTTTACGGCATACATAGGGCCCTTGCCGCCGCTCCTGTCCGGCAGGACGATCATGCCATATTCCCGTCTTTCTCCATCGGTGAGATCTATCATGATCTCCTCAGCCTCTCCCATATGCTTCTTCATGAATCGTGCCACGATATCCTCATCCTCTCCCGGATTTATCGAGCAGGTGGAGTATACAAGCGTACCGCCGTGCCTGAGTGCGAGCATTGCGGACGTGAACATCGAGTACTGAAGGGCCTGGAGCCTCTTCGGCCTCGATGGCGACCACTGGGACAGATGCTCCGGGCTCTGTATCACATGGCGCTCCGAGGAACAGGGGGCATCAAGGAGTATGCTGTCATATGCCTCCTTCTCATACAGGCCCCAGCGTGAGGCGTCATGTCCTGTTATCCTTATGTTCTCCCTCCACGGCGATGGAAGCGATGACTCGAAGGCTCTCCTCATCCTCTCCCTCCTGTCCTGGGATCTGTCGTTGGATGTGAGCGAGCCCGTGCCTTTGAGCATCGATGCAATGATGATTGACTTACCGCCGGGAGCCGCGCACATGTCAAGCACATCGCTTCCTGGCTCAGGGGAGAGCAGCATGGCTGTCTCTATGGAGGCGCGGTCCATGAAGTATGGCGACGCAAGTCCTTCTATCGAGGCCTTGTCCTCGCTGCCGGAGAGCATGGCTTCCCTCAGCCCTTCCCATCGTTCGCCCCATATCTGATGGTAGAAGCCGTCGAATGAGAGCCTAGCCATTGCTTGATAGGAGGAGCGTCAGTAGAGAGCCGACTATGAGCCCTATGATAAGGCCTCCCAGCACCTGTGCCGTGGAATGGCCGATCATGGTCTTCAGATTCTGTGGGGATATCTGCCAGTCCTCCTTGCTGAAGATCTCAGACCATTCGTTGAGGAGCTTTGCCTGCTTGCCTGTCTCAAGCCTTACATTCGTCGCGTCATTCATTATCACGAGGGATATGATGATGCAGATGGCGAAGATGCTGCTGTCAAGGCCCTCTGTCATTGCGATTGATATCGTCAGTGCCGATACGGCGGACGTATGGGATGATGGCATTCCGCCTGTCGTTATGAAGAGGTATGGCCGGAATCCCTGTCCGGTCAGGATGCTTATGAGGGGCTTCAGGAGCTGTGCTGACACAAGTCCTGCCAGAGCTGCCCATAATGCCGTGTTTTCCATCAACGCTGCCATGCTGTGAGGGTATCATCAGAGAGCAATCGGGGCAAGGGTGTCTTTAAGCTGTCCCTGCTTATCAATATAATATCTTCCGGAGATAATCATGAGGATAGAATGCAGCAATGGCGCGCTCATCGTACCGGATGAGCCTGAGATCGTGTACATAGAGGGAGATGGCGTCGGAAAGGAGATCACCGACAGGATGAGGAGCGTCCTCGATGCGGCTGTCGAGAGATGCTATGGAGGCGGAAGGCGCATAATATGGCGCGAGGCGCTTGCTGGAGGCAAGGCAATGGAGAAGGAGGGGGTTAACCTTCCTGCGGCGACGCTCGATGCGATAC
The DNA here is from genome assembly GCA_944389145.1 of uncultured Spirochaetaceae bacterium. Lineage (GTDB taxonomy): Bacteria > Spirochaetota > Spirochaetia > Sphaerochaetales > Sphaerochaetaceae > Ornithospirochaeta. The sequence continues at coordinate 5,694 of CALXLH010000016.1, forward strand.
GCTCATCCCTCGTCGCTATCAAGGGGCCGCTGATGACGCCGGTAGGAAAGGGGGCGAGGAGCATAAACGTCGCGCTGCGCCAGAGCCTTGATCTGTATGCCTGCGTGCGTCCCATCGAATACTTCAAGGGAGTCCCTTCGCCCGTACGCCATCCGGAGAGCGTGGATATGGTGGTCTTCCGCGAGAATACCGAGGATATCTATGCCGGCATCGAATGGCCGTCCGGCAGTGCCGAGGCTGCGAAAGTGATAGGCTTCCTCCAGCGTGACATGGGGGTAACGAAGATACGTTTTCCCGAAACGAGCGCGATCGGCGTGAAGCCTGTCTCCCCAGATGGCTCTAAGCGGCTGATCCGCGCAGCCATCGATCATGCCATCTCCCATGGGAGGAAGAGCGTCACGCTCGTGCATAAGGGGAATATCATGAAGTTCACCGAGGGTGGCTTCAGGGCCTGGGGCTACGAGCTTGCAAGGGAGGAGTATGGTGCCGTGGAGAAGGATGGGCGCATCGTCATTCCTTCCGATGGAGGCGATATAGCCATCAAGGACTGCATCTGCGACGCATTCCTGCAGAATATACTCCTGCACCCAGAGGATTATGATGTGATTGCCACGCTCAACCTTAATGGCGATTATGTCTCTGATGCCCTTGCTGCCGAGGTGGGAGGAATAGGAATCGCGCCAGGAGCGAATATAAACTACATGACTGGGCATGCGGTCTTTGAGGCGACCCACGGCACTGCCCCTGATATCGCCGGCAAGGATATCGTGAATCCATTGTCGATGATCCTTTCCGGGGTGATGATGCTTGAGTATATCGGCTGGAACGAGGCAGCCGGGGCTGTGAGGAAGGCGGTCTCATCCTCGATCGAGGAGAGATGCGTCACCCGTGACTTCGCTACCCTGATGCGGAGGGAGGGAGAGGAGGCGGAGGAGCTTTCCACTTCTGCCTTCACCTCCCATCTCATCGCGGCTATCAGAGGATGATTTCCTCGATCGATCCTATCTCTATGATATCAGGATCCTCAAGCGATGCGCTTCCTGGGCACCTCATCCTGTAGATCGTGCTGATTCCCGCATCCTTTGCGCTGAGGACTCCTGCCCGGGAGTCCTCGAAGGCTATTGCCCTGCCTCCTTCGACGCCGATGCTTTCCAGCGCAAGGCGGAATATGGCTCCGTCTGGCTTTGATGGTATGTCCGTGCGTCCTGCGATGATTGCTGACGGCTGGAAATAATCCAGGAGGCGGAAGCGGGTTATATACCAGTCCATGTTCATCTTCGGAGCAGATGATGCGATCGCGATCCTCATGCCGCGGGAAAGGGCCTTTTCGAAGAGCTGCCTTGCTCCGGGTGCGAGGTCCAGGGAACGGCTTATGCAGAGATCCTTATAGATCTCTTCCTTCCTGCAGCCCCACCGCTCGGCCTCATCATCGGAGACTCCTGGAAGGATTGCTCGTACCATGTCGTCATCCCTCCTGCCGTTCTCTCGCAGGAACTCCTCCTCGCTTAGGGCATATCCCCTCAGCTCGATGGCGATCATGTTCCAGCTTTCCCTGTTCTCCCTCTCATCGAGGAAGAGGGTACCGTTGAAGTCGAATACTATTCCGTCAGCGTTTGGCAATCGGTACGACATCACGCGCCTCCGGTCCGTTGTATACCTGCCTCGGCCTTCCGATCTTCTGATATGGATCATGCCTCCACTCGAGGTAGTGGGCTATCCATCCTGGAAGCCTTCCCATCGCGAAGAGCACGGTGAACATCGATACCGGTATGCCCATCATGTGGAAGGTGATGCCTGTATAGAAATCCACGTTGGGGTAGAGGTGGCGCTCGATGAAGTAATCGTCATGGGTGGCCCTCTCCTCAAGCTCAAGGGCGATATCCAGCAGCGGATCGTCCTCGATATGCGTTCCCTTCATCACCTCATGGCAGATCTTCTTGGCGATCCTGGCCCGCGGGTCGAAGGTCTTGTACACGCGATGCCCGAAGCCGAAGAGGCGGAACGGATCGTTCCTGTCCTTTGCCTTCTCGATGACTGAATCTATGGTCCATCCCTCATTCTGGATGCGCGTAAGCATATCCATCACTGCCTGGTTGGCGCCGCCATGCTTCGACCCCCAGAGCGCGCAGCAGCCTGCGGCGACAGATGCATATAGGTTCGCCTCTGATGATCCCACAAGGCGCACCGCGCTTGTCGAGCAGTTCTGCTCATGATCGGCGTGGATGATCAGCAGCTTGTTCAGCGCGTCGACATGCACGGGAGACGGGGTGTAGTTGTTCACCGTAGAGTAGAACATCATGTTCAGGAAGTTGGCACAGTAGGAGTAGTTATACTGCGGTTCCACGAAATCCAGGCCGTTCATCTGGCGGTATGTGAAGGCTGCTATGGTCCTCATCTTTGAAAGCAGCCGCGTTACCGTCAGGTCGAGGTTATCCTCTGGATCCTTCTCTGCAAGTTCCGGATAGAACGCCGATAGCGAGGCGACCATTGCCGAGAGTATCCCCATCGGATGGCTGTCGTGCGGGTAGGCCTTGAAGAAGTCACGCATGTTCACATGCAGGAGCGAATGGGTATTCAGCAGCTTCTGGTAGCTTATCCTCTGCTCTGCAGTCGGAAGCGATCCTTTTATCAGGAGGTATGCGACCTCGATGAAATCGCATTTCTCCACCAGATCCGCCACATCATAGCCACGGTACCGCAGGATTCCCTTCTCTCCGTTGATATAGCAGATCGATGACATGCACGAGCCGGTATTCACGAATCCCGGGTCATATGTTATGTAGCCGGTCTCGGCCCTGAGCCTGGTTATGTCTATCGACTTGTCGCCCATGCTGTCGGTAAGCACGTCACATCTGTACTCCCTGCCGTCTTCGAGTATTATCCTTGCAGAATCCTTGTCCTTCCTGATCATAGGAGATCGCTCCTCCCTGAAAGCGTCTCTATCGCCTTCACCAGCGCCTGCGTGCCGTTCCGGCCATAGCCTTCGGCCTTCAGCGCCTTATACAGCTCCCTTGTCAGCGCCAGCGATGGCAGGGAGAGTCCCATCATATCGCTTTCCTCGATGGCTATTGACATATCCTTGATGAAATGCTCGACCATGAAGCCGGGGGCATAATCTCCACGGATTACGCGTGGTGCCAGGTTGTCCAGCGTCCAGCAGCCTGCGGCTCCCTTTGATATGGTTTCCACCATCTTCTGCACGTCCAGCCCTGCACGCGCCCCATATACAAGGGCTTCGGAGACACCTGCCATCGTTCCGGCTATGACGATCTGATTGGCCATCTTGGCGTGCTGCCCCGATCCGATGCCTCCCATGTGGCTGATGTTCCTGCCCATGACCGAGAGCGATGGGAGGATCTCTTCGAATACGTCATCGCTGCAGCCTACCATGATCGAGAGCGTGCCTTCGCGCGCACCCTTGTCTCCGCCTGAGACAGGTGCATCAGCCATCCTTGCGCCTTTCGAGGCAAGACGCTCTGCTATCGCGATGTCCAGCGATGGCTTGGTTGTAGTCATATCTACCAGGATCGATGTGCTCCGCACGCCCTTCTCGATGCCATGCTCGCCGAGATATACCTCTTCCACGTCCTTTGGAAAGCCTACGATCGTGAATACGAGATCCGCGCTTCTCGCCACTTCCTCAGGGCTGTCGCACCAGATGGCTCCGCGCGCTACGAGCTCATCGCCCTTGCTACGGGTCCTGTTGTATATATACAGGCTGTATCCGGCATCCATCAGCCTCCTCGACATGGATGCTCCCATGACTCCCAGTCCTATGAAACCAGCTCTCTTATCCATGGGGAAAGATTATCACCAACGGAAAGCTATGCAAAGCTCATCGCATTTATTATCTTTGCTTATATGGATGAGAAGATGATGAGCGAGGAGGAAATCGTTGATCTCTCTGATTTCTTCAAGGTGTTCGGAGATCCGACGAGGCTGAGGCTGCTGATCCTTCTGGACAGCAGGGGGGAGATGGGCGTAGGCGCGATAGCCGAGGCGCTTTCGATGAGCCAGAGCGCGATATCCCAGCAGCTGAAGGTCCTGAGGTCATCGCGGCTGGTGAAGTTCCGCAAGGATGGACGAAGCGCCATATATCGACTCTCAGATGATCATATCCATCGCATACTCTCTCTGGGAATAGAGCATTATGAGGAGCTGATGTGACTATAGAGGAAGGCCTCGAGCATAAGGATGACGTACGGATCCTGTTCTCCGAGTATACCGATATGCTGGTATCCATGGATCCTGGATTCCGTATCTATCTCGATATACAGCACTATGATGATGAGATCGCAGGGCTTGAGGGAAAGTATGGCAGGCCGGATGGCAGGCTGTATGTCCTCTATGAGGAAGGGGAGGCCGCTGCATGCATCGCCCTCCGCCGCCTTGATTCCAGGCGCGCCGGGCTCAAGAGGCTCTATGTGCGCCCGCGCTTCCGTGGCCGCGGCCTTTCATCGATCCTGCTGGAACGGATCACCGGAGAGGCGGATGAGATAGGCTATGAGAAGATCCTCCTGGATACGCTTCCATGCCTTGAGAGCGCAATACGCCTCTATATCAACCATGGCTTCACCTTCACTGGACGCTACAATGACAGCCCTGTGGAAGGTACGCTGTTCATGCATAAGGTTCTCTGATCGATCATTTGCATTTCCTGCCTGCGCAGGTGATGATCGAATGCCGTGGCTTTTGCCGCAGGCTATAGTTAGCTCCACGTATGTGGAGATGTTACTGATGGTGCTGGTATGAGGATCTTATCCTATCTTATCGAGGAACTTCCGTATTGTTTCGAAATAAAGCTCTGGTTCAAGGGATTCGGATTTTGCGTGTGCTGCGCCTTCTACTATCAGAAGCTCCTTGTAGCCTTCTGTCTTTGCCTCATAGCAGCGATGTACCATCTCGGTCCTGACGAAATGGTCTTCAGAACCATGTATGAAGAGCATCGGCATCCTGCTCTTCCTGATTTCCGTGATGCTTGATGCCTTCTTTATGTCATAGCCTGCCTTGAGGCGGATCATGATGCGACACATCTCCAGCACTGGAAAGGCCGGAAGATGATAGAGCGAATGAAGCTCATCGGCGAATATGTCCCAGACGGAGGTATAGCCGCAATCATCGATGATAGCCTTGATGTTCCTGTCATTCGATCCAGAGGCCATCATCACCGTTGCTCCTCCCATAGACACTCCGAGGAGGATTACCTCCGCATCTGCGTCTCGTTTCCTTATCCAGTCTATCCACAGCGCTATGTCATCCTTGTCAAGCCAGCCCATGCCGATGTAGCGTCCGTCGCTCATGCCATGTGCCCTGTTATCAGGAGTAAGGACGCTGTAGCCCCAGGAGTGGAAGACCGCGGCCTTGGACTGCATCTCCTTCCTGGATCCTGTATATCCATGGACGAGGACCGCATATCTGTTTCCGGAGCAGGGAAAGAACGATGCGCGGAGTGTCAGTCCATCGGCTGTCGTTATCTCAGGCTCCTCATCGCATGCTTCGGCGTGGAGCTTCAAGGCAAGTCCTTCGAGCCTCTCCTGATTTCTCCTGATCTTCTCTGAGCTCGCATTCTCCTTTGCAGCCTTCTCGGCTGGAGGCACGAAGTCATCTGTAGGCTTTTCCTTGCGCGTGATTGCGACTGACATGAAGAAGGAGCCGACGGCGTATGTCGCCACGATGGCGAAAAGGAGTATTATCAGAAGCGCGATGATGATTGCCATGGCTGTTTTCTCTCAGAAACGATGAGAGCTGTCAACAAGGATACGCCTTGGCATGGACAGAGGGAGGAGTGTGTTGATGAAATACGTAAGGATCATGATGAATGACGGATGCGAGAGCTATGGACTCCTGGAAGGCGATGAGGTTGAGATCCTTTCCGGGTCCCCGTTCTCTGAATACAGAAGGATAGGGGAGAAGGTTGCGCTTTCCTCGGTGCGGCTGCTACCGCCTTCTCCATGCTCGAAGGCACTGTGCATCGGCCTTAATTACCGTGATCATGCAGAGGAGTTCGGACTTCCGATTCCTGAGACTCCTGTAGTGTTCATGAAGCCGTCTACGGCGCTTATCGGACAGGATGATGATATCATCTACCCTGAGATGTGCCATCGCCTTGACTATGAGGCTGAGCTTGCGGTCGTGATAGGACGCAGATGCCGCTGCGTGTCCGAGGCGGAGGCATGTGAGTACATACTCGGCTATACGATCGCCAATGATGTTACCGCCCGTGACCTCCAGCCAAAGAACGGGCAGTGGACGGTAAGCAAGGGCTTTGACACGTTCCTCCCGCTTGGACCTTATATCTCAGATGAGGTCGATCCCGCGGATCTTATGATCACCAGCCGCGTCAACGGGGAGACGAAGCAGCTTTCCAATACATCCAACCTGATCTTCCCCGTACCGTATCTCGTGTCGTACCTGTCGCACGTCATGACGCTGCTGCCTGGGGATATCATATCGACAGGAACCCCTGGCGGAATCTCCGGAATGAAGGTGGGGGATGTCGTGGAGATCGAGATCGAAGGACTGGGAGTGCTTAGGAACAGGATCGGAAGATAAATAGAAAACGGCCTCTAGATGAGGCCGTCTAGCGCGAAAGGGACTCGGACCCCTGACCGAGCGGATATGAGCCGCTTGCTCTACCATCTGAGCTATCGCGCCGAATCGTTACTGCGTAACAGGGAAGAATCTAGCAGGTTTACGAGCTTGTTTCAATACTCTTTTCACCATAAAAGCGTAAAATTCCTTACTTTCTGCTTTCAGATCAGCGATGCTGATGAAAGATACCTCGCAATCGCTGCCTCTGTTCCGGCGCTATCCTTCTGCACGTCGCTTCCTCTGAGCGCGAGTCCCCTCATTACCTTCGCCTTCGGATAGACCTGCGAGATGCATCTCTCCGTGAAGCCTATTCCGTTTCCCTCATGCGTGCATACAGGGTATATCTCCAGGCCATCCGTATCGATCGAATCCAGGAAGGTATATACAGGCATCGGGAGGTCTCCCCACCAGTTGGGATATACCAATATAAGCTTCCTTGCGCTGACCTCTGGTACGGGATCCTTCAGCTTCGGCCTGTCATTAGCCTTCCTTTCCGCTTCCGCGTCCCTGTTGCATTCCTCATAGCTCTCTGGATAGGGGCGTTCCCTGACAATCTCATATGCATCTGCCTGCACCGCCTTCTCTATCATTTCCGCTATCAGGGCCCCGCTTCCCCTCTCGACGCTCCCGACCTTGTAGTTCTCTCCGCTGCGGGAGAAGAACGCTATCGCGATATCATTTCTCATCATTCATTCCTCCATGCTGGATGATATAGGATTCCATCGAGTATTCAAAGCATCTGGGATATTGAGGCAAGTGCCCCTCCGGGGGTATAGTAGCATCATGAAGAAGAGACTTATCACCTCGGCGCTGCCGTATGTCAATAACATACCGCATCTGGGTAACCTTACCCAGGTACTCTCCGCTGACGTCTTCGCGCGTTTCTGCCGCAGCAGAGGCTATGAGACGATGTACATATGCGGAACGGATGAGTATGGGACCGCAAGCGAGACCAGGGCGCTTCAGGAAGGCGTCACTCCTCGTGAGCTGTGCGATCGCTATCATGAGATCCATAAGGCGATCTATCGCTGGTTCGATATCGATTTCGATTATTTCGGACGTACGTCCACCCCGTTGCAGACGGAGATCGTCCAGGCCATCTTCCATGCCTGCGATACCAATGGCTATATCACGGAGAAGGAATCAGAGCAGCTGTATTGTCCTGAGTGCGGACGCTTCCTCGCAGACAGGTTCGTCAAGGGAACCTGTCCCCATTGCGGCAATGAGGACGCGAGGGGAGACCAGTGCGAGAAGTGCGGTACGCTCCTCGATCCTACAGAGCTTATCGATCCGAAATGCTCCGTGTGCGGCTCTACTCCTGTCGTGAGGAAGACGAAGAACCTTTACCTCGATCTGCCAAGGCTCCTTCCGCGCCTCCAGGCTTGGATGGACAAGGCGTCGGTGGATGGGTTCTGGGCAAGGAACGCCGTGCAGACGACAGCCTCCTGGATCCGTGACGGACTTCAGGAGAGGTGCATAACACGAGACCTCAAGTGGGGAATACCGGTAAATAAGCCCGGGTATGAGGACAAGGTCTTCTATGTCTGGTTCGATGCGCCGATCGGATATATCTCGATAACCGCCAATAAGACGAAGGACTGGGAATACTGGTGGAGGGATCCCGAGAACACCGAGCTGTTCCAGTTCATCGGCAAGGACAACATCCCGTTCCATACCGTTGTCTTCCCTGCCACCCTTCTCGGAACGGAGGAGAAGTGGACGATGCTCCATCATATGTCATCGACGGAGTACCTGAACTACGAGGGCGGCAAGTTCTCGAAGTCGAAGGGAATCGGAATATTCGGCAATGATGTCGAGGAGACTGGCATACCTGCGGATGTATGGCGCTTCTACATGTTCTACAACAGGCCGGAGAAGAGCGACTTCAC
>CALXLH010000017.1 GCA_944389145.1 uncultured Spirochaetaceae bacterium
CCTTCGACCACTCGGACACCTCTCCAGGGCGTCATTCGGAGAGAGAGGGATTCGAACCCTCGGTAATGCAAAGCACTACACCGGATTTCGAGTCCGGCTCCTTCGACCACTCGGACATCTCTCCAAAGCGTACGAGACCAAGAGGATTCGAACCTCCGACCCTCAGTTCCGCAAACTGATGCTCTATCCAGCTGAGCTATGGTCTCATCATCGGAGAGGGGGGGATTCGAACCCCCGGACCCGGGTTTGCCAGGTCATCTCCTTAGCAGGGAGGCCGATTCGGCCTCTCTCGCACCTCTCCTACTCCACTATGGCGGAGAGAGAGGGATTCGAACCCCCGGTGACTTGCGCCACGGCTGCTTTCAAGGCAGCTACCTTAAACCACTCGGACATCTCTCCTAATGTCTCTGGCAATAACCAGTCAACGCTTGATTATCTTGATTGTCGCACTCTTTGTCAATTTGTTTATAGGTATATTACGTTATAAATATACTCCAAAGCGCTCTATTTCCATTTATCCTTCGTGATTTTCAGCCTTTTGGGCAGGTTATCTCCATGAGCCGTTCAAGCGTCTCATGAAGCGTGCATGCTGCCGGTGATGAGGATGCCCTGTATCTGACTTCCTTCCCGATGCGCCTGGATTGTATGAGTCCGGTCTTCCTCAGCAGCCGCAGATGATGTGACACCGCCGGGCTGGACATGCCCGTCATCGATGCGACCGATGCGACGCATTCCTCCCGGTGGCAGAGGATCCAGAACACCCTTGCCCTGCTTCCATCGCCAAGCAGCCTGAAAAGCTCGGCCACTTCCCAGAATCGTTCTTCATCTGGCTGATTCATGCCTTTTCCGTCCATGCTGCCATGATAGCATGCGGAAAGAGGATGTCATATACGGGACGGAATGCCTACTTTCTGCTATATTCACTTCGTATGGGATTTGGATTGCGGGACCTTGCGAAGGCTGTCAGGAACAAGATCGACAGCTTCGGAAGGAAAGGTAAGGAAGAAGAGAGGAGCATAGATGAAGGGACGAAGGCCGTCAGGCTCTCCGACCAGGCGCTGTCATTGCTCAATGACCTCTCTTCGGAACTGGGTCCGCGTCCTGCCGCTTCTCCGGATTCCCGCCGGGCCGCACGCCGTATCGGTGCCGGGATGGAGAAAAGCGGGAATGAGGCGGTACTGACCACCGCCAGGGTATATGCCAGGGCTGCAAGGGGGATGCTGCTGTTCTCATATCTCTTCCTCATCCTCTCATCCATGCTGGCCCTCGTAGGCCTTCCTTACATCTCGCTCCTGCTGGTAGGAGCCTACCTTTTCTCGCTTTACGGGGAACTGAAGGGTGATGGCGGATGGCTCAGGTGCTTCATGAGATCTGATGAGGCTACCAACGTCCATGCCGTGATAGAGCCTGAGGGGGATGTCAAGGCTACGCTTGTCTTCTCTGCCCATCATGACTCTGCAAGGATACGCAGGACAGGTGAGGGATGGATCGGGAAGATCGCATCATCTGCCTATATCCAGCCTGCAAGCTTCGCGCTTATGACGCTTTCCCTGCTTGCTTCCTCGATCATGGAGATCGTAGGAGGTACGTTCTGGGGATTCAATTTTCCTTCCATCCCTGTGATCATCCTGCTTCTGATATCCCTTGCCGCCTCAGCGCTTTCCTTTTCCTATATCAGCCTAGGTGACGAGGAATGCTCTCCCGGCGCAGGGGACGATCTTTCAGGCGTAAGCGTCGTCTCGACGCTTCTCTCTTATTTCTCGAAAGAGAGGAAAGAAGGCCGGCCGATGCATGGTACGCGGCTCGTATTCGTATCTTTCGATGGGGAGGAGTGCGGCAGATGCGGAAGCCGCACTTGGTATCATGATAACGCTTATCTTATCGAGAATGGCTATAACCTCAACTTCGATGGGTTATATGGAGAGGATGATCTTGCCTTCCTTTCCCGTGATGGCAATGGATTCATCCCCCTTTCGGAAAGCCTGGCTTCCCGCTGCTCTGCGATAGCTTCCTCCATGGGTTACAGGATCCCTGTGGGACGTATCGGTATCCTCGGAGGAGAGACCGATGCAGCCTCTGCGGCAGCTGCCTCGCTTGAGGCCGTGACTCTGACTGCCATGGCCCCGGGAATCCAGACTCCTGCCCATAGCGCCGATGATACCGTAGACAAGGTCTCGGAGGAGGCTCTTTCCAGAGCTATCGCGATAGCGATAAGGCTTGCTGGTGAGATTGATGGGAAGAGGCAGGATGGAGCCGAGGAGTCCGCATTGCTCTCACCTGATAGGAAGTACAAGCTATCTAGGTATTGATGGAGAGGAGGATCCTTCCCTGTCCTATATCCTCGACACCGCTTCTGAGCCTGTCCGCATGCTGTGAGGGAACCAGCCCGCTTATCGTTATGTCCATGGCGAAATCCTCTGACTCCGTCGTGGCCTCAGTTTCCTCAAGAAGCCTTTTTATCAGCGTGTATGAAGGATAGGGGAGCGTCATCCTGTAGCGCAATCGCTCTATGAGCTCCTCGGTATCTACAGCCTTCAGCACTTCCTTTGCGCTGTCGCCATAGGCCTTAACCAGGCCTCCGGTTCCAAGGAGCGTTCCTCCGAAGTATCTTACGATGCATATCGTGATATTCGTTATGCCTGATCCCTTCAGTACCTCGAATGCCGGTCGTCCTGCGGTATTCTTGGGTTCTCTGTCATCGGAGAAGGAGTACATCGTCCCGCTTCTGCCTATTACTGAGGCGTGGACCACGTGGCTTGCCGCAGGATGCTCCCTGCGGACTGAATCCACGGCTTTCCTGACATCTTCCATCGTCTCTGTGGGTAGAGCGATCGCGATGAACCTTGACTTCCTTACCTCTATCTCGGCTTCCGCCCTTCTGATGAGTACCTTCATTTCCTGTTCCAGTCATGGGCGAATATATTATCCGCATCCGTCGTGCTGTCGATCAGCTGAGCCAGCTCCGTCAGCCTCTTCCTCTTATCCTCAGGGATTTCCTTGATCCTGTCGAGGATCGAAAGGTCAGGAATGGATGAGAATCCTGATATGATGCCGTACGGCTTCTCTCCATATACCCATGAAAGCGCCATCGCGGCGTCTCCTCCGAGCTCTGTCATCAGCTTGCCTATATACGGCGATGAGAGAGAGGCAAGGCCATTCCTTGCATCATCGCCTGCATAGCGTCCTGACAGCACCCCCATTCCCAGAGGGGCATATGCCAGCGTTCTTATGTCCAGATGCCTCTCCTCTTCCCAGCCCTTGGTCCATATCAGCGAGAGAGGGCGCTCATGGAAGGTTATCGGGAAGTCCTGCATCGCCTTTCTCAGCAGCCCTGGAGGGAAGTTGCTCACTCCGATTGACAGCGCCTTCCCTTCTTCCTTGAGCCTTTCCAGCTCTTTCATGCTGCTGTAAAGAGATTCTTCTTCCGCGGGCCAGTGGATGAGGAGGATGTCCGCATAATCCCTGCCAAGGCGGCGGAGCGTAGCCTCTGCCTTGCGCCTCATGGTCGGCACGGGCATGACCTTCGATATCACGCGGTAGTCATCGGTACCGATCTCCCTCATCGCGGAGGATAGGATCGCTTCAGCGTCACCATAGCTGTAGGCGGTATCGAACATCCTTATGCCCTTCCTATAGCCTGATCTGATGATGGCCTTGCCTTCAGCTGGTGCAAGCTTCCTATGGAACTGGCTCTCCGACAGGTTCCATAGCCCCATGATGCATTGGCTATTCCCTGCCGTACTCGTTCTCTATCTCCTCGTATTCCTCAATGCTGCTGTCAATCATCTCTAGATCGTCGAATATGAAGTAGCCGTTGACCTTCCTGCCTGCAAGCGCGAGCGGAAGCCAGAGCCTGTCATCCTCCCACATCCTTGAGTAGTCGAGCGATGCGATGTCAGTCCAGAATGGCTTTGTCTCCTCGCATTCATCGATCATCGTGCCGGAGTATGTGGATGTGAAGAATACATAGCCGAGCATCCTGAGTCCGTCCTTGAACTGGAATCGCAGCACTGCTCTTTCCTCGAGGTTGCTGACATCAAGCCCCGTTTCTTCCTTCGTTTCCCTTATGGCGGCCTCCGTCTTTGTCTCTTCGATCTCGATGTGGCCGCCCGGTGCGTTGATATACCCGTGGCCTAGCCCGGTCTTCTTCTCTATCATGAGGATCCTGCCGCCGTCGGTGACGTAGGTGAGGACGCATGATTCCGTCGGCTCCCAGTTGTCCCAGTCTATGTCGGAGACCTTGTCGGCCGCCGTGAAGGAGCGCTCAAGCTTCTCTCTTGGAGTAAGCTTCTTCTCCTCTTCCTTCTTCTTTTCCTCCGGATGGGCTTCAAGGTAGCAGCTATGGCAGATGTTGTCGTCGCTGCCGATGATGCTGTTCCATTCGAGCCTCTTGCCGCACTTGCTGCAGTGGAGGCGGAATGGCCAGAAGACCTTGTGGAATATCGCGATGACGATGAGGCCTATGGCAAGGGATGCCCATTGCGTCCATGTCGGAAGGGCGAATGTCGAACACATGATGACCATGACGTAGATGATCAGGAACACGACAGCGAGCAGCAGCGTCGCCCTTCTCTTGTTATCTGAATCAGGGATCTTCCTCTGTGATATATTGATGAGTATCACGAAGAGCATGATCCAGGTGAAGAATTCATAGAAGAAATCAAGCAGCATGCTCCTAGATTAAGGACAAAGGCGTGGCTGAATCAAGTTCATGATTGCCTTGTGCCTTTCCCCATGGGAGAATGCATGCATGGATGTAGTGCTTTTCGGAACAGGCTGGCGTGCAGGGTTCTTCCTGCGCATCGCGAGGCTGTGTCCTGATATCATCAATATCGTATCGGTCTATTCGCGCTCTCCCGAAAGGGCCAGGGAGATCGCGGCACAGGGGTTCATTTCCGTATCAGATAGGATCAGGGCCTTGGAGGCGGACCACGATGCTGTCATAGTCGCCTCTGGGAAGGAAGGCTTTGCGGAGACGCTCCGCTTCCTCCGTGACAGAGGAGAGAGGATCATCAGCGAGACGACATTCCTCTCCCTCTCAGGCGAGGAGCTGGATGAGGTCAGCCTGATCGATGGAGGCATGGTCCTGGAGCAGTATGCCTTCACGCCGCTCTTCGCGTCCGTCATGGCATCCATTCCTCTCCTGGGACATGTCGATCAGATGTATCTTTCCGGACTGCATAACCATCATGCGGCGGCCATTGCCCGAAAGGTCCTTTCCCTGGGATATGAGCTTCCAGAGCGTATAGAATCGATGGATTTCAGATCATCCATGCCCTGTACCGGCTCTCGCAATGGCCTTGAGCGGAACGGGAAGGATGAGGAATACGCGAGAAGTGTCAGGATGATGCGCTTCTCCTCATCCTTCCTCATCACCGATTTCTCCTCCAATCAGTATCATTCATATCTCTATGGCAAGCGCTTCGAGATACGCGGAGACAGGGGCGTCATGAATGAGGCAGGCGTCAGCATCGTCGATGGCTGCGGATATCCTGCGTCCATGCCTTTCATATTCCATCGCGACGTGTCTGTCGGCAACGGGAGCCTGGCGCTTACCCATGTGACGCTTGGAGAGAGGACGCTCTTCGTGAATCCGTATTACCCTGCGGACCTTAATGATGATGAGATAGCGATTGCCCGGATGCTGGAGCTGTATGGGAAGGGAAAGGATATCTATCCCTTCAGGGAAGGGGTTGCTGATGCTAGGCTCGGCAGGCTATTGTAGATTACATTCTTTTGGCTTAGATTATCCACCCGAGGAGGCTTTTATGGATATTGCGGGATACATCGATCATACGGTCCTTGCCGCTGATGCGACGAGGGAGAGGATAGAGGCGCTCTGCAAGGAGGCTGCTGAATACGGATTTGCCAGTGTCTGCGTCAATTCATGCTGGGTTCCCCTTGCGTCGAAGCTGCTTGAGGGATCTTCCGCCAAGGTCTGTACCGTCGTTGGATTTCCTCTTGGGGCGATGGATAGCAGCGCAAAGGCCTTCGAGGCAAGGAATGCCGTGGATGGCGGTGCCGATGAGATCGACATGGTCATCAACGTGGGTTTCCTGAAATCAGGAATGACCAGCGAGGTCCTTGAGGACATAAAGGCAGTCAGGGAGGCCTGTGAGGGGCATACTCTCAAGGTGATCATCGAGACCTGCCTCCTTACGGACGAGGAGAAGAGGCTTGCCTGCGAGCTGTCTGAGAAGGCAGGTGCTGATTACGTGAAGACAAGCACTGGCTTCTCTACCGGAGGTGCGACTGTCGAGGATGTGCGCCTGATGAGGTCGGTCGTCGGAGACAGGCTTGGAGTCAAGGCTTCTGGCGGCATAAGGGACTATGAGACGGCGCTTTCAATGATCGAGGCAGGGGCTTCGAGGATCGGTGCGAGCGCTGGAGTGAGGATAGTCAGGGAGCAGGATGAGAACCGTTGAGAGAGAGAGTCCGGGAACTGATTTCCTCAAATCGCTAGGCTTCCCGACTCTCGATGTCCATGACACGTTCACTCATTTTGACTTCACGACGCCGGGACGCCGCGTGCTTCTCATAGGGCCGATGGGCTCTGGCAAGACGGAGTTCGCGGCCCGTGTCTGGCGCGATGCCGCCGTGGCAAGCCGTAAGAGCGATACGGTAAAGGCTCTGACGAGTACCGGGAATCTCGATAGGCGCAAGGTCTTCTTTATCCGTTCTGATATAGACAGCGTCCGTTTCACTGATTACCCGGATGATGCGCTTGCCTATCGTTCAGGATATGTTCGCTGCGGCAGCAATATCGCACGCATCCATGATTCCTTTGGATTCGAGGAGGTGCTTAGGGATAATCCGGACGTCGGGACGTATATCATCGATGAGGCTTCATTCTTCGATGAGCGCCTTGCCTATGTAGCGCGCAATTACGCTATCGAGAAGGGCTGCATGTTCGTCTTTCCCACCTTGATACTCAACTTCCGCCGTGAGTTCTTCAACTCGACGGCACGTCTCATGCTGGATATCGCGACCGATGTGATACCGCTGACGGCGTACTGCGAGCATCCTGATTGCATGGCCCCTGCGTTCTATACCTATCGCTACTACAGCATCGATGGCGTAGAGTGCCCGGCTCTTTATTTCGATCCCCTGATCGTTGTCGGAGGCGATAAGATCAAGGATGGGGGGCTTGAGCCGAACTATGCGGCACGCTGCGACCAGCATCACTTCCTTCCGGGAAAGGAGTATACGTTCTTTACTCTCAAGCCCCTTGGAGAGGAGGCTGGCCGCGGTGACAGCACGGCGCTTATGAAGGAGCTTGAGGCACTTCATGAGAAGCCGGAATCCTCAAGGCTCTATGAGAACCTGATGCATAGCTATGGAGATGACAAGGAGGGTGAGCGCTATCTAAGCTCAATCAGGCCTGGCCATATAGCTGAGAAAGCCATTGCCTACCTCTTCTGCGAGCAGAATATGATAGGAGAGAGCCTTCTCGTGCGCGTAGCTACCGACCTCTCCCTCGATACCGATTATCTTGAGAAGGTCCTGTATGAGAACAGGCACCCTGTCTCATTCTCCCAGCATTATCTTCTCTGATCTCAGTGCTGGCAGGCTGGGCAGAACGTGCAGCTACGGCCGCCGATGACCGTATGTTCCAGCCTGCTGCCACAGACCTTGCATGGCTCTCCTGCGCGGCCATACGCCTGAAGGAATGGCGTGTTGCGGTAATCCCTTCCCTTCGACTCAAGGTATTCCTCAGGGGTTATCGTGTTTTTCTCGATGAAGTAGGAAAGACGTTCCTGGATCATCATGGCAAGGCTTTGCCATTCGCTCTGGCTGAGCGTACGGGCTTCCCTTCGCGGATCGATCCCTGCGGAGAAGAGTATCTCGTCTGAGTATATGTTTCCTATTCCGGCTATTGCTGACTGGTCCATCAGGCACTGCTTTATCTTCCTTCTGCTCTTCCCAAGCCTTTGCCGCAGATATGATGCATCGATATGATCGAATGGCTCCGGCCCAAGCCTGTCCATGCCTGTGAGCAGGTCTTTCCCGTTATCGAGAAGCCATAGCCTGCCGAATCTTCTCGTGTCTGAGAATCGTAGCTCGTTTGAGTCATCAAGCTTCATGATCACATGCGTATGTGCTTCTTCCGGATATCCTTCTGGAGTTATCAGGAGGCATCCTGTCATTCGAAGATGGACGATGATGCGCATTCCCCGATCCATCCTGATGATGAGGAACTTGCCTCTTCTGCATAGCTCCTTGATCGTCTTTCCTGCTGTTCCTGCGATGAATTCCGCGGGGGAAGGGTATGCGATCACTCCTGGAGTGCGCACGCTGACGGAAACAGCCATGCGGCCTGTAAGCTGAGGCGCGAGCACGCGTCTTATGGTCTCTACTTCCGGAAGCTCCGGCATCGCTTATCCTCCTCTTTAGCCGTTAAAGTGCAAAACCCTGTCTGTATAGACGGGTTCCGTCAGCCTTAGAATCTCTCTAAGGTCTCTGCTGTCCTTCCGGCTGTTGACGGATCATGGTTCTCCAGAAGCCATGGTACATCAATGGCTCGGGAACGGAGCTCCTCTGCGAAGGCCTGCCATCTGAAGCAGCCAGTCAGGGCCGGTAGATCCCCGATCTTGAAGCCTGTTTCCGGATCAAGGCGATAATCCTTGCAGTGGATCGCGGCAATCCTGTCTCCGTAGATATCGAGGATATCACGGATGAAGGAACGCTCTGCCTCCTCTGTCGGAACTTCGAGGGGAACCCCGTCGGATTCGGGTATTCCTGCATAAGGGATGAGGTTGACGGGATCGAGGATGACCTTAAGGCGATCGGTGCCGAACGAATCGAGGATCTTTCCCATCCGCTGGGCGCTGGATATCGAGTGGGAGCGGGCGACGGCTTCTATGGCGACGTATGCATCATCCTTCTCCGCCTCATCGAGCATCTGGGAAAGGCTTTCCTTGAATATCTCGATGTTCCGGGGATCTGATGTGGCTATCGAGTAGCCGCCTGCGGCGCTTGCGGTTCCCGTTTCCGTCCCGACGATAGGGCATCCGAATGCTCCTGTCAGCGAGAGGGATCTCCTGAATCGCCTGATCTCGTCCTTCCTCTTCTCCTCGTCGGGATGGATCGGGTTTATATAGCATCCGACGATGGCTACGGAGACTCCGTGGGCTTTGAGGCTGGCGGCCATGGATGATATATATTCCTCATCCCACTCCTGCCAGGGGCGGCACGAGGGAATCACCTTCTTCAGCGCCAGCTGGATGAAGGCGGGGCATCTGGTCTGGGCTACTCGGCGCCCTAATGCATCGGCCGAGTCGAATGAGCCGAAGTCGTGGGCTCTGAATCCTATTCTTGGCATATCGAAAGGATATGACGGGAATCTAGGGAAGTCAAAGCGGAGGTATATATGGCAGATCACATCTCTCGTGGAATCGTTCCAGATGGTCGTGATATCTCTCAGAGCCTCATGAAGGCGCTCGGTGAGGAAGGAGAGGTCATCCTTTCCGAAGGCGTGTACATGACCGGGCCGCTCTCCATTCCTTCCCATTCACGCCTTATCCTTAAGAAGGGTGCCGTACTGTGCTTCAGGCCGGAGTTCGAGCTGTATGAGCCTGTCTTCACGCGATGGGAAGGCGTTAAGTGCTGGTGCATGCACCCCTGCCTTTTCGTCGATGAAGGAGAGGATATCACCATCGAAGGCGAGGGAACGATAGATGGCTCTGGAGAGCGATGGTGGAAGGAATGCCTGAGGAAGAAGGGAAAGGGACTTGGCCCAGATAGCGATCTTGAGCTTAGGTATGCTTCTCTGAATCCTGGCTATAAGGATCAGCCTGGTGGCGGCGGAGGCCGTGAGTTCCAGTTCATGAGGCCTCCTCTTATCCAGATCAGGAAGAGCCGTGATGTGAGGATAGAGGGCATAACCGTGCAGAATTCACCGTTCTGGACGATTCATCCGCTCTTCTCTGAGCATATAACGCTTAAGGACCTTAGGGTCCTCAACCCATATGAGGCGCCAAATACCGATGGCATAGATATCGAGTCATGCTCCCATGTCGCTGTGATAGGATGCCATGTGTTCGTCGGAGATGATGGCATAGCCCTCAAGTCAGGATCGGGCGCGGACGGCATAAGCGATAACGTGCCTACGAAGGATATCCTTATAAGAGGCTGTACGGTCAAGGCTGCCCATGGAGGTGCCGTGATAGGTTCCGAGACTGCGGCGGAGATCTCTGGCGTTACTGTCGAGGACTGCCTCTTCGATGGTACGGACAGGGGAATACGCATCAAGACGAGAAGGGGAAGAGGAGGGCTCATCCATGACCTTGCCTTCAGGCGGATAAGGATGCGGAGGAACCTCTGCCCGTTCGTCATAAACATGTATTACAGATGCGGTACCGATGATGCGTCCCTCTTCTCGCTCGATAAGCAGCCTGTCGTAGAGTCCACTCCGGATATCCATTCCATACTGATAGAGGATTGCCATGGCGATGATTCCTTATCCTCTGCCGGCATGGCCGTGGGACTGCCAGAGATGCCGATAAGGGATCTGACGATACGGAACTCTTCGTTCTCTGTGGCAGAGGATACCACTGCCTCTGTCGATGACAGCGATATGTACAGAGGCCTCCCTACGCCTCCTTCCAGAGGCTTCCGCCTGAGGAACGTGGAGGTCAGGCTCGATAACGTAAGCGTAAAGTGCGATGGCGAGCGGATCATAAGGGAAGAAGGGACCGTGGTCCTCTGATTCCATTGCGTGTATGTATCATGAAAGGAAAGGCCCTGCCGCGAAGCAGAGCCTTTTCTTATGCAAGCCTGTGATGCTTACTTTACGAGATGGATAGCGAAGCCTCCGATCTCCTCGTTGAGATAGCAGACCTTCATCCTGCCCTTCGCATCATATGCGACGGTCTCCTCGTTGACGGTGAATCCCTTGTTCTTGAGGAAGTAGACGGTTCTCTCAAGATCATAGCACCTGAAGGCGAGGTGGCCGTTCTTGCCGAGGTAGTTCTTCTTCATGACCTCGATCTCCTTGTTCATGAAGATGGAGCTATTGCCGTTCTTAATCTCAAGGCCAAGCTTAGCGAACTCGTCAGCAACGCCAGCCGCGGCATCCGCATCCGGGAGGTTGATGCCGACATGGGCAAGCTCAAGTCCCTGAAGCTTGACATTAGCTTCCTTGCAGAGCCTTGTGATCTCATCCCAGTTCTCATTGGCGATGAGGTCTGCCTTTACCATCCATGAGCCTCCGATCGCGAGGACATTGGATGCCTTCGCATAGTCGGGGAGGTTGTTCGGATTGATTCCTCCGGTGGTCATGAACCTTACCTGAGAGAACGGGCCGGAGAGATCCTTGAGCATTGCGACACCGCCAGAAGCCTCTGCCGGGAAGAACTTGAGGACATCAAGGCCCATGGAAAGACCCATCTCGATCTCAGACGGCGTGCATACGCCAGGAACTACCGGGATGTTATGGGAGAGACACCACTCGACCGTCTCCCTGTTGAAGCCTGCGGATACGATGAACTTGGCACCGGCCGCGACGGCCTTCTCTGCGAGCTGCGGATTGATTACCGTTCCGGCTCCGACGACCATGTCCGGATAAGCCGCGGTAACCTTCTTGATGGCTTCCTCAGCAGCTGCTGTCCTGAATGTGATCTCGGCTGAGTTGATACCTCCGTCGATCATTGCCTTTGCGAGAGGCACTGCCTTTTCCGCATCATCGATCTTCACCACTGGAACGATGCCAGAATCATGGAAGAAGGTGTAGAGTTCGTCTCTTGTCATAATCAAACTGCTCCTTATGAAACCTGATGGCTTATCTTATCATAGGACAAGGAAAAATGAAACATCGTTTCGTTTCGCCTTGACCACTCTGCGAGTGGAATCTACAATAGTTGACTGTAATATCTAATCGGAGGATTGTATGTCCAAATACGTTACATTCGGTGAAATCATGCTTCGCCTCAGAAGCCCTGAGCTCTATCGTCTTTTCCAGACTCCATCCTTGGAAGCCACGTTCGGTGGCGGAGAGGCCAATGTCGCTGTCTCCCTTTCCATCTTCGGAGAGGATGCCGTGTTCGTTTCGGCACTTCCAGAGAATGCCGTAGGCGAGGCTGCCGAGAGGGAGCTGATGAAGTATGGCGTGGACACCTCTGCTATCAAGAAGGTGAAGGGCGGAAGGCTTGGAATCTATTTCCTTGAGACCGGTGCGAACCAGAGGCCTTCTCTTGTCGTATACGACCGCGCAGAGTCCGCTATCGCGAAGGCTGTTCCTTCTGACTTCGACTTCGATGCGATCATGAAGGGAGCGACATGGTTCCACACCACGGGCATCACTCCTGCTATCAGCCAGGGTGCTGCGGATTGCGCGCTTGCGGCTATGAAGGCTGCCAAGAAGGCTGGAGCTACCGTATCTATCGACCTTAACTTCCGCAAGAAGCTCTGGAACTATGGCAAGACCGCTCCAGAGGTGATGAGAGAGCTTACGAAGTATGCTGATGTGGTCATCGCCAATGAGGAGGATATCCAGAAGTGCCTTGGAATCGAGGCTGACAGCGATGTTACCTCCGGCAAGCTTGATACGAAGGTCTATGAGGAGCTTGCAGCAAAGGTCAAGGAGCAGTTCCCGAACGTATCTGTCGTGGCTATCACGCTTCGTGAGTCCAAGAGCGCAGATCACAACGGCTGGTCCGCAGCGCTTTCCGGAAAGACAGGCTTCTATCTTTCCAGGCACTACGAGATCACGGATATCGTCGATCGCGTAGGTGGCGGCGACAGCTTCGCAGCCGGCATCATCTATGCTCTCTCTCATTTTGAGGATGAGCAGTATGCGATCAACTTCGCAGTCGCATCTTCCTGCCTCAAGCACTCCATCTTCGGAGACTTCAACCTTACCCGCCTCTCTGAGGTCAAGGCACTGGCAGAGGGAGATGGATCAGGCCGCGTACAGCGCTAAGCCATTACGCAGGGCAGCGTGCTTCGGCACGCTGTTTCTGTCTCTGAGGAGAAGCGATGTCCAGGATAATGCTTCTTGGTGATTCCACATGTGCTGCCAAGAGTCCCGATGCACGGCCGGAGACCGGCTGGGGGGAGATGCTTCCCCGATTCGTCTATGATGGATGGACAGTTGATAACCGGGCCATCAACGGACTTGCTACCAAGGATATGATAGCCCGGGGGCTCTTTCAGGAAGCCTTGGATAACCTTTCCCCCGGAGATATCGTACTGATACAGTTCGGCCATAATGACAGTAAGGTTGATGATCCTGCCAGATACTCCGCTCCATGGACGGAGTACATCGTCAATCTCGTTTATATCACAAGCAGGATAAAGGTTAAGGGGGCCCTTCCCGTTATCATCACGTCCATCGCCAGGCGCAGGTTCTCAGAGGGCCTCATCATAGATACCCATGGCGACTATCCTGCGGCGGCTAAGGCCGCGGCTCATCAGTCGGGATGTCCCTGCATAGACATGACGGTTCCTACGATGGTCGCCCTGCAGGCGATGGGGGAGGAGGGCTCAAAGGAGTGCTTCATGCGATTTGACGCCGGGCTCTATCCTAACTACCCGGAAGGGAACTATGATGACACCCACCTCAGGCCGAGAGGGGCGGAGTGGGCCGCCTCCATGATCGCGGAGAGGCTGAAGCCCCTGTTCCCCGATGTGTTCCTTACTGCTTCCACGAAAGCGGATTAGTTCCGAATACCTGCCTGTATGTACGGCTGAAGTGCGCCGGATCGGAGTATCCGACCAGCTCGGCTATCTGGTAGAGCTTCAGATTCGTGGTCTTCATCAGCTCCTGAGCCTTCTCCATCCTGGCCTTCTTCAGGTAATCCCTGAATGATATCCCCATCTTCTGCTTGAAGAACGCTGACAGGTAGTTGGGATGCATCTCAAGCATGCGGGCCGTTGATTCAAGTGATATATCCTTGCCTAGGTTATCGGCTATGTATCTCCGTATCTTCTCAATCCTCATGTCCTCCGCAGGGCTCATATGGGCCTGCTGGATATAGAACGGTATGATCGAGTGCAAGGCCTCCCGTATCTCGCTTATCGTATGGCTGTTTATCAGGGCCTCGTTGAAGTCCATGTCGGAAAACAGGTTCTTCTGGAGTATATGTATCATGTCCGGATTATCCTCAAGCATCTGGTAGAACCATAGCGATATCGAGCGGATCGTGAACTCCCTTGCGGCCCTCTGATAGGCGAAGCTGCCCACGAGCATATCCGCATAGTGGGTGAAGGTACGCTCCTTTCCCATGGATACCGCTTCCGCCATCTTCCTGAACAGCTCCGTGGCTGATATCTCCGGAAGCTCCCGCGGATGTATGTCGTTGAATGTGTCGATGAGCCTGGAGCATAGCATGGCGGCAAGCTCATCCCTGTCCATTCCTTCCTCCTCCGCTGCCGGGATGGAAAGGAACGGTGATCGGAAGCCTTCCATAAGCGGCCTGAACGAGTCGGAGTCGCTTGATAGGATGGTATATTCCCTCTGATACTGCTCTTGATGATAGGGGATATCCTCCGCGGCCATGGCAGATACCAGCCTCGATAGCAGTGCTGCGCCTTCCTTGCTATCGGTCTGTAGCATTACCGTATGATGCAGAGGGATGATGCCTCCATACTTCTCATTGCCTTCCGGAATCTCCTCTGATGATATCGTGAGGATGCTTCTTATCGCGGCGATGAGTTCCCCCTGGTTCACAGGCTTGAGAAGATAATCCGATGCTCCGTGGAGAAGGGCGTTGCGAACCTTCGAGTAGTCATCGTAGCATGATATCACGAGGATGGGGATGGCCCTATCTATCCTCTCGATCAGCTCCTCCCCGCTCAGCCTCGGCATCTCCATATCCGTGATCACAAGGTCATATGCCCTCTCCTCGATGCTGTTCCAGGCGCTCATGCCATCATAGCATTCCGTTATAGATATCTCAGGAAAGGCCTCCTTGATCATCATCGACATCCCCTGGGTTATGAGCTTGTCATCATCTGCTATCAGTATCTCCATCGTCCTCATCCTCTATCGTGATCGTTACTGAACAGCCTTTGCCTTCCACCGCGTTCAGCTCCATGCTGCAGCGGTCCGGGAAGATAAGCGAGAGCCGGCGTCGTATGTTCCCCAGCCCGATATGTCCTTCCTGAAGCTCCCCATCATCCATGCGCAAGAGCCTCCCTCTGACCTCTTCAAGGCGCTCGCTGTCCATTCCCTCGCCATCATCGGCTATCGTTATGACAGAGGTCCTGCCGGATCTGTACGCGAATATCGTTATGGTTCCAGACAGCCTGCCTCTGTCGAAGCCATGGATGATGCTGTTCTCTATGATCGGCTGAAGGGTTATGCGGGGCAGGCGGAGGCTTAAGCTTCCTTCGATCACGGTGTTCAGCGTTATCTCTCCCTGTGATCTTATGTTCGATATCAGCAAGTAATGGCGCACGTTCTCCACCTCATCGGAGAGCGTTACGAGATCATTTGACCTTGTCAGCCCGTACTTCAGCAGCTCAGACAGCTCGGTGAGTATCTGGTATACCGTCCTGTCGTTGTTCCTGTAGGCTGTCATGCGTGCCGAATCGAGGGTGTTGTAGAGGAAGTGCCTGTTGATCTGGCTGCGAAGCACCTGCAGTTCCGACTCCTTCATCTCAAGGTTCTTCTTGTACACGGTCTGGATCAGATTGCTTATCTCTTCCGACATGCTGTTGAGCGCCGTGCCGATCTCCTGCATCTCAGGTGACTGCAGATCCTCTATCCTGACCGAGAAGTCTCCTTTCCCGAGCTTCCTGACAGAGCTGATGATATGGCTCACGGAACTCTGGATGCTCCGTATGATCATCCTGCTGAATACCGCCATGAATATCGTGAAGGCAACTGCGAGGAGCAGGATCACTATGGAGGGTATGCTGATGGATCTCAGAAGCGTGAGGTACGGCGTCGCTATTAGTGTCAGGAAGCGTCCATCCTCCGATAGCGCGAACGAAAGCATATACCCGTCCTCTATGATCCTCCATGGCTGATCCAGGGCGAGGCTGAATCCCAGGGGAAGGGAGGAGTAGATCATATCCCCGGAAGGTA
Organism: uncultured Spirochaetaceae bacterium; assembly: GCA_944389145.1. Taxonomy (GTDB): domain Bacteria; phylum Spirochaetota; class Spirochaetia; order Sphaerochaetales; family Sphaerochaetaceae; genus Ornithospirochaeta. The sequence continues at coordinate 16,031 of CALXLH010000017.1, forward strand.
TCTCAAGGAGCGCGGCCCTCTGATCGGCCAGTATGAGGTTTCTCTCGAGTATCCTCTGGATATTCCCGATGCTGATTCCCGCTACGACGAATCCTACGGGCATGTACTTCTCTGCGTAGATGATCGCCCTTGCCGCGTAGATCTGATCCCCGTCAGGAAGCCCTATCTCCCCCGTAAGCAGCACAGGCGTTCCCTTTGCGTCCAGCACTCTCTGCATCCATGGCTGCTCATTTCCTAGATTGATGGTCTCAGAGCGATTGTATGTACGCGTAAGATCCATGAACATGCCGGTTCCGGCCATATTTACCACGGCGATGGAATCGATGGTTGAGTTCAGGCTCAGTACGTTCATCATCTCCGTCTCCAGTGTCCTTATCTCCTGATATGAGAGGACGGGCCCCTCCGTGTTGCCAAGAAGCACGTTCATCGTAGCATTCGGCGTGCCGTTCGCTTCCCTAAGCAGCGGGAATAGCGTTATCGTCTCCTGCTCATGGTAAAGCTGAGCCGCGCGAGAGGCGGCCTGTTCCGCTATCTGGTCGGACCGCTCCGCGATCGAGCCGATCTCCCCGTAGTATTCGATGCGCAGTATGAAGATGAGCGACAGGATGGTGAAGATCAGGCTGATGCCTTGCAGAAACAGCAGCTTCCTTCTCAGGCTTATCCCGTGCAGTAGCGTTCTCATAGGATGATCGTAGCTCTGAATCTTAAGAAATGGCAAGAAATACTATCATCATCCATTTATGTTTGCCCAAGCCGCTATAGAATCGAAGAAAAAGATGGATATCTGATCTGATTTCACAAAGGAGGAAACATGAAAAGATTTTCAATCGTTCTGATGATGCTCGCGTGTGTCGCCATGGCTGCGTTCGGTAGCGGAAGCAGCGAGAGCGCATCATCCGATGGAGTGGTAGAGATAGAGTTCTTCTCGCTTAAGCCAGAGGCCGTTGATTGCTATCAGGAGCTTGTCGATGAGTTCAACGCCGCCAATCCTGATATCAACGTGACGCTGACATCCACAGCGGACGCGCAGACGGTATTCCTTACCAGGGTAGCCACCAACACCGTTCCTGAGTGCTGCTATGTCTTCTTCAACGCCACCTATGAGGAATTCTTCCGTGAGGGACTCTTCATCGATCTTACCGATGATCCTCTTCTTGACCTTGTGCAGCCGAGCATCGCCGAGATGGCGGAGGTTGATGGAAGGAACTATTCCATCCCTGTCACGCTCTCCCCGAGCGGAATCTACTACAACAAGGATATGTTCGCGGAGCATGGATGGACGATGCCCGATACCTACGAGGGCCTGATTGCGCTTTGCCAGGAGATGGAGGCCGCGGGAATCCAGCCATTCGCCTTCTCCGATAAGGACGCCCATACGATCGGACAGCAGGCAGAGAGGCTCATCAATGGAAACATCAACGTCGATGTCATCTCCAAGTTCGAGGCTGTCGGTGCCGGAGAGACCTCATGGACGAAGGAGCCTGAGATGAGGGAGCTTGCGGAGATGCTTCTTGAGCTGCGCGAGTATGGCCCTGCTGACAACCTCGGAATGAGCCATGAGCAGGCGATTGCAGATTTCGTCAATGGCAAGGTCGCGATGATCATCTCCGGAACCTGGGCCGCCACGACGATCAACCAGGCCAATGTCACGTTCGACTATGAGATGCTTCCGTTCCCGTCATATGATGGCAGGCCTGTATACCTCTCAACCTGCCCAGATACCTGCTATGCGATCTCCGCGTCCGCTTCTCCTGAGAAGCAGGAGGCTTCCAGAAGGTTCCTCGAGTTCCTTCTCTCCTCCGAGGCTCTTGGGAAGTGGCTCCAGACCGACCTTTCCCCGAACATGGCCGTCGAGGCTGATTACAACGTCGAGTGCTTCAGCGTGATCAACGACATGCTCTCCGAGGGCGCTATGGTGATGCTTCCGTCCGTCCTTCAGCCAGCAGGCTTCAGGGTTGACTGGCAGGTTGCCGTACAGCAGCTCTTCATCGATCATGACATCGACGCGTTCCTCGCCAAGAGCGATGAGCTGACGGTCGATTACTATAACTGATCGGTTACCGATCGCGTGCCGCGGCGGCTCTGCCGCGGCATATATGCAGGAAGATTATCGAGATGCTAGGAAAATCAGTAAAGAACAGAGAGAAATACATCACTTACGCGTTGTATATAATACCGGGCTTCGTGCTTTACCTGTGCCTCTTCGTGACTCCGTTGATACTGGGTATCTACTACTCCACGTTCGACTGGAACGGGTTTTCGAAGAAGAGGGATTTCATAGGCCTTGGAAACTATATCGACGCTCTTACCGATGACAGGTTTACGAGTGCCATCCTCTTCAACCTTCGCTATAGCATCCTTCTGATAATCTCCATCATCGTCATAAGCATGGTGCTTGCGCTCCTGCTGAACAAGGATCTGAAGGCGAGGGGATTCATACGTTCCGTGTATTTCTTCCCCGCGGTGGTCAGCATGCTTACGGCGAGCCTCATATTCAATGAGATATACTTCCGCGCCATTCCCGCCGTCGGAGATCTCCTTGGTATCGCGGCATTGCAGAAGAGCGTCCTCTCCTCGCCATCCACCGCGATATACGGAATACTCTTCGTCCACGTGTGGCAGGGCGTGGCCATACCGACAGTGCTTTTCCTGGCTGGGCTTCAGACGATTCCGGGGGAGATCCTGGAGTCCAGCCTTATCGATGGCGCCTCGAAGTGGCAGCAGTTCTGGAAGATCACGATACCGTACCTCCTTCCTGTCGTCAGCGTCGTGCTTGTCCTTGTCCTGAGAGACGGACTGATGGTCTTCGATTACATCGTGGGCCTTACCGATGGCGGCCCGGGCGGAGCCACGACAAGCATAGTCATGCTCGTTTACAGGCAGGGCTTCGAGGAGATGAAGTTCAGCTTCGCGATCGCAGAGGCCCTGATGATATCGGTGGTGCTGATAGCAGTATCGGCGTTCCAGATGATCGTTATAAACAGGAAAAGCATAGAGGACTGAGAGATGAAGCAGAAAGGATCTTATATAAACCGTGCCAGATGGTATGTCTACGCCATCCTGGCAGTCGGAATACTTATCATAGCGCTGCCGTTCTACCTGACGGTCATCACGCCGTTCAAGACCTCGTCTGAGATCCTGGGAAACTTCTTCTCCTTCCCTAAGAGCTTTTATCTGGGGAACTTCATGAAGGTCCTCTCCAAGCCTGATTATTACTATGCCATCGGCAACTCCATCATCATAACCGGCATCGCTGTAGCGATCATGTCGATACTCCTTCCGATGCTTGCCTATCCGCTTTCGCGAGGCATGAGGGAGAAGCGGATCTTCAAGGTCATCTACTTCATCATCGTCTGCGGCATATTCGTGCCGTTCCAGGTCAGGATGCTGCCGCTGATGAAGCTCGTCAACGCGCTGGGGCTGATGAACATACCGGGAATAATAGTCCTCTATGTCGCCACCTCCGTCTGTGAGGGAACGTACCTTTATGTCGGGTACATGGCCTCGATGCCGACCTCGATGGAGGAGGCCGCGTATATCGACGGAGCAAGCACGAACAAGACCTTCTGGATGATCGTGTATCCGCTGCTGCGTCCGATAACCGCCACGGTGCTGATCAAGAACTCGCTCTGGATATGGAACGACTTCTTCATGCCGCTCCTTGTCCTCAACCGTTCTTACAAGCTTCACACGATCACGCTGTTCCAGCACTCGTTCAAGACTGCGTACACGACGGATTACACGCTGGCGTTCACCACGTTCCTCATGTCGATACTGCCTATAATGCTCGTGTACATATTCGCTCAGAAGCACATCATCAGCGGCCTCACCAATGGTGCGGTGAAGGGCTGAGAGGAGGAAGGATGAAGACTATAGACGACAGGCTACCGAAGATCGGCGTGGCCTTTGACGGAACCAGGATAGCCACCAAGGAGCAGTGGGAGGGTAAGAGGAGGCCTGAGATCCTCGGCTTCTTCAAGGACGAGGTATACGGGAACTTCCCTGCCCGCCCGGAAGATCTCTCGTTCCGCGTCGTATCATCAGAGCGTTCTGTCTTCTCCGATGATGTCACGACCGAGGTCCTGGAGGCTTCATTCTCCGGGGATAGGGGAACCTTCTCCTTCCCGTTCTATATGTTCATCCCCCGTTCAGATAGGCCCGTGCCTGTGATGCTGCTCATCTGCAACAGGAGCAAGGCGGAGAACATCGACCTCTCGCGTCAGATACATACCGACTTCTTCCCAGTCGAATATCTCACTAGCCATGGTTATGCCGCTGTCTCCTACTGGGTCGAGGATCTCGATACCGACAGGGATGATGGCTCGGTGAATGGCGTCCAGCAGGCGTTCTCGCTCTCCGGCGATCATGCCTGGGGAACGATCGCGGCCTGGGCCTGGGGCGCTATGAGGGTGATGGATCATATAGAGACGGATCCTCGCCTCGACAAGAGCCGCGTTGCCGTGGTTGGTCAGTCAAGAGGCGGCAAGACCGCGCTTTATGCCGCGGCCTGCGATGAGCGCTTCAATGCCGTGTACTCCAGCTGCTCTGGCTGCACGGGCGCCGCGCTCTCACTTTATAAGGATGGGGAGACGATAAGGCAGATCAACGAGGTCTTCCCGTATTGGTTCTGCAAGGCATATAGGAAATATGATGGCAACGAGGTTGCTCTCAGGTGCGATCAGCATGAGCTTCTTTCCCTCATAGCTCCGCGCTGCCTCTATGTCGCCAGCGCATCCATGGATGACTGGGCTGATCCGAAGGCCGAGTACGCCTCTGCCTATCTTGCGGGAGAGGCCTATGGCTACTACGGGCTCAAGGGGCTTGAGAGCGATGTGCAGCCACGGCCTTGCCTGCAGGTCACGGGCGATAGGGTAGGCTATCATCTGCGGCCAGGGGTGCATGACCTGACGCTCTATGACTGGCAGATGTTCATGTCGTTCCTTGAAAGCAGGAAGTAATCCAGGTCGGATATGATCTCAAGGGATTCTGCGAAGGTCCTTGTCCTAGATGCCGTGTCATTGCTAGGGCAAGGCGTGATATACATGATCAACCTCGCCCTGGTGTACTATCTGAGGTATTCGAATGGTATCCCATCGGGGATTGTCGGGCTTGCCGCCAGCACATATACCCTGGCATTCTTCCTGGGATGCATGTTCCTGTATCCGATATACGCCCGTTTCTCCGGGCATGTGCTGATTGGCGCGTCATTCCTGGGGATGTCCCTCGCGATCCTTGCGCTGCTGCAGGCTGAGGCGATCTGGCTTATCTTCCTCTGCCTCGCTCTCTATGGTCTCTTCATGAGCCTCCTATGGGCGCCTCTCGAGGCCTGGCTGATGGATTCTGCCGATGAGCGTTCGATAAACAGCATCCTCGGCTCGTTCAACCTCTCATGGAGCCTTGGCGTGGGGCTTTCCCCGCTGATCACGACCTGGATCGTGAGCATGGATCCCCGCAATGTATTCATCATCGGTATCGCGGTATTCGTCATGCTATGGCTGACCACCTCGATCCTTGCGCGCTTCTGCCGCCCTGCCAGGCCCTCATCTGATGAGAAGTCGATCGACCCGACGATAGGAGCGGCTTCAAGGAGGGTGCTTGCCATACGCGTTATATCATGGAGCGTCGCGTTCATGGCCTACGCGGTACAGGCGATACTCCTTAATATCTTCCCGATGTTCGCGAAGGATATCCTTGGGGTTTCCGACCAGATGAGCGGCACGATATTGTTCCTGAGGGGGATGGCGGCCTGTGCCTCCTTCTTCTTCCTCTCGCACACGTCCTGGTGGCAGCTGAGGTTCAGCAGGATCCTCGGAGCGGAGGCGCTGATCGCCATTCTCATGATCGTGCTGTCCGCATCCCGCTCAATAGCCGTGATCGCCATCTCCATCCTGATCTATGGCCTGGTCTTCTCGCTCTGTGCCTCGTTCAGCTCGTTCCACAGCGCCTGCGGAATCGGAGATAAGGTCCGGACGATGCGTATACATGAAGGCGTCATTAACCTGGGTTCCGTGGTTGGCACGGCCCTTGGCGGAGTCATCTATGAGAGGGCGGGGTATAGTGCGGTATGGCTGATGCTCATCATCATGCTCGTGCTGCTCGCCTCCGTCCAGATCGCATATTACCTGCATGAGACGAAGGAGGAACGATACATGTAGAGAGATAGCCCATTCCCTTAACATGACAATCGCTTCTTCTGTCCCTGCCTTGAGAAAATACGATTAAAATGCAAGGCCGGTTGTCTTTTCTTTGCATTGATTCCGTTTGTTGTGTACACTGGATTGAAATTACGCTTCTTGGAGGGAGATATGAGTACATCCTCAGCCCAGATGCTTATCTCGATGGTTCTCTATATGAGCGTCGTGATCGGCATCGGCGTTTACTTTGCTAAGAGGGCCAATCAGAACAGCGATAACTATTATCTTGGCGGACGTTCCCTTGGTCCATGGGTCGCCGCATTCAGCGCGGAGGCCTCCGATATGTCCGGCTGGCTCCTGATGGGGCTCCCGGGACTTGCTTACTGGACAGGGCTTGCCGACGCGTTCTGGACGGCGATCGGACTTGCGATCGGAACGTATGTGAACTGGCTTCTGGTAGCCAAGAGGCTTAGACGCTATTCGCATGTCGCCGGTAACTCTATAACGATTCCGGAATTCTTCAGCAACAGGTTCCATGAGAAGAAGAAGGTGATACTCACGATCTCTTCGCTCTTTATCCTCGTCTTCTTCTGTGTCTATGCCTCCAGCTGCTTCGTGACCTGCGGCAAGCTCTTCTCCTCGATATTCGGTGCTGACTACAGGGCAATGATGCTCTGCGGTGTCGCGTTCGTGGTAGTCTATACATTCCTTGGCGGCTTCCTCGCTGAGAGCGTCAGCGACTTCATGCAGGCTATCATCATGGTCTTCGCCCTCGTCGTCGTGCTTGTCTCCGGCACTGCCGCTGCTGGTGGCATAGGGCAGGTCTTCGATAACATCAGGAACATCCCCGGCTTCCTGGAGTTCTTCCATATCGCATCTCCGGCTCTTAATGAGGCCGGCGAGCAGATCATGTCTGGCGGCGTTCCTGTATTCAATGATGCCGTTCCGTATCCTCTCCTTTCCGTCGCATCGATGCTTGCATGGGGGCTTGGCTATTTCGGCATGCCTCAGGTCCTGCTGCGCTTCATGGCCATCAGAAAGTCTGATGAGCTTACCAAGAGCCGCCGCGTGGCGACTGTATGGGTGCTCATCTCTCTCCTGTCTGCAGTGACGATCGGCCTTGTAGGAAGGGCCTTTGATCCGACAGTGTTCAATACCGCGTCCGATTCGGAGAATATCTTTTCTTACCTTGCCAGCGTGCTGATGCATCCGCTGTTTGCAGGCCTGGTGATGGCAGGCATCCTTGCCGCTACGATAAGCAGCTCCGATTCCTACCTTCTTATTGCTGCATCGGCATTCTCGAAGAACCTCTTCCAGGGTGTCTTCCATACCAAGGCCAATGACAAGCAGGTCATGGTCGTGTCGAGGGTCACTCTCATCGTGATAGCCCTTATCGGAGCGCTCATCGCCCTTGATGAGGATAGCATCATATTCACTATCGTGAGCTTCGCATGGGCAGGATTCGGAGCGACGTTCGGTCCTCTGATGCTCTTTTCCCTCTTCTGGAAGAGGACGACGAGGCAGGGTGCGATCGCTGGAATGCTCTCAGGAGGCATCATGGTCTTCGCCTGGAACTTCCTTATCAAGCCGATGGGCGGGATATTCGGCATCTATGAGCTTCTTCCTGCATTCATCGTATCATCTCTTTTCATAGTCATCGTCTCGCTCATCACTCCTGAGCCGGACAAGGCGATACTCGATGAATTCGAGAGTGCAAAGACATTCGAATGCTGACAGTCGAGGGTGGCTAGGTGGCCACCCTCATGCTTTCTGAGCAGAATATCAGTAGGCTGAAGGCACAGGGATATCTATGATTGCCTTTTCTGCCTGCCTACGGCCTTCAGTGACGTTCAGCCCTTCTCGTAGCCGAGTATCGAGGAAAGCTCTGCCGCAGCTTCCATTATCTTCCCTGTGATCTTGCTCTGGTCGCAATCCTCGAAGCGGAAGAGCGGCCATGATACGGATATCGCGGCGACGGTCCTTCCGGAATAATCCCTGACAGGGGCTGCGATGCATTTTATGTTCATCTCATGTTCCTCATCATCGATGGACCAGCCTCGCTCGTGCGTCTTCCTCAGCTCTTCCTTCAGGGCCTCTTCCGTCCGTATCGATTTCGGCGTGAATGGCTTCAGCGGATGCCCGCTGATGTAATCATCAAGCGCTTCATCGCTCATTTCGGAGAGGAATATCTTGCCAATGGCGGTACAGTACAGTGGTATCCGCTTTCCTACCTGCGAATACATCCTGAGAGTGTATATGGACTCCTCCTTCAGCACATAGACAGCGGTATCGCCTTCGAGTATGCCCATATGGACAGTCTCTCCAAGCTCCCTGGCAAGGTTCTTCGCGAACGGCTTTGCCGTGGTTACCAGGTCTATGTGCGAAAGGGAGCGTGATCCCGTTGAGAACATCTTCAGCGTGAGATGATACAGATCGCCATCATCACGCATGACATACCCAAGGGAGATAAGGGTAGAGAGGAATCGGAGAAGCGTGGCCTTGGGCAGTCCCGTAGCCTTCGCGAGATTCTCAAGGTTTATCGACTCAACGCGCGATAGCGCCTCCAGTATGGAGATAGTGCGCTGTACCGCGCTCATCTGCTTCTCGTCATCCTTCTCTTTCATCAGATCAGCCCTCGAAGTATCTCTGCGCGTTGTTGAAGGAGATATTCCTGACTATCTCTCCAAGCTGATCCATATCTGCAGGGAACTCACCGTTCTCTACCCAGCCTCCGATGACGTTGCAGAGTATCCTCCTGAAGTATTCGTGGCGCGAGTAGGAGAGGAAAGAGCGGCTGTCCGTGAGCATGCCGACGAAGAGCGGAAGCGCTCCGACGTTGGCAAGGACCTTGATCTGCTCCTCCATGCCATCCCTGTGGTCGCAGAACCACCATGCGGAACCGAGCTGCATCTTGCCTCTGATTCCTCCCTGGTAGCAGCCCATGAGGGTTGCGAGAGAGTAATAGTCCTTCGGGTTGAGCGAGTAGAAGATCGTCTTAGGCACCTCATCGGTCTCTGAGAGTGAGCCGAAGAATGCGGAGATGTTGGCTGCAAGCTCCACATCGTGGGATGCGTCGTAGCCTGTATCTGGTCCAAGCAGGCGGTACATCGTCCTGTTATTGTCCCTGATCGATGCGAAGTGGCACTGGAAGACGACGTTGTTCTTATGATATGCGCGGGCGAGGGCTGAGAGCACGAATGTCCTGTAGGCATCCGCCTCATCTGCCGTTACCGCATCTCCTGCCATCCTCTTCTCGAATGCGGCGTTGACAGCCTTCTCATCCCAGAAGGTATGCGGGCAGGTAATGAGCGCGTGGTCAGAGGCCTTGCAACCCATCTCGACGAAGAATTGGAGTCTCTTCAGAAGGGCATCGATGACGTCAGAGACGCTCTTTATCTCGACTCCTGCAGCCTTTCCGAGCTTGGCGATATACTCCGCGAAGTCAGGCTTCTCGATGTTGAGCGCCTTGTCCGGACGATAGGAAGGGATGACCTTTGCCGGGCACTTTCCCTCGTCCTTGATGATCTTGTGGTATGCAAGGTCATCCGCAGGATCGTCTGTGGTGCCTACCGCGTACACCTTGAATTTCTTCATGATGCCGAATACTGAAAGCTCAGGATTGCTCTTGAACTGCTCATTGGCGTTGTCATAGATCTTCCTGGCATTCTTGCGGCAGAGGATATCATTGATACCGAAGTATCTCTGCAGCTCAAGGTGCGTCCAGTGGTAGAGCGGGTTTCCGATGAGGTTCTCCATCGTCTCAGCCCATGCGAGGAACTTATCATAGGGATCGGCATCGCCTGTGATGAGCTTCTCATCGAAGCCGCATGCCCTCATCATCCTCCACTTATAGTGGTCGCCGCCGAGCCATGCATCGGTAATCGTCGTGAATCTCTTGTCTGTCGCGATCTGCTCTGGGATGAGATGGCAGTGATAGTCGAAGATCGGCATATCAGCAGCATGCTCATGATAGAGCGTCCTAGCGGTTCCTGTCTCCAGGAGGAAGTCCTTGTCCATAAATTCTTTCATAGCACTACACCATCCTTAAATATCGAAATCTCGGAGTATCCGTTGATCTCATTCTTCGTATGCTTCTCACCGTTGGCAATCGCTCCGATCAGCTTGATGAGCTCGTTCGTTACCTTCTCCGGATCCTCCCTGAGCATCGGTGAGGCATCGAAGTCGATCCAGTCAGCCTTATGCTCCGCGAGGGCATGGTTCGTCGCGATCTTCACCGTTGGGACGGGCGCGCCAAGCGGGGTGCCACGACCTGTCGTGAAGAGGATCATATGCGCACCGGCCGCGGTCATGTCGGTTGTTGATACGATATCATTGCCGGGACCGGAGAGCAGGGTGAGCCCTGGGGTGGTAACTCTTTCGCCATAGCCGAGAACCGAGGTGACAGGAGCCCTTCCTCCCTTCTGCACGCATCCGAGGCTCTTGTCCTCAAGCGTCGAGATTCCGCCAGCCTTGTTGCCGGGCGATGGATTCTCGTATACGACCTGGCCGTGGGACGTGAAGTAATCCTTGAAGTCCTGCACCATCGCGACCGTCTTCTCGTATATCTCCTCGCTGACGGCCCTGTTCATCAGCATCTGCTCCGCGCCGAACATCTCCGGAACCTCTGTGAGGATTCCTGTTCCTCCCATTGCCGTAAGATCGTTGCAGAAGCGTCCGACAAGCGGATTCGCGGTTATGCCGGAAAGCCCATCCGAGCCTCCGCACTTGAAGCCTACGACAAGCTTCGACATCGGCTGCGGCTCCCTCCTGTCTCCCTTCATGACCTCTGCGATCTGGAGCATCAGGCGCCTTGCATCACCGATCTCGTCCTCTGATTCCTGCGTGATGAGGAACTTCACCCTTGATTCGTCTACGGGGCCGAGAAGCTCCTTGAAGGAGTCCATCGTGTTGTTCTCGCATCCGAGTCCGATGACCAGCACGCCTCCGGCATTCGGGTGATGGACGAGGCCTGCAAGTATCTTCCTCGTGTTCTCATGGTCGCCGCCGAGCTGTGAGCAGCCGAATGGATGCGTCCACGCATGTACCCCATCCTCCAGGCCGAGCGTCTCATTGCCCCATGCTTCGAGCTTCATGGCGATGCGGTTGACGCATCCGACCGTGGGAACGATCCAGAGCGAGTTGCGGATACCGATGCGTCCATCCTTCCTGGCATAGACGTTGATGGCGGGAACATGGCCCTTCCACCTGAGCTTGTCCACCTCGGCTTCCCTCATGCACTCCTCTGCCACGCTTCTGTCATAGCTGTAGGCCGCGCTTTCGGAAAGCAGCGTCGAGATATTGAAGGCATGCACATGCTGGCCCTTCCCGATATCTTCCTTCGCAGCGCCGATAGGGTAGCCATATTTGATTACCTTCTCTCCCTTCCTGATATCCTGCAGGGCGATCTTATGCCCTGCCGGGATGTCTGAGAAGGCCGTGAAGGTATCCCCGGCGACTGTCACGACCTCTCCCTTCATCACGGGAGAGATCGCTACTGCGACATTGTCGCGATCCGTTATCTTGATGAGCTTCTGATCCATACTACCTCAGAGGCTTTCCACGGCAGCCTTCATGCCCTTGGTCCAGATTGTCTCAAGGTGTCCTGCGATCGTCTTCTCGAGTCCCTCGATCCTTGTGAGATCCTCTCCCCACCATGACGCATCTGAGAGTACCGCGTGCGCGATCTTCCCAGCCTTGTCTGCCGCATCCTTGTACTCTGCCTTGTACAGAGAAGCGAACTTCTCGAGTACTTCCGGGCTGTCGTTGATCAGATATTTCTCGCCGTTGCGGCTACCGACGAGCGCTGGTCCCTCATATTCCGTGCCGTTGTAGAATGAGATTAGGGCTGCAAGCGAGAACGGAAGCACCACCGGGAGCTTTCCTTCCTTCCTCACATAACCGATGAGGGATGGCAGGTCGCGCGTCTTGAACTTGGAGACGCTGTTGAGCGAGATGGAGAGGCAGAGATGGACGATGTACGGGTTTGCGAACCTGTTGAGTACGTCTCCCGCATATTCTTCCAGCTGCTTCTTATCCCCATCCATCGATGGGATGATCTCCTCAAAGAGGCCACGCTTCATCATCGGGAAGATAACTGGACTCTTGATGCATTCCTCTACGGTATTGAGTCCCATCTGGTATGCTGCGAGCACGGACATGGTATGGGCGCCGTTGAGGATGCGCACCTTGCGAGTGCGATAGAAGGACATGTCGTCGGTCCAGATGACATTCACGCCGGCCTTCTCGGTCGGAAGCTCATCCTCATGGGTCTTTCCGTGGCACTCTATGACCCAGAGAAGGAAAAGCTCCGCCTTGTCTAGGAGGTTATCCTTGTAGCCAAGCTCCTCACAGAGCTTATCTGCCTCATTCCTGGGGTATCCCGGGACGATCCTGTCTACGAGGCTGTTGCAGAAGTCGCATGCATTGTCGAGCCAGCTCTTGAATCCATCCTCAAGTCCCCATTCGTCGGCATATCTCTTGACGATTGCCTTGAGGTTGTCTCCGTTCTTGTCTATAAGCTCGCATGGGATGGCGATGATTCCCTTATCCTCGGCGCCGTTGAAGTGCCTGTATCTCCTGTAAAGGAATGCACAGACCTTTCCCGGGTATGAGATCTGCGGCTTGTCATCAAGCTTATCGCCCTCATGATACGCGATGCCGGCCTCTGTAGTGTTGGAGATGATGAACCTGAGGTCGGGATTCTCCGCCTGGGCCATGTACTTCTCATATTCCGTGAATGGATTGATGCATCCTTCGACGCTGGTGATGGTCCTGAACTCCTGGACCGGCTTGCCGTCCACGATTCCGCTGAGGACTGTCGTGTAGAGGCCGTCCTGGTCATTGATCATCTCCCCCATGCCGTTCTTGAGCGGCTGGATCATCATCACGTTGCCATTGAAGTCTCCCTTCTCGTTGAGAAGGTCTACGATCCAATCCACGAATGCCCTGAGGAAGTTTCCCTCTCCGAACTGGAGGATCTTCACAGGTCTCTGAGGCTTCTTGACGGTTTCCTTGATGCTTTTCATCGCTTGTCTCCTTTGACGTTATCTATCTTTTCCGGCTTTCTTCCAAAGAGGATATGGGCCGAGAGCGCGCATGTCGATTGCTGCAGCACTATACCGAATATGATAGGCAGTACTGCCCCCGGAGGGAAGAAGTCTATCGCTATTACCATCGCGGCTGAGATGTTCTTCATGCTGGACGCGAAGGTCATTGAGATCAGTTCCTTGTGCTCCAGCCGTCCTATGCGTCCGACCGCGTAGGCTATGAAATAGCCGGAGAATGCGAATGCGAACGATGTCAAGAACTGAGGCACGCATGCCAGGGTGAGGGATTCCATGAGCTCCTCTGCCACCTGGCTTGAGTTGATGATTATCACCAGCAGCAGGGCTACCTTCGTAAATGGCTTGAGGCAGGGTACCGCGTGCCTTGTGCATGTTCCCTTCGTAGCCGCGTTGATGGCTATCCCGATCACGGATGGGATCACGACCATCCATAGAAGGGAGAGCATCATGCCTGACACATCCATAGATATCTCGGAAGAGGAGAGGAGGCGTACCGTATAGGGCGTCATTATAGGCGCAAGGAGCGTGCCTATCACGAGCATGGCAAGGCTGAGCGCCGCGTTTCCGTCGTATATCCCGGACCATACGCTTCCTACCACCGCGGTCGGTATCGCATAGAGCAGGATGAATCCGGCTACGGTATCCGGGCTTGAGGGGAACAGGAGATGCGCGACTGTCGTCACTATCAGCGGGAAGACGATATAGGCGCAGAGCATGAAGAGGAATATCGGCTTCGGCTTCCGTATGACGCGGCCGAAATCGAGGACTGAGACTCCCATGCCGTTGACGAGCGTCAGGAAGGCGAAGAGTGGGGTCACGATTGGCTTGAGAGGCTTGAATAGGAATGCAAGCAGGATGCCGAGTATTACGCCAGTAGGCGTAATTATTGGCATTGAGCGTTCAAGGAAGCCGTTTGTCCTCTTCAATCCTTGTTCGATGGCCGAAAAACGGAACATGGTTTCAGTTTAATCTAATAAGGAACTCTGTCAAATGAAAACTTTTGTTCCTTAACGTATCGGTGTTGTACAATAACGACATCAGGAGGGATGATGGGCAGGCGCATAGGATTCTTGCTGGCGAATGTTTATCAGGGATCGAGCACATCCATGTGGAAGGCCATGGCTGGTGCTGCCTCAGGCGATGATGGCAGTGCCCTCTTCGTTTTCCCCGGAGGCCGCCTGCGCTATGTCCCTGGCAATGAGTATCTCAGGAACGGGATCTATGATCTTGCCAACTCCTCATCTCTAGATGGCGCGGTTATCTGGACATCAGCCCTCTCCGGTTCCGTCGGCGCCGATGAGGCTGCCATGTTCGCCAGGGAGAAGGCCCGGGAGATAAGCGTAGTCTCCCTTGGAATGCTGGTCGACGGATGTCCCAGCGTCGACTTCGATGCCTATAGCGGCATGCTTGCCGAGGTCGGTCATATGATATCGGTGCATGGTGACCGGAAGATCGCCTTCATCAGGGGCCCTGAGAGCCATAGGAGCGCTGAGGACCGGCTCAGGGCGTATAGGGATGCCCTTCAGAAGGCGGGGATAGCATATGATGAGCGTCTTGTCTCGTCCCCGTATCCATGGGCTGAGGGAGCTGCCGCTGCGAAGGAGCTGATCGATATGCGCGGCCTCGTGCCTGGCCGTGACTTCACCGCGCTTGTTGCCGCTTCTGACATGCTCCTCCTTTCCGCCTTCCGCTATCTTGAGGCGTCTGGCATCAGGATTCCCCGCATGCTGCATGTCGCAGGATTCAATGATAACGACGAGAACACGCTGATGTCCGTTGAGCCTACTACGGTGAGGCTCCCGATAACAAGGCTGGCCGTCTCCTCCTACGGCCTGATCTCTTCGCTATGCAGTGGCGGGAGCTCCCCGGATATCCTTCTCTCGACCGATCTCATCGTGCGTCACTCATGCGGCTGCACCGGGCTCTTCGGAACCGAGGGAAGGACATTCTCCGTCGATGATGATGAGCTGTGGAGGATCCTCTGCCTTCATCTTGAGAATCCTGCCGCAGAAGCTGCGCTCAGGAGGATATTCTCCTATCTTCTCGGAGACGGCGATGATTCACTGCTCTTTTCCTCCTGTGAGGATTTCATAGCCTCTGGCGGCGATCCTGCTGCCCTGTTCGAGACCGTGCCTGTCCTTTCGGGCCAGATCTCGCAGGAGAGGAAGGACCGGCTCTTCCTGAGGTTGATCTTCGAAGAGCGGCGCGCCAGGGCAAAGGAACGGCAGCGCATGCGGATGCTCACCACATCCCTCGACCTCTTCAAGACCCGCCTGCTCGCGGCAAAGGCCTATGATGAGCTGCCCGCCATAATGCAGTCCACATTCGGCAACCTCGGCATCTCCAAGTGCTTCGTGATGCTCTATGCGGATTTCTCTGAGACATTGTTCGCAGGAGGCTTCTCCGATGAGGTGATCTATGATGGAGGTGAGCATTTTTCCCGCTCTCTCATAGCTCCGCCGTCTCTCTCCGCTGAGGTAGAGCGCGGAATCTTCGTGATAGAGCCGCTTTTCTATGATAGCCAGGAGCTTGGATATATCGTGGTGGGTACCAGATGGTGCGAGGGCTATGTCCTGGAGGATATCAGGACATCGCTCTCTTCCGCGCTCAAGGGCATAAGCCTCTTCGAAGAGGCAAGAGAGGCTAAGGAAAGGGCCGAAGAGGGGGAGCGGAACGCGGAGGAGTTCTATGCCAGGCTTTCCGAAGGCGTCATGCAGCCGCTGTCGCAGATGCGCTCGTCGCTTATGCGGAAGGGGAGGCTTCCCCGCACAGGGCTTCTCCGTTCCATACTCGGTGCGGAGCATCTGCTTGAGCTTGCGCTTGCAGAGCGTGGCGAGCTGTCGGTAACCCTTTCCCTGCAGCCTCTCTCTCCGCTGGTTTCCTCGCTTGTAAGCGATGGATTGTCCGTAGAGGCTCCGTCGCGGCTTCCATTGCTGGAAATCGACCGTGACAGGTTATCTGAGGCACTGCTGATCATGTGTTCATCCCCGTCCGGAATCAGCGGACGGATCTCCATATCACTTTCGGAGGATGGGCTTCTGTTTTCGATAAATGATGGACCTGCGGATCTTGAGGATACTGCGCTGAAGCTTGTCGAGCAGATAGTCGTGATGCATTCGGGCGTGATGGACAGAAGCGGAGAGACGGCATCCATCACCATTCCTTATCCACGTCTTGCAGAGGGAAGCGTCAAGGGAGAGGGAATCATCTTCCTCGAGGGCGGGAATGGCCTGATGCCCGATGGCCTTGATGCAAGAGGCGTCGGCTGTGATGATCTCTCTTCTGTCTCGCCCCGTGCCGTGGCCCTCCTTGATGATAACCGGCAGGGGGCTGCGGCGCTGCTTGCCTCCCTTTCCCTCCGCCCGGTCTCAGTGATCCTCTTCTCCGAGAGGGAGGAATTCTCTCTCCGGACCGCGCTTGAGTCGATCGCTTCCTCGAATGAGCGCCTGCTCCTGCTGCTTGGGCCTTCGGCATCGCTCCCTCCATCGCTTGAGGATATAGGACGGACCATCGTTGCCGATAGCCTTGATGGCGCTCTCTCCCTCAAGGAGAGCGTGAGCCTCATCGTCCTCTCCTCCGTCGATGATGAGGCGGTTGCGAGGATCCGCTCATCGCAGCGCCTGTCTTCCATCCCTGTGCTGATTGTCCGTGAGCGCTTCTCAAGGAAGGATATCGACAGGATCGCGCCTGTCCCGAACGTAATCATCGCCAATCCATCGATACTCGAATCAAAGGATTTCCTGTCACGCCTTGTATCGATAGCCGATGGCAGCAGCATCCTTCCACCTTTTACGGGATTTATCGTGAAACGGGCTATCGTTTACCTGAATGAACATGCCACGCAGCCTATATCGCGCTGGCAGCTCGCGGAGGCGGTCAGCATAAGCGAGGACTATCTTGCTCGGATATTCCGCAAGGAGCTTGGTCTCTCTCCGTGGGATTATCTCAACCGCTATAGGATACAGCTCTCAGTATCCCTCCTGCTGGGTTCCGGCAGGACGCTATCAGAGATAGCGAGGGACTCCGGCTTCCAGGATCAGGCGTACTTCTGCAGGGTCTTCAAGAAGATAAAGGGGTTCTCTCCGAGCCATGTGCGTCAGCGCAGATGAGCATGTCGGAATTGTACAATGAGTGGATTGGATTATCCGTAAGATGCCTCTTAGACTTGACTTACGAGGTAGACTTATGGACATTGGAAAATCCGGAAGCAAGGCTCCGTCGACGGCTCTTTCCAAGAGCAGGCTGCGGAGGGAGATTGCCAGGCATCGCTCTGTGTATCTCCTGGCTCTCATTCCGCTCATCTATTACATAATATTCAAGTATGTTCCAATCTGGAATGCCCAGATAGCCTTCAAGGACTTCATGGCAAGGCGCGGGGTGCTTGGCTCTGAATGGATAGGGCTGGAGAACTTCAGGACTTTCATCAACAGCTTCTACTTCTGGTCCCTTATCCGCAATACAGTGATGTATTCGGTCGGTAAGATACTTATCTCGCTGCCGCTCTCGATCATACTCGCCATATGCGTATATGAATGCACGCGGCCGGCACTGCGCAAGGTCGTCCAGACGCTGGCGTACCTGCCTCACTTCCTGTCGTGGGTAATCATGTATGGTATCCTCCTGGCGCTCCTGGCTCCCGGGGATGGCGTAGTGAATGACCTGATCAAGCTCTTCGGCGGACAGCCTCTTGATTTCCTTTCCAACGTGAAGACATTCCCATGGGTTGTCCTGTTCTCCGATGCCTGGAAGGAGATGGGATGGTCTGCGATCATCTTCATAGCCGCTCTCATGGGCATAGACGTGTCGCTCTTCGAGGCGGCTATGGTGGAAGGGGCCAACAGCTGGCAGCGCGTCAGGTACATAACGATTCCTGCGATCCTTCCCGTCATAGTGACGGTACTCATCCTCAAGCTCGGAACGATCCTCGATGCCGGATTCAACCAGATCTTCATGCTCTACTCGCCCCAGGTCTATTCCGTCGGAGATATCATCGATACCTGGGTATACAGGCAGGGCCTTCTGGAATTCGAGTTCGGGCTTGCTACGGCGGTGGGACTCTTCAAGGGAGTCTTCGGCATGGTCCTCGTGCTTCTTGCGAACTGGCTGTCCAGGAAGCTCACCGAGAGCTCGCTATTCTAAGGAGGTTTCAGATGGCAGATAAGAAGCAGAGGCATCTGAAGCCGCAGATGCAGAACAGCAAGGTAAGGCTGACTGCAGCCGATCATACCTTCAATGTGATCGTAAACATATTCATGGTCTTCATCCTGATCGTCATACTCATCCCGGTCTGGTCCACGATCACCCTCTCGTTCAGGCCCAATGATTATCTGGGGTCTAACCTGGAAGGCATGTTCCTCCCTCCTTGGGAATGGTCCACGGACGCCTATACGGCGCTTCTGGGCAATGATGGATTCCTTGACGCGTTCCTCAACAGCTTCAAGATCCTTGTCGGAGGAGTGTTCTGCGCCTTGGTCCTGACGATTCCGATGGCGTATGTCCTCTCGGTGCAGAGCCTTCCCGGACGCAAGATCATAAACATGATCGTGATCATCCCATATGTCTTCAACGTGGGCATGATTCCGACGTATCTCCTTGTCCGCGACGTGGGCCTGATGAACCACCTGCCTGCAGTCTTCCTTCCCGGTGCGATATCCACATACAACTGCATAATCATGAGGCAGTTCTTCGTCGGCATCCCCAATGAGCTGAAGGAATCAGCAAGGATCGACGGATGTACGGAGCTGCAGGTGCTTTTCAGGATCATCCTGCCTCTGTCAAAGGCCATCGTCATGACGATCGGGCTATACTATGGAGTCTCGTTCTGGAATGACTTCTTCCATGCGATGCTCTATCTGAACGATAACCAGCCGCTGCCGATCCTCCTCAGGAACATACTCCTTGCCTCCGGCATGAATGAGTATGTCGAGGTCAATGCATTCGGCAATGCTCCGGTGAGCGCTATCAAGGCGGCATCGGTATTCATGAGCGCTATCCCGATGATCGTGGCATATCCGTTCATACAGAAATACTTTACTAAGGGAACTCTCCTCGGATCAGTCAAGGGCTGATGCGGAGAACATAAAAGGAGGAAAGAATGAGAAAGCTTAGAAACATCCTCATGATCACCATCGCGGTGCTTATGGTCATGCCTGCATTCGCTGGCGGAAGCAGCGAGAAGGCCTCAGCTGCGGCTGGCACCCCTGATGATCCTGTGACGATAGACCTTTGGTTCGGCGCTGCCGTGACCGAGGCTGGCATGATCCCAGATGACTGGGTAGGCTATGATATCATCCGCGAGAAGCTGGGCATCGATCTTAATCTGACGATGCTTCCTTCCAACGAGTCCGATCAGGACGTTAGGATCCAGGCCGCGGGTGCCGCTGACAGCCTTCCTGATCTCTTCATGGTCCGCCGTCCGGTTCTCACGAACCTCGTTGAGCAGGGACTGGTGGCGGAGGTCAGCGACTGCTTCGAGAAGATGCCTGTCCGCACGGCACAGCAGTATGATGCCAACTCCATCGCGCACACCACTATCGATGGCGAGGTCTTCGGCTTCGCTTCTCCTGGAGCTATCGCTAAGAACGAAGGCCTCCTGATAAGGAAGGACTGGCTCGACAACCTCGGCCTTGAGGTTCCGACCACCATCGATGAGCTCCTTGAGGTCGCAAGGGCGTTCACATTCAACGATCCCGACGGGAATGGAAGGAACGATACCTATGGATACGGCGCGTTCGTCGAGACCGATGCCACGCTCAAGGGCTATCCTGGCTCAAGGCTCTGGCCGATCATGGGAGCATACGGAGTCGAGGGTCTCTGGAGCTTTGACAGCGAGACTGCCGGACTCTCGATCTACAAGCCTGAGTTCTATGACTTCATGGTGACGCTTAAGACGATGTGCGATGAGGGCATCATCGATCCGAACTGGCTCTCATACAAGAAGGATGACTTCCGCGCTGCATGGAAGCAGGGCAGGTTCGGTATCATGTATGAGCAGAACGCCGCTTATGCCGCGACTGCCAACTATGCTCCGTTCGACGCTAACTTCCCTGATGGCGAATGGATCGTCATTGACGCTGTCTCAGGTCCTGAGGGACATGCTGCGATAGGTGCATACGATATGAACTATCGTATCTATGCCGTAAGCCAGAATGCTGCGGATGCAGGCAAGCTCGATAAGATCTGCGAGCTTCTTGAATGGATGAGCAGCGATGAGGGATATTACCTCTGCGGCTGGGGACAGGAAGGCGTGAACTATGTCCTGGATGAGAACGGCATACCTGTTGCCGGAGATCTTGGGGATAATGCATTCACAGGTCCTAAGGGACAGGTCTATACGCAGCTGAGGAACATGGTCTTCTATAACGGGGACGTTGAGCTTGCTTCCCGCTATCCGACCTATGTGACCGAGGTTTCCGGAAAGACGATGTCTGCCCTTACGACGCTCCGTGAGATGCAGGCGAAGAAGTGGACGAGCGCTATCGGATCGGGAACGATGCCGACCCCGAATGCCGATGTCCAGAGATACTACGACCAGAGCCTTGCAGAGTTCCTTACCGGAGCAAGGGCGCTTACTCCTGAGAACTGGCAGGCCTTCCTCGATCAGTTCAACGCCATCGGCGGAGCTGCCTGGAATGCTGAGGGACTTGAGAAGATGGAGGCCGATGGCCTTATCCGCTGACACGATCAGGCCGCTCTTCGGGGCGGCCTTGCACCTGGAGGTCATTGATCTATGAACGAAATGCCTCTCTCGATGAAGATCGTGAAAAGCGTCGAGAGAAGATACAGGCCGGGTATGATGAAATGGCACTATGAGCATGGCCTTGTGCTCTATGCCTCGCTCTCTGCTGCCCGGCTCCATGGCGATGATGCGGTCTATCCATGGGTATACTCGATGTATGATCCGATGATAGCCCCTGATGGTACGATCGCGACATATCGCAAGGGGGAGTATAACCTTGACCAGATAAATGCCGGGAGGACGCTCTTCGAGCTGTATGACAGGAGCGGTGAGGAGCGTTTCATGCGTGCCGCAGATCTCCTTCGCTCTCAGCTTGAGACGCATCCGAGATGCAGGTGCGGAGTCTACTGGCATAAGGAGATCTATCCCTGGCAGATCTGGCTTGATGGCCTCTATATGGAAGGACCATTCAATGCCGAGTATGCCATGCGCCATAGGGATGACAAGGAGGCCGATGATGTGGTGCGGCAGCTTATCACGACATATGAGACGATGCGCTGCGGCCGCACGGGCCTTCTGTACCATTGCTACGATGAGTCTCGCGGAATGAAGTGGTCGGATGATGAGACGGGGCTTTCCCCTCATTTCTGGTCACGCTCGATCGGATGGTATCTGATGGCCGCTATCGATATCCTGGACTATCTTCCCGCAGGTCATGATGCCCGTGGAGATATCATCAGGATAATAAGGGATCTGTCCTCTGCCATCGCAGCCTTCCAGGATGAGAGCGGCATGTGGTATCAGGTGACCGATGAGGGGGGAAGGGTAGGCAACTACCTTGAGACATCAGGCACCTCGATGTTCGCATACTCATTCCTGAAGGGCGTACGCCTTGGCTATCTCGATGATAGCTACACGGCCCCTGCCATGAAGGCGATCGAAGGTACGAAGGAGAGATATCTCACAGAAGATGATGACGGGGAGCTTCATCTTGGCGGCATATGCTCAGTCGCAGGACTTGGAGGAAACCCTTATCGAGACGGCTCCTTCAGATACTATATAAGCGAGAAGGTCGTTCAGGACGACTTCAAGGGCGTAGGCCCGTTCATCCTTGCCTGCACCGAGGCGGAACAGCGTTCCGGCAGCTAACAAACCTCGATAGTCTATCTCGTGTCCTAGGACACCGCGGGCCTTCCTGGCCCGCATGCCTTTCTATGTAATTTCAGCTGGTAATTCAGATAGTATCTTAGTTTAAGAGTATATGTCTTCAAGCGTTATGTACTCATAGCCCTCTGGCATTCTCTCGAAGCCTTCTGCAGAGGCGAAGCCTATGCTTATGTCGCCAAGTGCCTTTATGTTCCTTATCTTTTCTGCCTCTTCTTCCATCTCACCGGGTGTCATAGGGCGGGAAAGGAACTTGGCCTCATATACCGTATAGCCAGCAGGATGCCTTACTACGCAATCGAATTCACCGTTCCTCTTCGTATCCTTGTCATCACACCAGTATGTTCCGATATCCAGGATCGGAGATGAGGAAGCCTTGCGTTTAAGATAATCTCTGACGATTGCCTCGAATCTATAGCTTATGAATGTCGTAAGGGATGGAATGATATATCTCCCATAGAAAGCTTCTTCCCCGATATTCCGCAGTTCGCTTGTGTATGGCTGTATGTATGCGAAATAGAATCTTATGAGGTTGTCATTTATCGAATAGAAGGTCTTTTTCTCATCGTCTTTCCTGTTTATTGGCCTGCTGCGTCCTATAAGCTCCATCTGCTCAAGAATGCTGAGGTATTTGCTTAGGAGCCCATTTGACTTGAGATTCAGGCTTGCTTCTATCTGCGAGTATCTAAGCTTTCCGTTTCCTATGATGCGAAGGATGTCATTCAGATAGCTTACCTTGCCGATTTCCTTGAATAGGATGAATTCGATGTATGTCCTGACGATTCCAGTGGGGTTGAGTATGAGCCGCCTGACATTTTCCTCTAGGGACGAGTTTTCGTCTATCGCTTCTAGTATGAACGGTGATCCCCCGAATATCGCATAGAAGCATACGGAATCCCTGTATGATAGCGATGGATAGAATCCTCTGCTTGTAAGATAGTCGAGTTCCTTTATGTTCTGTATGAGCTGAAAACGCCCGAATAGCGGATTCTCATAGCTTAATATCTCCTTCATCTTCGTGAGATAGGAACCTGTGAGTATGAGTTTTATGTTTTCTGGAAGATTGTCTATTATCTGCTTGAATTCTGAGTCTATGCTGTTATCCTTGCGGCTCATCTTCATGTATTGGTATTCATCTAGCACTATGACAAGCCTTTCCTTTGTCATGTTCAAGAGCGTGAACAGGTCAATGAATGATCTGAATCTGCCCATCGGCAGGCCCAGCTTATCAGAGAGAAGCTGGTTGAGCATGCCTAGATTTGTCTCATATTCAGCCTCAAGAGCTTCGAAGAATATATGGTTTACCTTCTTCTCTTCTAGCACTGTCTTTATAAGCGTTGTCTTTCCTATGCGGCGTCTACCGTATATAAGGGCAGCCTTGGTCTTGTCTGATGAGATGAAAGCCCAAAGGTCCTCCTTCTCTATTTCTCTTCCTATGAACATAGCCGCCTCACACTGAAAGATTTTTCACTGAAGATATTTTCAGTGTAATTTCCTTTTTTGTCAATTTCCTTCGTGCTGACAATCGTCTTGAACCATCCTTCGATCGGTAGACACGAAAGCCTTGTCATTACAGGACCGTCTCTTAGGAGCATCCTATTCCTGAGTTCTACGGGAGAAAGATAGCCGAGCCCCTTCTGTATATACCATCCGATGTATCTTCTGGCCGTCACCAGAAGATTGGCATCACTTCGATTCAGATGGGGACATCTTATTCTCTTTCATTACACTTTTTATTGACAGATGATTAGGGGAGGGTATGATATTAACATCAATAATTCTGGGGGTTTGACATGAAAAGAAACTTGCTCGTCATGCTAAGCATCGTAGCGATGCTTCTTGCTTTCATCTCATGTACAAATGACAATTCTTCAGGGCTTCCCGATACGGAGGCCAGCGCTGTTGCTGAGAAGATCGATCCCGTCCAGCTCATGAATGATGCTCTTGCCGGGAAGGTCGACGGGGCCACCGTAAAGTTCAGGCAGGCAAAGGATGTGGCTACCCTGATCGCTGTCGTTGAGTTCAAGGATGCGACATATAACGGGTTCATGATCAGCACGGGACGCCTGAGCTACACCCTTACGGGTAATCTTACAGGCTCCAGCTTCAGGGCGACTTCCTACGCGGTAACGACAGAGGTCGAGCTGAGTATCTCCGAGGCCTCTACGGGAGCTACGGCGACGACTGTCTCGATAGAGGTTCCTGAGACGACTACGACCTCTACAGGAAGCACGGTTACGGCAACCGTTACCACGGACACGGAAGGAGAGGTTACGGTATCTGTAAGCAATGTATCCATCTCTCTTCCGTCATCCGGGGCGCAGGTTACGGTAGGCGGCAATGATGTTACGGAAACCATCGATCCAGAGCCGGATGATCGGGAGCCTGAAGTGGTCAACAACTGGCCAATACGCGTTAGCATTGGTAAGCACCCGTCCTATGAGGCTAATGCGAAGCTTTCTTCTGCATCTTATTCCAACAGAATAATTACAGTCACGACGACACTTGATGATCTTGATTCATATCCGAGTGATGATCCTTCACAGGAGGGAGATGCTAAATGGATAGGCCTTCTGATTTCTGTCGATGGCGTTGATATCAAGAGCGTATCCTATGGAGACCATGATATTGGCGATGCTGATGTTGCAGAAGCAATAGGCGCTGGTGGTACGGAAGATGACTTCGTGCTCTGGATCAGGGCTGAGGAGGTTCTTACAACTCCAAAGACATTCACCCTCTCAAGAGCTGGCGTAGAGGATATCACGATAACCGTTAATGTGATAGATCAGGGATCAGAGAGTCATCCTATAGAGATTGATGCCTCGAATTTCAACATCTTAGGGGAATCCAAATCGAATCTCCATTATGTCTTGACCTCTGATATAACGTTGCCAAAATCTGCTGGTATCGAGGAATTCTATGGGGTGTTCAATGGTAATGGCCATACCATTTCATTCTCGGATTCCTCTGCCGATACTGAGATGCCGACTCTTTTCGGTGTTCTTTATAACGGTGCAAGGATAGAGAATCTCAGCATTGATTATGGTGATAACAGTTCCTTCATCAAGCCATTGTCTTTCGGGTGCGCTGGAACCGTAGTCATAGATGATGTGACGATTGATGGCACTGTTGTTGCTAAAGAAAATAATACAGCTCCGTTTGTTGTTTATCTTGGGTATGACTATACAGATACTCCTTTTGATCTGACATTGTCGAATTGTGTTAATTCCGTTGATATCGAGGATTCGACGAATACGCATTGGGGAATCGGACCATTCATATCTGGTCCTAAGTATCTGCATGATGACGTACTTGCGGAAAGCTCTGTAACGATTACCGATTGCCATAATGAAGGTATCATATCTGGCGGCCAGGTAGGTTGGGCTTTTGGAAATAACGATGGAGTTTCCAGCTTGAATAAAATAACCATCTCTGGATGCTCTAATAGAAAAGGTGGTTCTGTGACTGGCTATATTTCAGCAGGGGCAATTGCTTATGATGGGGATGCTTCTCTTACAAAATATGACAATGCTGATGTTGATGATAGCTTCACTGATGCAAGTATGGTAAACGATCTTGGCTCTGCTATGAATGGAAGTACTGCCAGCTATACTGCAGAAGGTGCCGTAACAGTGAATTTCTCATCATCGCTTCCGACCATAACCTCTGCGAAGGTGATAGGAAGGTATTTCATAGAAGCTTTTGCCGATGAAGCTTGCATGAAAAAGCTTGGTCATATGACATATAGTATCGTGCTTGCTGAAGCAGAAACATCCGGAAGTTCTTCATTGTCAATGCAGATGGGTGCTGTAAATGCGGTTGATGATGAATATGAGGGAATAACCGGACCGCTGAAGACAGGTACAATAATTACCATCGGAGATCAGCATTATGTTTATGTTGGAGACATGATTCAGGATTGGGGTACTGTGCATTCATGCCTTGATAAAGGTAAAACTCATACATCCGATCCTTCCAGTGTTTTCGTTATCCTCTACGACGGTGATGAGGCTGTTGGATCGATAAAGGCTACCCTCGCCAACTGATAAAGCCGCTTATCATTTACTGAGTCCGTTCCGATTTCGGTTCGGGCTCTTTCTATGATGTAATGATGCAGGAATTCATGACGGCACTTGCGAATGTGAATAATAACTTCACTCTTGACCCAGGGGCAGAATTCTAAGATTGTTGGGTCCAAGGCTGTTGTGGAATATATCTACGAAGAAGGTACTGCTGATGACATGTACATCAATCTCGGCAACTTTGGTACTGTTACAAGCGTTGGCCTGCTGGGAAAGGAATATACCTCTACCGATGATATCATGCCTGTCTCCATCGGAAATTCTGTGTTCTATCGGGATAAGGTATACAAGTCCGATTCGGAAGGAAACCTCCTTGTTAACAAGGCAGCGCTCATGTTCTCGCTGATAGCTGATGAAGGTATTTCAGTTAATGATGAGACTCTTGAAGGCTATTCACTTTATGCAGCCTCGGATACTGATCTTTCGATTACGGAAGTTTCAACAGCTTCTGGTTCTGGAACTGTAGAAGAAGGTGCTGCTGGTACATATGATGTCAACCTGACTGGTCCGAATGTTAATATCAGATACAAGTATGGTAACATGACGAGTGGAGATATCATCTATGTCCTCACGAAGCAGGGCGATGAGATAACACAGAATTCATTGCTCATTGCAGATGGCAATGGAGCGTATGTATATCTTACGCCATGGAATGAGGCTGTAGAGGCTGGACAGTCTTGGATAGCTGGCAAGGTCGGTACTGTTCTTAATGCTGATGGAAGCTATAAGGAAACGTATAACCTTACATTCAACGTCACGACTGGTTCTCAAGCCTGATGTGTAGTCATTAGTTGCTTCCGGGGAGTCCATCTGGGCTCCCCTTGTTGTTTGTGTGACTGGCATGGCTCATTGCTAGAGGGTGAAAGACCCTTGAGAGAGTTGCAGTGCTTATCTCTAGCTGAACAGCAAGGGTGTCCATCGCGAGGTGGAATCTGAAGGAAGCTGTAGGCAAAGCCACGGGCCTGTGATGAGTGAGGCATCCATGGGTGGATGAGGGGACGAAACAAACCGAAATCCAACACTGCACGGAACCCATGGATGTAGATGTCTTAGGCTATATGGGGCGAAAGCAATGAATCTTACCCAGTGAGGTCTTGCCAGCGCCGAGGCTGCAATATCGCTTATGACAGCGTAGTAACAACGAATGGCGAGAAGTCAGCAGAGGTCATAGTACCGCCGAAGATGGATGAGGCGGGAAGGACTGAACCTAAGTCAGGATGAGTACAGATGGAAGTACCGAAGCAGAAAGACATCCGAAATGAACAGTTAGAACTGGAGCTGTTTCCTGAGGAGGCGACGGAATCGCCAAAAGAGGAGCAGTCGGAGATGACTGCGGAGAAGGAACCGGAGAGAAAATCCAGCGATGAAAGAGCCATCAGGAACGGAGACATTGCCCTCAGAAATGAGACGATGTCGTTCATCGTCTCCTATAAGACGATGGAAGATGCCTTTCGGAAGGTAGCGTCCAACAAAGGCTCAGCCGGAGTAGATGGAATGACGTGTGATGAACTCATGCCACATTTCCATAAGCACTGGCAGGAGATAAGGGAAGCGCTGTTAGGAAGGACATACAAACCCACACCTGTCAAAAGGGTGGAAATACCGAAGGATAACGGGAAGACAAGAAGCCTTGGGATACCCACTGTCATAGACAGAGGAGTACAGCAGGCAGTAGCTACGGTACTGTCATGGATATATGAACCGATGTTCAGCGACGGCAGCTTCGGCTTCAGACCGGGACGGAGTGCCCATGATGCCCTCAGAAGATGCATCCAGTATGCGAATGATGGGTATGAATGGGTAGTCGACATGGACCTTGAGAAATATTTTGATACAGTACCGCAGAGCAAATTACTGGAGATGGTAAGCCAGACGGTGAAAGACGGAAGGGTCATCTCCCTTCTCTATAAGTTCATGAAGGCAGGAGTCGTGATGACTGATGGAGTAGTCATAGGCAGTGAGCAGGGCATACCGCAAGGAGGACCTCTTTCGCCGATACTAGCGAACA
>CALXLH010000018.1 GCA_944389145.1 uncultured Spirochaetaceae bacterium
ATGAGATACAGCGGAATATGCTGGCTGGAGAGGCCCTTGCTAGGGGAATGAGGATGTTTTGTCCTTACTGTGCCTCACTCTATCTTGATCAGTTCAAGGATGATGGCAGCGCGGATATCGGAGCTGATAAGGCGGTGAAGGCATGGGGCTTCGATCATAATCTCCTTGACTTCTCATAGGTAATCCGGGCATGGCTGGGGAGTGTCTTGTAAGCATATACAATGAATTCAATGACAGAGGTGCTATCTCTGATAGGCTTGGAAGGACAATCCCTATCGATGCTAAGGCAATAGAGAAAGGTGAGGATCTTCCTTTTTGGGCTTTCGATGGGCCTGTGCCTGCCATTGCCTATTATGACGGTGAGTGCCTTGATATCTCATATGATGGAAGAATCCTATCCTGCAGGGCTGGGGGTGAGAGCATCGAGATCCTTCGCTTCCTTGTACCGAATGGTCAGGTCAAGGAGACGGTGCGTGTGGAGATCCGACTGGTTGCGATAGCTGATATAGGATACCCGGATCATCATGCTATGTTCATCCACGGTTCGTTCAATGTGCTGATACGCGGATTTCTTCATACCGTTCCCTCTGAGAGATCAAAGGTCGCTATAAGCCGGTTCCTCTGGACGCTGAAGGCCGATGAGAATCTCTTTCTGCTGGATGGCCATACCATAAAGGCCCTTGAGGAATCTTCCGCGGGTGGTGACTCTTATGCCATGTATGGCCTGGGACGCTACCATTATCTTGTCCGACCTGGATCCAGCTCATGTCAGATTGCCGGTTCCTGTCTGCATGAAGCCTATGATCAAGGGATCGCTGATGCGGGGGCGTGCCTTTCCATGATGTATCGCTTCGGCGATATGGGACCTGTCGATATGGAACAGGCCGATAGACTGTTTAATGAGGCAATGGATAAGGGAAGCAGCCTTGCCTTGTATGCACATCTGCGGTATCTGGTATTCGGGATAGGAGGGAAGGCTGAGGACCCGGAGGAAGCCATATGCATCCTTGATGGGCTGATCGGGAATGATGATGATCCTTCCTGGCATCTTCTTAGAGGCTGGGCCCTGCAGGCTGCTCATTCCATCTCAGCGGCGGGCAATGATTATGAAGAAGCTGCTCATGGAGGCCGTATAGCCGCATGGCTAGGCCTGGCTGTGACCGTATCATACGATGATGACGGTAACCTGCTGGACAGGAATGGGTATCTCGCCGCCTTGGATATGGGAATAGCCCATAGGGACTGCCAATGCCTGTATCTGAAGGCACTGTCTGACATAGAGGGCTATGATGAGATGCCTGCTTATAGGAAAGCCTTTAGGAGTGCCATGCTCGTGGCAGCGCTGGAAAAGGCATATGATATGGGCTCTGCTCCTGCGGCTGAGACCCTTGGCGATATATACCGTAATGGCTGGTATGGAAACGACGAAGATCTTAATGCCGCATATGGTTGGTATAGGAAAGCCGCCCGGCTTTATAGCCCGACTGCCTATGAGAGCCTTTTCGACATGATGCGTTCAGGTGAGGCAGATGCGGATCCGGACGTCATGGATAGATGTGTGCTTGAAGGAGCCCGGCTCGGATCAGAGATGCTGCAGGACGAGGCGATTGCCGCCTGTTCGCAGGGGCGCCTCCTGGAATATGCCGATGAGATCGCGCGTTATAATGCTCATGATCCTGATTATGCGGATGATGATGGTCGCTATGATGCGTATGTATAGATAGCCCGCTGGGCCATGTTGGCGGCGGGCTAGGCGATGGGTGGCGTGGCCTATGATCAGCGGTCCTTGAAATCCATATCGATATCCTTCCGCCATCTGCCGGTGATGCCTCCTGTCGTCCTGAGGCTTCTAAGCGCGGTGCCTACGGCCTCGAAGTTCAATTGCGTTCCCCTGCTGTCTGCATGGTAATTAACGGCCATCTCCGAATCCATCCCAAGGCCGTCAGCTGTTTCCTCGGCATCGATGTTCGCTCCAAGGAATATGAATTCCCAGTCCTTATCCTTCCTTTTCCTCTGGATCATCTTACGTATCTGCTGATGGGAATACTCCCTGCTTGAATTCTCTTCTCCATCGGTGATGATGACGAAGATCGTATGGTCTGGCCTTCCTTCCATGCGCTTCTGCCGTCTTGATATGGCTGAGATCGTCGAGCCTATGGCATCCAGGAGGGCGGTGCTACCTCCGGCTTCATAGTCTTCCTCCGTCATATCCGTGACCTTGCCTATGCTTACTCCGTCATATAGCCTCTTTATCGACGTATCAAAAAGCACTGTCGTGACGAGCGCATCCCCCGCAAGCGTCCTCTGCTTCCTGATCATAGAGTTGAATCCTCCGATAGTGTCCTTCTCAAGTCCTGACATCGAGCCGCTCTTGTCCAGTATGAATACCATATCTGTAAGCCTTGCTTCATTTCCCATGGTTCTTTCCCTCCATCTAGGCAAAGCATAGCCTGAGTAATGGCGTCGGAGGTTGCTTCTGAGGCGACATTTTCAGACGCTTATCGGTTCTTCTCCGAAGGAATAGAGAGCATCGTTTATGTCGGCAAGCCTCCAGATGCTGTTTACTATGAAGTATTCGATGATGAGATCGGCCTTGCTAGAATGGGATAGGGCGAATCCTGCTGTTTCCAGAAGCTCGGCTGTCTCCTTCAGCGAGAGGCAAAGGGATATCGCCAGCGCGATCGCGGTATTCCTGCTAGGATTATAGCCGCTGTTGCTTCTGATCTTGGAGAAAAGCTGCCGGCTTATCCCGGCTCTCTTGTAACATTCGACCTCGCTGATCCCCTTTTCTCTTATCAGGCGGAATAGCATCTCGGAAAATGATTCCTTGGCATTGGCAATGGCGTCTTCGATAGTATCAAGATCGTAGCATCCGCAGAGCATCCTGAGGTGCCTTGCTCCATCTGCTGTGCGGTGTTTGCTTATGTATCTTTCTATCTTCTCATATAACAATGCGTCCATCGATTACCAATCTATGGGCAGGGCTATACGCTGTCAATTATGATTTCCGAGGTGTGAGAGAAGATATGATGATTACGGTTCTATCTTGTTGCGTTTTGTTGCAGATGTGGTAATCTTGAATCGGAGGAACTATGGATTCCAAGCTTATAGTCATTGCGATAGGCGGCAATTCGCTCATAGAGGACAAGGATCACGTAACGGTTGATGCCCAGTATCATGCGGCAGAGAAGACGGCGAGGCATATCGCCAGGCTGATCAGGGACGGCCACCGCGTCGTGATCGCGCATGGCAATGGACCGCAGGTCGGCTACATACTCCTTCGTGCCGAGTATGCAAGGAAGATCCTTCACCCGGTTCCCCTTGACTCCTGCGTCGCCGATACCCAGGGAGCGATAGGCTACCAGCTGCAGAAAGCACTTGGAAACGAGCTTCATGCCATGGGCGTTGAGAAGCAGGTCGTGACCGTGGTGACGCAGGTGGAGGTCAATCCTGACGATCCGTCCTTCGGCAACCCGACCAAGCCTATAGGGTCATTCATGTCCGAGGAGGACGCGAGATACCATCAGGAACACTCCGGCTGGACGGTTGTCGAGGATTCCGGCAGAGGCTGGCGGCGTGTCGTGGCATCTCCCAGGCCGCTTTCCATCATCGAGCTTGATACCGTGAGGCTTCTCGTTGATTCCGGCTGCTGTGTCATAGCTGCAGGCGGCGGCGGTATTCCTGTGGTACGCAGCAGCGATGGCCGCCTGGAAGGACGCGAGGCTGTCGTTGATAAGGATCTTGCTGCCGCGATACTGGCGAAGAGCCTCAATGCCGATGCCTTCGTCATATCCACGGCAGTGGAGAAGGTCTGCCTTGATTACGGCAAGAGCACCGAGAGGGCGATTGACGTGATGACCTGCGATGAGGCCGATGGATATGCCTCTGAGGGGCAGTTCCCTCCTGGGTCGATGCTGCCGAAGATACAGGCTATCGTGGACTATGTCAGGACTACGGGAAATGAGGGAATAATCACTGATCCTGAGCATCTTTCCGATGCGATCAGCGGATGTGGCGGTACCCGTATCGTGCGCTGACGGCCTCGGTGGCATAGAGTATCGCTGCCGATAGATAATATGGCGCGTTGCCTTGGTGGAACGGAGTGATGATCTGGAAGGCCAGGGCGGCCATGAGCATGGCCGATTCGACAAGAGTGATACGGAATAGCCCATTCCGTCTTTCACGCCTTCCGAGCGACACGAGGTGGAGCGTTGCCGATACAAGCATCATCGGTGATATTATCAGCGGATTTATATTCCAGTAGGTGACGTCATGGTTCGTCACCGTCATCATGAATATGAGGACTGCGGACATTATCCCCAGAAACAGCTCTATGGCCGCGGTGATGGTATCTCCGGTACGCCTGAGCCAGCGTCTCTTAGAGAGCGTGAGCATGGGAGGGATGGCGAATGCCAGCCCTATCAGGATCGACCGCAGCGTAAGGGAATAGCTTTCAGGAACAGGACTCCTTCCTTTCGTGCGGTATACTACCTCGCTCTCCTGGCCTTCGAACCCTGATATGGCATCCTCGAGCACCTCCGGCAGGAAGCAGGCATCATATAGCGTGAGGTCCTCATCTATCTCCGGCCCCTGTAGGTAGTTCAGCAGGTATTCGAAGAAGAGGGAAGGAGAGATGTAGGGCATTGCCCATTCCCTGAAGCTCTTTCCGGTATCCTGTGACCGGGCCCATTCTCCGAACGCGCCGCCTGTCGCCTCATCATAGATATCCCTGACGCGCGTGGCACAGTTATCCTTGTAATAATGATAGAGATATGTCCTGTTCTCAGGCAGCATGTTCCTTGAGCAGAAGCGCATCACGGCGCTCTTCGCTTCCGGCGTCAGGTCAAGCGGAAGCAGCGTGACGGTCCTGTCATCCGCGATGAATCTCATCATCCCCGGCTCGGCCCAGCTGGATGAGATGCTGTAGTAGAGAAGGCCCATGGCGAAGTTGAGGTAGAAGCCATCCGAGAAGCTGAAGGTTCCCCAGTCATACATCACGGCATCACCGTCAGGAGGATCTATGACGATCCCTGAGTGTCCGAAGTATACGTACACCGGCTCTGATGGAGATGCTGTCATGAGATAGATATCCACGCTGCCGTAATAATCCTTCTCTGCTTCCGTGAGCGGGGTGCTGAAATCTTCCTTCTCCAGCTCCTCAAGGCTGTAGAACAGGTCTGGGCGGACCTTGCTTCCGCCGGTTATGGATGCGGCAGAGAGCATTAGCGATGACAATATGATCA
This sequence comes from uncultured Spirochaetaceae bacterium, assembly GCA_944389145.1. Lineage (GTDB taxonomy): Bacteria > Spirochaetota > Spirochaetia > Sphaerochaetales > Sphaerochaetaceae > Ornithospirochaeta. The sequence goes on from CALXLH010000018.1 coordinate 5,244, forward strand.
GCGATACCATGAAAGCTCGGCGCATGGGTTGATGATAGCATAACGCGCCTTTGTTGACAGTCTCCTGCCTCGTCCTTATCTTCATTTCCATGGATAGGGATTCCAAGGGACTGGCTGTTGTGCTGAGAAGCGAGAGGATAAGGGAGAATGACAGGCTCCTTACGCTCCTATCCGTCCCTTTGGGCCTTGTGAACGTAGTTTCCTATGGGGCCAGGAAGAGCATCCGCTGCGTCCGTGCTCCTCTGTATACGGAGGGGGTGTTCTCCCTTTCCCTGTCCCGGGGAAACCGCTGGAGCCTGAAGGATATCGATGTGATATCCACGCATGAATGCCTCCTTGATGACCTTGGAAGGAATATGGCCGCGATGCTCTTCTCTGACATGGTCATTACCGGTAAGGATGCAGGTCCGGAGTCTTATGCGCTATATACCGGTGCGCTCGATCTCCTGGAGTTCTATGACACCGAGAGCGTCGTTATCTCATTCATCGTCCATTTCCTTGCCGCTGCCGGGCTGGGCGGGGACTATGAGAGATGTCCGCGATGCCTCAGGCCATACGGGGAGGATGAGGTTCTTGGCTTTTCCGATATAGAGGGTGTTGCCGTATGCTCGGAGTGTGATACGATGTCCGGTAGCCTGATCCTGCCTCCGAATGCAAGACGCTTCCTTTCGCGCACGCTGTCGCTGAGCCTGAAGGACTCGATGGAGCTGAAGGTGAGCCCTGAGCAGAGGCACAGGATATTCAGGTACATGCTGCGCTCCCTGTCCCTGTCATTTCCCGGGAGGCTTGGGAGCCTTGAGCATGGAATCTGGGAGTTGTAGCCAAGGTGAACGTCAGGATACCTCAGTCAGACCCCACGAAGGTGAGGGCAATAAAGGAACGATATTCGCTCGATCTCCTGAGCGCTACCGTGCTTGAAAGGCGCGGGGTGAAGACAGGTGCTGACCTTCAGTACTTCCTTGAGAACGATGTGGTATACCATCACTCACCATTCGAGGCGGAGGATGTGCCTGCGGCCATCGATAGGATAGAGGCCGCGATAGAGGAAGAGGAGAGGATACTTGTCTTCGGGGACAGGGATGTCGATGGAGTCACTGCCACGGCGATCATCGTCCGCACGCTACGGACGTTGGGGGCCAAGGATGTGTCATTCCGCCTTCCCGTCGGCGATGAGCCATACGGCATGACCTCTGACAGCGTCTCGGAGATACTTCAGGGCGGCTACACGCTCGTGATTACCGTCGATTGCGGGATTGCATCCATCGATGAGATCGCGACGCTTGAGCGCAGCGGTGTCGATGTGATAGTCCTTGATCACCATATACCCGGCGATGAGCTTCCGCCTGCGGTTGCCATATTCGATCCCCGTGTCGAAGGGGCAGGCTATCCATTTCCGGGACTTGCCGGCTGTGCCGTTGCCGCGAAGCTTTCCTGGGCCCTGGAGTTCGCGCGTACCCCTCTCTATGGAAGCGAGTGCATAGTCCTGCACGCGGAACCAAGGAACGGAACGGTGCGGATAAACGCCGTGCGGCTTGAGAACCTGGTCGAGATTGACAGGATCACGGAGGAGGTGGTGGAGGGGGCATTCTCCGCCGAGCGCAGCCGCCTTATGGATTTCCTCGCTGTCTCTCTTCCCATATTCGTGCTTGATGGCGAGACTGAGAAGAAGATGCTTCGCCGCGCATTCGGTTCCAATGTCGATATCTCGCTGGTGGATATAAGGGAGCAGCTCGAACGCATCATGCCACGGGCGAAAGGCCATACGCTCTTTGATCTGGCGATGGTTTCCCGTGCCGCAAGGTATCAGGAGGGAGACAGGGAGATAGAGACGCTGCTCTCGCTCTTCCGATCGCTTTCGGTATATTCCTATCCTGCTCTCTCCTCCCGCTTCGATGATGTGCTGCAGCTTGCTGCTATCGGAACGGTTGCCGACCTCATGCCGATGAAGGACGAGAACCGCATGATCGTCAAACGCGGCCTTGCCATGCTCTCACAGCGTCCGCTTCCATGCTTCGTATATCTGCTTGCCAAGCTCAATATGACAGGGAAGAAGCTCAATACCCGCGATGTGTCGTTCTATATCGCCCCGGTGCTGAATGCGGCAGGGCGCATGGGGGATCCGACACCCGCTCTCAGCCTCCTTCTCTCCGATGATAGCGCGGAATGCGTATCGCTTACGGATACGCTCCTTGAGATGAACAGGGCAAGGCAGAAGAGCGAGGAAGACGTGCTCCTGAGCGTGAGGGAGAAGGCTGCGGAGAGCTATGCCTCGCATGAAGGACGCTTCATAGTGGTGGAGGATTCAAGGATGCCAAGGGGGCTTACCGGGGCCATCGCCTCGAAGCTTGCCAGCCAGTTCATGGTTCCCTGCATCGTCATGGCGACGATAGAAGGAGAGAGGATATCTGGATCTATGAGATGCCGTGACGGCTGGAACGCAAAGCAGTTCCTGGATGGCCTCTCACCGTTCTTCGAGAGCTATGGCGGGCATGCGAAGGCCGCAGGCTTCTCATTGCCGCAGGAGTCAAAGGCGGCATTCCTCTCCGCGCTTTCATCTGCCATCGAAGAGGCTGAAGGCTTGCCGCAGAGCGACGAGATCGTCGTTGATGCGCAGATTCCTGCGGAATACATGACCGAAGGGCTGTGGAGGCTTTCAGAGCTGATCGAGCCATGCGGGCAGGAGAATGGCGAGCTGATGCTCTATATAAAGGGAGCCCGGATCGCCGATGTGCTGCCGACTCGCGGCGACAGGCGCATGATGAGGCTCACCGTCTCATTCGGACGCTTCTCGTGGCCCGCTGTGTGGTGGAGTCCTCATGATAATGAGAGTTTCTCCAAGGGCGCTGCCGTGGATATCGTGTTCACCCCTGATACCAACTACTGGAAAGGGCAGTCGAAGATGCAGATGGTGATAGCGGAGATGGAGAGGGCCGATTGACAGAAGCCGCCTTTTGATGGTATCTTCGCATGGTTGAATCTGACCCTCAAGGGAGAGGAGGTGATATAAATGGCATTCGTTAAGGTAGACGAGAACGAACCGCTCGAGAAGTCGATCAAGCGCTTCAAGAGGATGGTCGAGAAGGAAGGCATCATCCGCGAGTGGAAGAAGCGCGAGTACTATGAGAAGCCTTCAACCATCCTCAACCGCAAGAACAAGGCGCTTGCGAGGAAGCAGATGAAGAAGGTAAGGAAGATGCACGCCTCCAAGGCGTACTGATCTATGAGGAGCTGCGGCTCCTCTATTTTTTCCTGCTGACAGTGGCTAGGCTATGCCTTCCCGATATATATCTGCGTCTCGTAGTTCCATTGCAGTATTCCGGAGACTATCACGAGCTGTATGGTGAATAATGGGACCGCTCCATATTCCTCCTGCGCTATGCGCATAAGCTTCTGTAATGTCTTCTGCCGGTCTTCTTCCGTGCTTCTGGCATAGAGGTACCTTCCTGCGGGAAGCACCTTCAGCCCATCGGCCGATCCATGGCGGATGCAGACGGCGAAGAGCCTTGTAAGGCCCTCCTCGGAGTAGATGCCTGCGATATCCTCGAAACAGAAGCTGCTCTTCGATTCCGGCCCGACCTGCTCATAGAAATGCCTGAGATAGTCCCAAATGTTATCCAGCGTCGGCTGCGTAAGGGTATCGGAGAGCAGTATCGTACGCTCCTGGATCTCCTTTACGGATATAGTAGAACCGCAGATAACCCCTTATGCTCGCATAGGGGCCGAATGCGGAGAAAACTGACTGATTTCGTATAGCTTTGCTATACGAATCCCATATCATGCAGTAAAATATGATCATGCAGAAGGCGTATCGGTACAGGCTTTATCCGACAGACGAACAGAGGCAGCAGGTGACCCGCATCATCGGCTGCTGTCGCTTTGTCTGGAACCGCCTTCTGGAATACTCCTCCAAGTCCTATAGGAGGCGTGGCGAGAGCCATTCGACCTTCGATCTCAACAACTTCATCGCGCATACGCTGAAGCCGGCATTCCCATGGCTTTCTGATGCGCCTGCGCAGACGCTTCAGTGCGTGTCGGCTGACCTGGGCGCAGCTTTCAAGGCCTTCTTCCGCAAGGATGCAGCTTATCCTAGGTTCAAGAGGAAGCACGGCCTGAAGAAGAGCTTCCGGATTCCGCAGAGGGGAAAGGTCGATGCTGATGATAACCGCATCTACGTGCAGGGAGTTGGATGGGTCGATGCCGTCATACACAGGAAGCCTGAAGGCAAGCTCAAGAACATCACGGTGACTGTGAATCCTTCAGGAACAGTATACGCCTCATGCCTCTTCGATGACGGCTCTGAAGCACCGGTGCCGAAGATGCCAGAGAGCCCAAGGGTACTCGGAGTGGATCTCAATCTTGGCAGGCTTGCCGTATGCTCGGATGGCACGGATTATGAGAACCCGAGGACGCTGAGGCAGCATGAGAGGAGGCTAAAGCATCTTCAGAGGATGCTGTCCAAAAAGAAGAAGGGCTCTGAGAACTGGAAGAAGCTTAAACATGAGATAGCGGCGCTTCATGAGAAGATAGCTTCCATCAGGAAGGATGCAATCCATAAGATGACGAAAAGCATCGTCTGCGACAGCCAAGCGGACATCATCGTCATCGAGGATCTGAACGTATCCGGAATGATGAGGAATCATAAGCTCTCGAAGCGCATACAGGATGCGTCGTTCCATGAGATCAGGAGGCAGCTTGAGTACAAGTGCCTCTGGCATGGGAAGATGCTGATAGCGGCAGACAGGTTCTTCGCATCATCGAGGACATGCCATATCTGCAGCTGGCATAATGACGGCCTCACGCTCCGTGACAGGGAGTGGGTGTGCCCCGAGTGCAATACAAGGCATGACAGGGACCGGAACGCGGCCCTGAATCTGGAATCCTTTGGCCTGATGGTCCTAGCCGGGGACGCCGGCGAAGTGAAGCCTCCGGAGATGCCCACTGTGGACGGACGTGCAGCGATGCACCTAAGGAGCATGGCATCAGTGAACGAGGAAAAGAACCGAGGATGCTCCCCGGAAGCCTCTAGGCTCGCCTAGATGGTACCGTCACTGATGATGGCATGCCTGTCTTTCGCAGGATGCTCTGCGGAGCAGTTCGTTCCGGCGTCTTATTCAGCCGATGCCCAGGATGTGGATATGATCAGCATAAGCGTCCGCGACAGGAGAATCGAGGTATTGCCGTCAGATGACGGCATGATAAGCATGGATTACTTCGTGAGCAGCAGGGAAGGCTATGATATATCCCTCTCTGATGGCGTGCTGGCGATGGATGCAGCGAGCGATAAGGAGTGGACTGACTTCATCGGCCTGAAGCCGTCTGCCTCGTATCGCAGGATCACGCTGCATGTTCCTGAGGGCCTGATCGATGATCTCTCGCTCTCGACCACGAATGAGGATATCATCGCAGAAGGGCTTGATGCGGCAGGAAGCGTGAGCCTTGCTTCCAATGGTAGCGATATCCTCATTGAGGCGGTCAGCGTGGGAGATACACTCAGCCTCAGCGCGAAGAACGGTGATATACGTGGAAGCATACATGGAAGCTACGAGGAGTTCTCGATCCATGCCGATACCAAGAAGGGCGAGTGCAATCTCTCATACAAGGAGGATGGCGTCAAGACGCTTGCTATCTACTGCAATAACGGAGATGTTGATATAGCGTTCATATGATCAGCCGGCATCCGCGGTGGGGATATCCGCATCGATCAGCCGGTTATCCCCATTCCATCCCGCCCGCATCTGATTCACATCTTCATCATTTCACCAAAGCGCAGAAATCCACATTCTCTTTGACAGCTAGCTAAATGCATGGAATACTATTTGCGTAATATATTAAAGAAAGGAGAGGACTGGTATGCTGATTCTCATTTCCGATGCTTTCGATAAGAGCCTTCCTGAAAAGCTCTCTGCCTTTGGTGAGGTCACCGATGACAAGTCAAGACTAGGTGAGGCTGAAGTGGTCCTCATACGATCGAAGACCAAGGCTGATAAGGCCTATATCGACCAGGCTCCAAGGCTCCGCCTCATCATACGCGGCGGCGTGGGTATGGACAATATCGATAAGGAGTACTGCAAGGAAAAGGGAATCATCGCCCTTAACACGCCTAAGTCCTCGGCTCCTGCGGTAGCTGAGCTTGCGTTCGCGCTGATGCTCTCGGTTCCGAACCATATTCCGTACTACGACAGCACGATGAAGAAGGGCGAGTGGATGAAGAGCGTCAAGCGTACGGAGCTGTATGGAAAGACGCTCTGCCTACTGGGCATCGGGAATATAGCGCGCCAGGTCGCCATCAGGGCAAAGGCGTTCGGAATGAGGGTCGTCGCGTACGATAAGTACGTGGAGACATCTGATCTTGCGGAGATGATGAGCCTTGAGGATGCTGTGAGGGAGGCTGATTACATATCGATGCATCTCCCGTTCACGCCTGAGACCGATAAGATGGTGAACGCATCCCTGATATCGAAGATGGAGAGGAAGCCGGTACTCATAAATACGGGACGAGGCAAGTGCGTTGATGAGGCGGCAGTTGCAGAGGCCCTCAAGGATGGACGCCTGACATGGTTCTGTACCGATGTGTATTCCTCTGAGCCGCCTGCTGCTGATAATCCTCTCCTCGGATGCGAGAACGTAACGCTTACGCCTCACGTGGGTGCCAATACGGTTGAGAACCTGCTGAGGATAGGAGAAGAGGTCGTAGAGACTATCGAGAAGCTTAGGAAGGAGGGAAGGATATGAGGAAGATGAATTTCTTTGCTGGCCCATCTACGCTTCCTCTGGAAGTGCTTGAGGAGATCAAGGCTGATATCGTGGATTATCATGGGAAGGGGCTTTCGATGATAGAGGCCTCCCACCGTGGCGGCATGTTCGAGGAGATGTATGATGAATGCCTTCAGGACTTCAGGAAGCTGCTGTCGATACCTGATGGCTACGATGTCTATTTCCTCGGCGGAGGCGCGACGCTGCAGTTCACCATGATACCTATGAACTTCCTGCTTCAGGGGAGGAGCGCGGATTATGTACGCACCGGTTCCTGGTCGAACAAGGCTGCGGATGATGCCGCGAAGATCGGCAGCGTGAATGTCGCTTTCGATGGCAAGGAGTCAGGGTTCACGACCCTTCCTGATCCGGCGACGGTAAGGCCATCCGAGGGCGCATGCTATTACTACCTCTGCTCCAACGAGACGATCGGGGGCATAGAATGGCAGGACTTCCCTGATACGGGTGACGTGCCGCTTATCGCTGATATGTCCTCTGATATCCTTTCTCGTCCCGTCGACGTGAGCCGCTTCGCGATGATCTACGGCGGAGTGCAGAAGAACCTGGGACCTGCCGGTGCGACCTTCATCATCATGCGTCATGATATGCTTGAGCATCGCAATGGCAGCCTTACGGCGTATATGGACTATGCTAAGCATGCCAAGGATAGGGGATTGTACAATACCCCTCCCGTATTCTCCATCTGGGTCGTGGGCCTGATGCTCAAATGGATCATCCGCAATGGCGGGGTCGAGGGAATGCTTCACAATGCCATAGAGAAGAGCGGATATATCTACGACATCATAGATTCCTCATCATTCTACCGCTCGCCTGTCGATAAGAGATACAGGTCTAGGATGAATGTCGTCTTCCGTCTTCCTTCCGAGGAGCTTGAGGCGAAGTTCGTGGCCGAGGCTCAGAAGGAAGGCATGCTTGGACTTAAGGGACACCGGTCGGTAGGCGGATTGAGGGCCAGCCTCTATAATGCGCTGCCGATGGAGGATGCGGCGTCGCTGGCACAGTTCATGAAGGAATTTGAGAGGCGGAATGGATAAGGCTCCCAGACGCATAGATGATACCAATAAGGATATAATCAGGTCGCTCCGCGATGGCCGCAAGCCATATAGTGCTGTCGCGGACGAGCTGGGGATAACGGAGAACACGGTCCGCAGCAGGGTGAACAAGCTTCTTGATGAAGGAGTGTTCTCCATTACCGGACTCGTGGATCCTGAGAAGGTCCCAGGAATGCAGGTCGTCATGATGGGAGTGAAGCTCAAGACGCTGGAACTTGATAGGAAGGCATCGGAGTTCTGCTCCTTGCGCGGGGTGTTCTCTGCCGCCGTCGTCACGGGCCGCTATGACCTGATCGTGCAGCTCGTGCTCTCTGAAGAGGAAGGCTTGTCCCTGCTTGACTTCTTCAAGTATGAGCTGGTGAAGGTTGCCGAGATCCTTGAGGTTGAGACCTTCGTCGTGTACCAGTCGCATAATTTCTGGGTGCCGTATAAACTCTGATAACGGCTCATAAGGCAGTTTTGCCCATCCTCCGCTTTGTGGTATAATACAGGGCGGAGGTCGATTAGCATGATTGATACCGAATATCTTGGACTGAAGCTGAAGTCCCCGGTCATTGTCTCTTCTGGCCCGCTTACCCAGAATCTCGTGTCGCTTAAGAAGTGCGAGGATGCGGGCGCAGGTGCCGTGGTTCTCAAGTCCATCTTCGAGGAACAGATAGACTCGGACGTGAATGCCGAGCTTGATGCGAATAAGGAGTATCTTGACTCTACCGGTTCGGAGGGCTTCTTCCTCTCATCATCCCGTGATTATTATATCGATAGATATATGAAGCTGCTTACGGAGGCCAAGAAGGAGCTTTCCATTCCCGTCATCGCCAGCGTCTCCGCGAAATCGATGGCAAGCTGGATAGACTATGCGGAGCGCTTCGTTGCCTGTGGAGCAGATGCGATAGAGCTGAACTACTATCCTATATCCTCTGATAAGAAGGTCCCGGGCTCGGATGTCGATCGCAGGGCCCTGGAGTTCGCGAAGATCGCGAGGGAGAGGATAAAGGCACCGCTCTCGATAAAGATCGGCTATAAGTATTCCTCACTTGCCTCGCTTCTTGCCTCGTTTGATGAGATCGGCCTGGAAGGCGTGGTGCTTTTCAACCGCTTCTTCCGTCCTGATATCGACATAGAGAAGCTTGAGTTCACTTCCGGCGCTCCTACCTCATCCTCTGATGAGTATGGTGAGGCGCTGCGCTGGATCGGCCTGATGAGCGGTGAGCTTGATATGGACTTCTGCGGCAATACCGGCATACATTCCGGAGAGAGCGTCGTGAAGATGCTTCTCGCGGGGGCTAAGGCCGTGGAGGTGTGCTCTGCCATCATAAAGGATGGATTCTCAGCCATCGGACGCATGAACGCGTACGTGGAGGAGTGGATGGCTCATCATGGCTATTCATCGCTCAAGGATTTCGTAGGCCTGCTTGCCCAGGAGAACCGCAAGGACGGCTATAACTGGGAGCGCACGCAGTTCCTCAAGACGATAAGCTGAGAGGAGCCTATGGACATAGAGAAGTATCGTGACATAGCCCCATATTGGGACAAGGATTTCGATGCAGCCAAGGAACGCCTTCTCAATAGCAAGGATAAGATCGCATCATTCGTCGACATGCTTGCAGGTGATGAGGGGCCAGAGAAGGCTCAGGCCTATCTTAACGGCATCCTCGCAGGTATCTCGAAGGCTGGGAACTACTCGGAGTTCCAGACGATAATCACCGCAGGGATATTCGTTCCTACGATAATCGGACGCACGATGACTGGATTCTCCTCATCGGGTGCGGAGAATCTGGATCCGGCCAAGGGCTACATATTCATCTCCAACCATAGGGATATAATCCTGGACTGCGCCCTCCTTGATTATGCTCTCCTCATAGCCCGCAGGCCTCTCGTCGAGATGGCCTTCGGCGATAATCTCATACTCAACCAGTTCACGGAGGATCTGTTCCGGCTGAATGGCGGCGTGATAGTCAGGCGCGATCTGCCTATGAAGGAGAAGTACCTTGAGTCGAGGAGGCTCTCTGAATACTTCTACGAGCTGATAACCGATGCCCATCGCTCGCTCTGGATCGCGCAGAAGTCAGGACGTTCCAAGGATGGCATAGATGAGACCCATCCTTCGATCATAAAGATGCTGTACCTCTCTAAGCGCGGCTCTGGCATGAGCTTCTCTGAGCTGATCAGCAGGATGAACATCGTACCCCTCTCCATAAGCTACGAGTATGATCCCAATGATATAAACAAGGGCAGGGAGGAAGTCATAAGGCTGCAGAATGATGGCGCGTACGAGAAGAAGAGGTATGAGGACCTCATCTCGATGTCCAAGGGCATGAAGGGACCGAAGGGCCGTGTCCACCTTGCCATAGGCACGCCCCTTTCCGGCGATTATGATACGCCGGAGGCTGTCGCGCGCGAGATCGACAGGCAGATACACCTCAGCTACAAGCTCTGGGATACGAATATGTTTGCCTATGATTACCTTGAGGGAACGGATAGGTTCAGCCGTGAGCTTGAGGGCTTCGATGGCAAGGCGTTCCTGCTTCATTTCGCCCATCTCTCTCCTGATGTGAGGACGTTCGTGCTTAACAGCTATGCCAATCCAGTCAGGATGGCGCTTAAGGAGATGTCTTGAGGCGTCTTGCTTTGCTGCCATTGATCCTTGCGATGCTGTTCTCCTCCTGCGCCCAGGAGGAGTTTACCGTAACATCATTGTCACTGAGGAGAGCGCTTGATGTGACGGCAGAAGGATCTGATGTCATTGCGGAGGATGTGTCCCTCACGCTCTCTGCATCGTTCTCAGATCCTGATGAGAGCTATACGTTCCGCCTTGTCTCTCCTGATGGAGGCCTGTGGTGGGAAGGAAGCCTCTCTGGTTCTGATATCCTCTCCTCCGATTCTCTTGAGCTGACGCCAAGAGCCTCCTTTCCAGAAGGCGATTATTCCGTGCTTTTCTACTCGACGAACGGGACTGAGCTGAATACGGCGGTATCATATCATGCGGATAGGGATTATCCATTATTCATCGATGGCATCCTTTCTGCTCCTGCCTATGTGTCCGAGTTCCTTGCTGATGGGACGATAGCGGCGGAAGGGGAGCGTGGCGACGGATATGAAGCTGCGGCTGATGCCGCGCGTGCCGTGATATCCAGCACCGACCGGTACGGCAACAGCGTCTCAGTCAGCCAGTCCTTCCAGCCATGAGCCTGAGCTCCTTCTCGCTAAGCCTTATCATGAATGTACGTCCGTGAGGACATGCAGGCTCGCTGAGGCTGAATGCCTTCTGCAGCAGCTCCTCGGCGCTCCATCTGTCGATATCATCACCGGCCTTGATGGCGGCCTTGCAGGCTATGATGGCGAACAGCTTTGACTCAAGCTCCTTCTCATCGGCTCTTGCAGACTGTATGAAATCAACGATTTCCGTCTCTAATGAGCGGCAGGAAGCAGGCATCGCCGTGATTTCCCATACGCCATCCTCCTTCCGCCTGATCGTGATGCCGAGCTTCTCATAGACGCTGAGATGCTCTGCCAGGAAGCTGTCCGTCAGCTGGTCGACCTCGATGCGGATAGGGACGAGCAGAGGCTGTACCGAACGCTTAGACAGAAGCTCATCATAGAGTATCCTCTCATGCGCGGCATGCTGATCCACCAGATAGAGATCATGGCCCTTTTCCGCGATCAGGAAGAGATGGAATGCCTGTCCTATATATCTTATCCTCTCTTCGGGAGGATTCTCCTCCTTTTCCTTAGGCCTTTCCGGGGCAGGGGATTCCCTTCGGCTCTTCTCCCTCTTCTCCATCAGCGCCTTTGCCTTCTCCAGCCAGGCCCGGTCCTTCTCCGCATATGGTATCTGCGGCTCCGCTATAGGCGGCACGCTGCGGCAGCTCTGGTGGTATGAGGCAGTCCCCGTACCGCCTTCCGTCCTCCTAACACCCTCCGTTCCGGAGAGATAGAACTCCTGCTGCATCGGCTTGATTTCCGGTATGCGCCGCTTCACGCCGTCCTGGATGAGGGTGACGATAGCATGATGGATCTCCGCCTTGTTGCGTATCTTCACTTCCTTCTTCGTGGGATGGATGTTGAAGTCTATCAGCTCTGGATCGTCGTTTATGAATACTACGGCATAGGGAAACGCGCCTCCGGGGAGCAGCTCGCCATAGCCATATGATACGGCCTGCTGGAGCGAGTATTCCTCAACCGCGCGTCCGTTTACGTATATCCTTATCTCCTTGCGATCCGAGCGCCTTACCGCCTGATTGCCTGCTACTATGTCGATAGAGAAGCCATCTCCATCGCCATGAAGCTCTACCACGTCAGCATCGGCTATTCCTTCGCCGCGATAGAGCATCATCACGCGTTCCTTGAGGCTTCCAGCCTTCGGCCAGTCAAGCCTTAGCGCTCCATCGGATGAGAACGTGAATCTTATCGAGGGGAAGGCAAGGGCCTTGGAAACCACCATCGCCCGGCACATGGACGCTTCAGTCGACGGACGTTTCAGAAAGCTCCTGCGTGCCGGGATATCCATGAACAGGTCCTCAGCAGTCACCGTCGTCCCTTTCTCCGGTCCGCCGTCCATGACCTCGCTCCGCATGCCATTGTCTATGACGAGCGTGGAAGGCTCTCCCGTGGCGGCAGAGCGCGTGGAGACTGTGAGCTTAGTCACTGCGCCGATAGAGTAGAGAGCCTCTCCGCGGAAGCCTAGCGTGTGTATGTCATAGAGATCATCGACAGAATGTATCTTGCTTGTCGCGTGCCGGTTGCCCAGGATCCTCAGATCATCGCGGTCGATGCCGCTTCCGTTATCAGAGACAGAGAGGCGGTCGATACCGCCTCCGTCTATGCTTGTCCTTATCTCATCGGCTCCGGCATCTATCGCGTTATCCAGGAACTCCCTGAGTATAGAGAGCGGACGTTCTATTACCTCGCTGGCCGCGATCCTCTGCGAGAGCAGCGGATCGAGCAGATTGATCCTTGCCATCAGAACTCGACTCTTCCTGTAAGCTTGAGAAGAAGGTAGTTCTCCTCGGTCAGCTCATAGATGTTGAACGAGCCGTTCTTCGTTCCTCCTGTCGGCAGATGCACGGTCCTGGCCTCTGCGTTGAAGCCGAAGTGACCGAAGTCAAGGTCGACTCCGAGCGCGAAGAGCGTGTCAGGTCCCATGAAGAATTCCCTTGCATCGAACTGCTTGAATCCAGTCACAAGATTCCTTCTGGCAAATGATCCATATACCTTCACCATGTCTGCGGCATCGACAAGGAAGCTTATCCTTGCCACGTCCTGCGGATCGGTTGAGAACTCCAGGATGTCATTCACGGAGTAGGAGAGGTCGATACCGAAGACTCCGAAGTCAAGTCCGAGGGCAGCCTTGGCGAATACAGCCGTTCCCACATCCCCATTCTTGTCAGCGATCGTCTCGTTCAGCGCTGCAGTGAACTCATTGAAGTATTCAGGCGAGAGCATCCCGTTCCTGTAGCCTCCGGTGAGCGTCACCGTGACAGGGGAGATGTCGATGGCGATCTCTCCGCCGGCCATGAACGGCAGCATGCTCTTCTGCTGGAAGTCGTAGATGATCTGGCTCTCCTCAAGGCCTCCGTCAGAGTAGCTGGTGTAGGCCATTCCCATGGCGAATGCGGATAGCCTGAACGCATCGTCAGTGAACGGCAGGTCGATCCTCACCTCGGGGAAGAGCGATATCATATAGTTCTCACTATCTCTTGCCACCATCTCAAGCGGCACGTTGAGGCTTATGGATGCACCGCCCAGGCGGAATGGGTAGAGCGAGAACTGCACCTCTCCGATCGATGGGGCCTGGATATTCGCCACATATGCCCTGAACGCAAGATTCGGGAAGTTGAAGCCGAAGCGTAGCGAGAGGCCCTCGTCATAGCCGAAGGATGAGAAGATCGTTCCGTTCCTTACATATCCACGTTCAGCCCTGAGGTATGCCACGGTCTGATCGGCATCACCCAGATAGATGTGATCGATGAGTGCGAACGAATCGGTGACAGCATAGTAGATCCTTTCAGCATTCGTGTATCCGTCACCGATGCCGAAATCCCAGAGCTCGCGGCCATTGAAGCCTACCAGGCGGAATGGACCATTCGTGAAGGCCATCTGCAGCGGAGCCCTGAGTCCTATCTGCCAGTTCCCTCTTCCGATGTTCACATAAGGTGTTACGAGGATGACCGGATCGCTTGGTACGTCACCCTTGTTCCAGTTGAGGGGATAGCGTACGCCTGCTTCGACGCCATAGGAGAAGAACGGCTCATCGCTCTCCTCTGCGATCTGGACAGGCTCCTCAGCGATCGTGGCTGCCGCTTCCTGGCTTTCCGTCAGATTAGTGTCTGAAAGCAGGATCGGAACGATCTCTCCGGTAGCTTGCTCAGTCACCTCTGCCTCATAAGCCGCCACAGGCTCCTCTTCCTCATAGGCAGCCTCAGACTCCTCGTGTATCTCATGAGTGACCACGGGTGCCTCTGCCGTCTCGATCCATGCGGTGTTCGTCACGATGGGAGAGGATGGCTCTTCAAGCCATGATGTGCTGGTTACCACAGGGGCTGCCGGAATGTCAGCTGGCTCTATCCAGCTCTCGTATCCGACCTCAGGCGATGCCGGAGGCACCTCATCGGCGATCAGTGACTGGATCGGCTCGATGATGAACGGGCTGGATGGCTCCCTGACGGGCTCTTCAACAGGCTCTGAAAGGCTTACGATCGGCTCAAGCACGATAGGTGCGGATGGAACTGCAGGAACCGCTTCTTCCTCTGCTTCTGCCTCCACTTCCGCCTCAGCCTCTGCTTCAGCTACTGCCTCTGCTTCAGCCACTGCCTCTGTTTCTTCTTCCTCCGGGATCACTATTATAGGAGGAATGGTGGTTTCTTCCTCTTCAATCGGCTCTATCGGCTCGACGACCTCAGGAATCTCATCGTACACGAGCTGGTCAGAAAGGACCGTATGCCTGTAGTAGCTTGCCTGGGTGGCCTTGGCAACGCTTGCATCAGCATACCTCAGTTCCTCCATTGCTCCGACCTCTATCGTGGTTGCCCTGAGCGAGTCATAGGAGTACGCGCTGGTTGAAGAGTAGTTCATGAAGGCCTCTTCATCGTCGGTGGATATGAACGCATACTCTCCCTTTCCTTCCACTAGCGTGCATGTGGTCGGCGTGTAGAACGTCAGCCTCATGTCCTCATCGAGGACAAGATTCGTCTCGCCTGAGATGAGATACAGCGTCGGGTCCGCGGTGGTGAATCCGGTAATGGCAAGGATAGTGTCTCCCTTGAGATACAGCTTGCCGAACGGAGATGTGAACACCTCCTGTCCATCGCCTTTGGATCTGATGATGAATCCGCTCTCGTCTATATCCGAGAGTACGCTTAATGAGGAACCATCAGGGGCATAAAGCTCAACATCATCTATGTTTCCCTCGTAAAGCGTAAGGGCCGGCGAAGCAGCGAAGAGCAGCGCCATTGACAGCAGCGTAAGGATTGCCGATAGGAATTTCTTCATAACCACCCTCAGGGCATATCAGCCCGACTAGTGATAGTTTATCACAGGAGAGGAGGAAAGCACTACTGCTTTCCGCTCACTTCTTTCTTATCATGTAAAGCGATGGATCTTTTTCCGGTAGCACTGATGAGGAGAAGTCATGCGCGTTGTAGATGTGTTCCCTCGTGAGCTTGTCTATGCGTGACAGCTCGGAGATTATCGGCTTGAGGCGCGCCCTGACGTTCGTCTGATCGTATGGACATACCGGCTTTACCACTGGCAGATCGTAGCATTCCGCGAGGCGCCTTACCACGCTTTCACGCGTTTCTATCAGGGGACGGATGACATGGATCCTGCCTGAGAAGAACTCCTGCACGGGATGCATCGTCTGGAATGAGGCCCTGAAGCAGAGGTTCATCAGCGTCGTTTCTGCCAGATCGTCCAGATGATGCCCCATCGCGATCAGGCTTATCCCATCCCTTTCCGCC
This sequence comes from uncultured Spirochaetaceae bacterium, assembly GCA_944389145.1. Classification (GTDB taxonomy): domain Bacteria; phylum Spirochaetota; class Spirochaetia; order Sphaerochaetales; family Sphaerochaetaceae; genus Ornithospirochaeta. The sequence goes on from CALXLH010000018.1 coordinate 21,025, forward strand.
CGCTCGAAGAGGATGCGGCGTCTGTTGCGCGCGCAGAGATAGCAGTTGAAATCTCCCCTGAATGATTCAGGATACTGCGCTTCCTCCTGTATCTCGAATCCTATTCCCAGCGCATCGAAGTAGTCATGGAGAAGCCGATGGCTTTCCTTTGGTATCGGATGCTCCTTCCAGTCAATCATCAGCGCCTTCAGCTCATAGTCCACGGGAAGCCAGCGGCGCCTGATCGAGAGGGCGAGAGCCAGGGCAAGCGAGTCCTTGCCTCCTGATGCGGCAAGGAGGACCTTGTCTCCGCCCTGTATCATGCGATAGTCATTCACAGCCTTTCCCACACCTTTGATGAAACGCATGACCCATGGTGGGATATCTCCATCGATGATGCTTTGGTACGGTAGCTTACTCTCCATCGACAACCTCCATGAATGCCCTTTCAGCATCGCTCTCATCTACATATTCCGGAAGGAATAGCGATGCCTTGCTAAGCGCTTGGCTGAAGAGGCTTCCCGCCTTCTGGAATACCATGCCTTCGCATTCTGCGTCACTGAGCGTACCATCAGGAAGAAGTATCCTGATATGCGTCTCGAAGCTTATCGGCTCAGGGATATCTATGATCACATCCTCAGGCTTCAGCTCTGGATAGCGCCCCTTCAGGGTGCCACGCATGCGCTCCTCGGCAAGGAGGCGGCTCGTCACATCCATCGCCTCAGGGCATAGCGTGCGGCCGCTCCTGAGTGCCAGCTCCGCCTTGCGTTCCAGAAGCCTGCCTCTCTCCACATCCCGTATGAGGGAGAAGGGGCCATAGTCCCTGTAGCGTTCCTGCAGCGAGTAGAACTCGTAGTCATCCTTGAGATAGAGATCATCGAATGTGATGATATCATCACGGAGGGCCGTGAGGATTGCCTTCTTTATCATCGCGGTGGCGCTTCTTACGCCCTTATGCCAGTACAGGCTGCGGTACATCATGTATTTGGAGAACAGCACCTGTTCAACGGATCCTATCGCCTCGCTTTCCAGCGCCAGGGCGCCGTCCACGAGGGAGAGGGCAGAGATGATGTAATCGGTATCCTGCCTGCCATACGGTATGCCTGCGAAGAACGCGTCACGCGAGAGATAGTCCAGCTTGTCTGGATCGAGCGTGCCGGAGAGGATTGATCTGTACGTCCCTGTCTCCTTGTCGCTGCATGGCTCATCCTTGTCGATTATGAGTCCGGTCATCGCTGGATCGGCTCCCGCAGCCTCTATGGCGCAGCGGAGGGCCTTGTCGCTGCGTATCAGGGAGCGGGCAATCTCCTCATGCTCCCTTGGAACGACTTCTTTCAGGGAATGTGCGTATGGGAAGTGGCCTATGTCATGAAGTAGGCATGCTGAGAGAAAGCTCATCATCCCATGCTCCGTGAATGGAAGATCATCGAGCTTCCTGGCAATCGAGAGAAGCATCATCCGCCCTATATGATATACGCCGATCGAGTGGTTGAGCCTTGTATGCACCGCGCCTGGATAGATATGATACGCCGGTCCGTTCTGCTTTATCCTTGACAGCTTCTCCACGGACTCCGCCGCAAGCAGGTCCTTGAGCTCCTTCGTGAAAGGTATGTTGCCCCATAGCGGATCCTTCACCGAATGCGTGAAGCCGTCGTTGAGTAGATTAAGTGCCGTCTCTCTTCTCATTACAAGGAAGATAGCATAATTCTCTCTCTCCAACTATAATGTTCCGCATGGAAAGGATTGCCATCATCGTTCTCTGCCTGTTCCTGGCGCTGCCTCTGGCAGCTCTTGCGCCTGTCTCTGATGACATAGGGACAGTGGCTGTCTCAGTGGAGGAGGGGACGATCACGGATACTGCCCTCAGGGCCGTGCGCGAGGAGTATACGGAGTCATGGCTTGAGCGCTATGCCGCCTCTCCGCTTATCTTCGGCGAGGCATATTCCTCTCTTCTCTCCGGCCTGCTTCCGCTTGGCAATCCCATCGCAGGGATCGAAAGGAACGGTGCCGTGGATATCCAGGATCTGGAAAGCGGCACCGTGCTGTCATTCATATTCCAGGATGGACGCCTTGCGGCTGTCTATCCGTCAAAGGTTCCTGAGCTCCCTGAATCTTGAGAGCAGGGTGGCGAAATATCCTGCGGCAGCCTTCACCGGTGCGGTGGAACCCATGTCAACGCCTGCCTTCCTGAGCGATCTGATAGGCGTGGTTGAGCCTCCGCTCCTGAGGAATGACAGGTATTCATCCCTTTCCTTCTCTCCCCCGGATAGTACCCGTTCCGACAGCGCTATCGATGCAGATATCCCCGTGGCGTACTTGTAGCAGTAGAAGGCCCTGTAGAAATGCGGGATCCTCAGGCATTCGAGGTCGCTTACATCCTCGAACTCCATCGCATCTCCGAAGTATAGGCGCTGAAGGCGTCCATATTCGCTTCTGAGCGTATCGAGCGTGATCGGCTCATCACGCTCCGCCTTTTCGTGGATGATCAGCTCGAACTCCGCGAACATCGTCTGACGGAATAGCGTAGCCACGATATCATCAAGGTTCTTGCCGATGATATATGCTTCCTCTTCTGCCGATGAGGCATGGCTCCTGAGATAGCGGGAGAGCAGGTTCTCGTTGAAGGTCGATGCTACCTCCGCCTCGAAGATCGAGTAGTCATAGCACATATACGGGTTGTTCCTTACGGAGTACCATGAGTGCATCGAGTGGCCACCCTCATGTATCAGCGTGAATACCGAGTCAAGCACTCCCTCCTCGAAGTTCGTGAGGATGTATGGATTCCCCATGTAGCTTCCGGCTGAGAATGCGCCGCTCCGCTTTCCCTTGTTCTCGTATCTGTCTACCCAGCGGTCGGTAGTGAGTCCCTTGACCAGCGTTGACCTGTACTCCTCTCCGAGCGGCCTTACCGCCTCTGATATCAGCGCTACGGCCTCGTCATAGCTATGATGGCTATCTATTCCATCCACCATCGGGATGTAGCAATCCCAGTGCCTGAGCTTCTCCTTGCCCAGTACGCTGGCCTTGACGCGATAGTATTCATGAAGGACTGGAAAAGCCTCATGCACGGAATCTATCAGCGACGTATATACCTTCCTCGGTACATCATCTGGAAAGAGCGCTGCATCAAGCGACGATCGGAATGAACGGGCCTTTGCCCGGAATATATCCTCGCTTACGGATGCGGCATAGAGATCAGCGATGGTGTGCTTATGCTCATCGTAGGCCTTGTAGTAGCTTCCGTATGCAGCTTCCCTTACGCTCTCGTCCCTATCCTTCAGGAAGCGGGAGTAGTTGCCGTGGGTAAGCGTCTCGCCTCCGACCTCTCCGAATGAAAGCTCGATGTTGTTCAGGTCCATGAATGCCTTCTCCGAGCTTCCTGATACTGGCGCGAAGAGGCTCATGATGCGCTCTTCCTTCTCTGACAGCACATGCTTCTTCTCCCGAAGCTCCTTCTTCAGCCATACGCGGAATTCCCTGAAGCGCGGCTCCTTCATCCATGCCTTGAGCTTCTCGTCATCTATCGACATCAGCTCCGGCGTGAAGTATGATATGGCCTCTGAATACGATGCGGCTGCTGCCTGATACGTTCCGAGCCGCCTCTGCACATCCTTGTCCATGCTGTCCGCCTCATAGGAGAGGAATGCCCAGTTGCCTATGCGCTCGGAGAGCATCGATGTCTCCTTGATATAAGTGAGCGCGGCATACAGTGAATCAGAGGAGGCCGAGAGCGTCCCCTTGAAGGACCCTGCCTTCCTGAAGGCCTTCCTTAGCCTCTTCATTCCTCTTTCCCACTCGTCTCCGTCCTTGGCAAGGAGCGAGAGATCCCATGTATCCTCGATCCTCTGATCCTTCCTTTCCATCATAGCCTTCCTTCCTCCTTCTCAATCAGCGCCGCCATCAGCCTCGCAGCCTTTCCCCTATGGGAATATCTGTCCTTCTCTCCTTCCGGAAGCTCTGCTGAGATGCAGCCTGCTTCCTTTATCCAGAACACTGGATCATATCCGAAGCCTGACGTACCGGATGGTGAGAGCGCGATCGCGCCTTCACAGCTTTCCTGGATTATATAGCGCCTGTTCTCGTCAAGGATCAGGCAGAGGGCCGTGGTGAATACAGCGCTCCTGTCCGCGGCTCCTTCCATGTTCTTCAGGAGGAGCATATAGCGCTCGCGTGAGGAAAGCGCATGGTCCGATCCTTCATCGCCATACCGTGCGGTATGTACGCCGGGCTGCCCCCCCAGAGCCTTTACCGAGAGGCCTGAATCATCGGACAGCACAGGTGCATGGACGATAGAGTATAGCGCCTCAGCCTTTATGATCGCATTCTCTATATATGTGCTTCCTGTCTCCTCCGGATCGAAGGCTATGCCTTCATCCTTTGGCAGCACCAGCGTGTGTCCGCCGAGCAATCTCATCATCTCGATCCTCTTATGATCGTTCCCAGATGCAAAGTAGATACGCATATTGAGAATATAATCAACTTTCGGCTTTCCTTCCATCATATGGATCATGTCCTATCTTCCTCAGCATGTCCCTCATCCTGCAGATGTCGTTGGAGACAGTGGAGCGGGGGAGGCCTAGAAGATCCGAGATCTCCTTCTGAGTCATGCCCTTCCTGGCCTTCATCACCAGCTTCCGTCTCTTGAAGTATATATCCCTTGTGCGACCGTATGCCGTATTGAGGCGGTCCAGCTTATCCCTATCGGTCTCCAGCGCTATGGCCTGACGGAGCCTTGCAAGCGTCTTCCAGTATCGTCCGGCGCTCTCTTCTGCCTTCTCCTTTTCCTTCTCGTTCCCTGATAGCTGCTCGTGCCTTAGAAGATAGAAGCGCGAGATTAGCCGGCCATCTACGCGAAGCACCCTGGACACTCCTGCGATGAATGACGAGGTCTCAGTCTCAGGCAATGATAGCAGCAGGGCAAGGAATCTCCTCCTCGTCACCCTGTCATGCAGCATCTCCTGCAGCTCTCTCTCGGATCCTGCCGCAGCTATCTCCGGACCATCTGCCGCGACGATCCTCTCGAAAAGTACCTTGAGATCGGTTATCTCAAGTCCGCTGCATCTTTCATTCCTGTACTCTATCGCCTTCTCGGCTGCATGGCTCTCATAGATCGTCATGTCAGAGTAGAGCAGGGCCCGCTCCGTCAGTTCCCTGGACGCCTTCTGCTTCATATAGCCTTTGCATCTGTAGCGGCATATCTGCGTTAGATATCCGTTGAATGTGAGCCCTGATGCGCGGAAGTCCCTTATGATCCTCTCCACATCATCGAGCATATACATGAAGAACGCGGATGAATCCTCGGCACTTAGGTAGAGGTTCCTCTGCGGAATCATGTACAGCAGTACCTTTGCCCTCTCCTGTATCGCATTCTCCATCGCACCACGCTCTTCCGACCCCTCTTCAAGAGCGTTGTATCTGAGGACCATCCTGCTGAATCGCCGATCCTCCGCCTCCGAAAATAACCTTAGCATCACAGCCTCCCTTTGCGGTAGTGATTACCATGCAGGAAGCGTGCCAATGCAAGCTTATTCGTTTATATATAAGTAATCATTTATGTGCGAAAGAGTTGCTGTGTGCTGTAATATGTAACACCTGTCTAAATATAATATTTTTGTGCTTTAGTTGAGTATATATTCCTTCAATTCGCAATTACCAGGATGAATTGACCTATATTCTTCCAATGAGTAACTGTTGAAATACGTATCGATCAATCTCATTATCGTTCCATGGCAGACAATAAGAGAATTATCGCTGTATGTTGTTTTAATGCTATCGAGGAAGTTATAGACTCTTTGCGCTGCGGTGACGATAGTTTCACCATTCGGAAATCTCATGAACGGCTCATATTTGATTACCTGGAATCCAGGATCATACCAATCAGCTCCTTCGTATATCCCGAAATTGACTTCATGGAGGTTATCTACGATGGTAGCTTTTATATTCAAGGCCTTTTCTATCGGTGATGCTGTTTCGAGAGCTCTCTTTAAAGGGGAAACGAATATGTTATGTATGTTATTTGATTCCTTGTTCTTTTCAAGGATCTCTGCAAGCTTCTTGGCTTGTTCTTTCCCTGCTTCTGAAAGACTTACATCAGAGATGCCACAGACCATATGCTTGCTGTTCCAATCCGTCTCACCATGTCGCGTTACAAAAAGCCTCATATTGATTCACCTATTATAAATCTTATTTACCATAGTGCTTCGATAATTTGAATAGATTTCAGATTGAGATGTATCAAGTATATCTTCTGTAGCAATTTCAAGAGGAATGTCGATTATCTTAGGAATCTTTATCTTTGATTTATTTTTATAGTCAAATAGAAGATGCAATAGAAGTGCACCTGTCATTTCAGGATTCTGACCTATCGCAAAATCAAGGACCTTGCTATCAAAATACCTTCTAGTATCTGCATTATAGTCATGGCATATAAGACGGATATCTTTTCTCTTCAAATATTCTATAGCGTTTGCGACTCCAGATATTCCCCCTCCTGTAATATAAATACCTCCAATGTTTTTGTTCCGTTCTATTAGATCAAGGGTTCCAGAGAAGGCAAGATCGTCTCTATCTTGATTTTCTAATGTCATACAGATGCTTAGATTTCTATAACGCGCATTAAGTCTATCCTGAAAACCCTGAAACCGATTTATATGGCAGTCTAGGTATTTAGAGCTTATGATTACTCCGATATCCTTTGTTGTCCGTATTAATCGCCCCATGAGATTTGCTGCACATACGCCTCCCTTGTAATGGTCTTGGCCCACGAAGCACAGCTGGTATTTCGAATTAATCTGAGAGTTGAATGTTATTATCGGAAAACCTTTCTTCCCTAGGCTGTCTACTTTATTTACGATCTTTTCTGACATAAGCGGAATCATCGCGATGCCACTGACTTTATTTGATATCATTTCATCGATAAGCTGATCTTGCTCATCGATGTCCAAGGATCTTAGCATCCTTATATCAGTATGGACCCCGAATTCTTTTAGTTCTTCTTCCGCCTTCTTTATTCCGTTTGTGATCTGCCAGACAAAAGGATTGTAATCAGGGGTTAATATGAATCCGAAAGTTTCTATCGAATTGATTTTGACTAATGATTTACCAATCAGGTTCGGATGATAATCAAGGGCCTTGATTATCTCTTCCACGCGTTCTCTTGTCTGAGGGTTTACGCCGGGTCGGTTATTCAGCACCCGATCGACGGTTCCTCTTGATACATTTGCCAGTTCTGCTATTTTCTTCGATGTTACTTTCATTTTGGTATCACATTATTATTGAGATTATCACAGAAAGAATGGGAGTGGGCAATTGGAAAATGAATTTTTTGTGCACGTGAACAAAAATAAGTTGAATCCCACAGTGTTCAAGTTTGAGCGATCGGCCCATGAGAGAGGCCTGCTGGGGCTGTTCAAAATGGCATATAAAGGTGATCAGCTTTTTCTTATCTCTCATGTCATCGTATATGCCTCTAGAATGGGATACTAATTCACTTAATAAATAATTATCTATATAATAATTAATTATATTTGTTTGCATCCTGTGGCTAACATAATTATCCATGCGGTTAGACAATCAGTATAGCAAATGTTACCGTTGCTATGATTATAGATATAGGGATTTGTTATTGCCACTGCTTTCCTTATTCGCAAAAAAACGCATAAATTTCTTGCAATATAGAAAAGTTGGGTTATAGTCGTATATAAGAGCATCGTTCACGTGCACAATAAAAGGAGATAATAATGAAGAAGGTAAACATCGGAGTTGTTGGCTTGGGATTCGGAAAGGAGTTCTTGGCGATTTATAAGGAGCATGAGGATGTCGGGACGATCGCGATATGCACGAGGAATCCAAAGACATTGAACAGCGTAGGTGATGAATTCGATATACCTCAGGAGCTTCGTTTTACTAATTATGATGATATGGTTGCATGCAAGGAGCTAGATGCGATACATATCGTTACTCCGATTGCTGAGCATGTTCCACAGACGCTTAAGGCTCTTGAAGCTGGGAAGCATGTTGCTTGCACAGTTCCGATGGCTACGTCACTTGAGGACCTTCAGAAGATAATCGATGCAAAGGAGAAGTCAGGTAAGTATTACATGCAGATGGAGACTTCTCTTTATACAAGGGAATTCCTTGCGGTAAATAAGATGTATGAGAATGGTGAGCTAGGAAGGATACAGTTCCTGAAGGGCGATCATATGCAGAACATGTCCTTGGAGGGATGGGGTGATTATTGGAGAGGATTTCCACCTTTCTACTATGGAACGCATGTCATGGCTCCTATACTTACCCTTGCCCATGCGGAACCGTTGTCAGTACGGTGCCTCGGATCAGGACATGTTTCGCAGGATAAGGCTGAAAAGTATGGATGTAAGTATGCCGTAGAGACAGCTACGTTCCGCTTTAAGGATTCGGATATCGTTGCAGAGGCTCACAGGTGCTTGTTTGAGACTGTTCGTCAGGTAAGAGAATGCTTTGATGTATATGGTACGAAGAAGTCATTTGAATGGGAGCCTACAGTGGACGAAGGTCATACGATTTTCTATGGTATTGATGATTTCGAGAAATTCACGGCACCTGATACCGCTGAGCTTCTACCTGATTGTATAAAGAAATTCACCTTACGCCAGAATATCAATGATCCATCCCAGCCATCTTTCCGCCAAGGCTCTGGTCATGGTGGTTCACATCCTCATCTTTGTCATGAGTTCATAAGATCGATAATCGAGGATCGAGAGCCGTCTATTGATGTCTATAGGTCTGCGAATATAAGCGCTGCAGGTATCTGTGCTCAGCTTTCAGCATTCCAGGACGGGGCAGAGGTGGAAATTCCTACATTCCGTAAGAAATAAGTCTGACTTTAGGAGAGAAGGTTGGCTATGGGGACATTTCTTCAAATGCATGGTATTCGTAAGTCCTTTAATGGTAACGAGGTACTTCATTCTGTGGATTTTGAGGTTCAGGCAGGTGAGGTTCATGCATTGATAGGTGAGAATGGTGCGGGAAAGAGCACGCTCATGAAGATACTGATGGGCGTGTATCCTTCTGATTCTGGATCTGTGACAGTAAATGGAGTACAGGTCAACTTTCACTCTCCAAAGGATTCTGCGAATGCAGGGATTGCTATGGTGAGCCAGGAATTATGCCCGATCCTTGATATGACCGTTGCAGAGAATATCTTTGTCGGGAAAGAAATCTGCAGAGGCGGCTTCGTGAGCAAGAAGCGACAGAATGAACGGGCTAAGGAGATACTGGCAACGCTTGGCATGACCTTCCCTCCTGATACATTGATGAGACGATTGAGTATTTCTGAGATGCAGATGGTTGAGATTGCTAAGAATGTTTCATTCGGAGCAAGACTCGTCATTATGGATGAGCCTACATCTGCTATAACGGAAAAGGAAGTCAATCGTCTTTTTGATGTAATCAAGATGCTGAAGCAGCAAGGAATAAGCATCGTTTACATATCTCACAGATTAGAGGAACTGTTCCAGATATCAGATAGGATAACCGTGCTCAGGGATGGCAATATGATTGCTACTGTCAAAACATGCGATACATCCCAGGATGCCCTTATCAGCATGATGGTAGGACGGGAGATAAGCAATATCTATCCAGAAGCTACCAATGCTCCGAAAGATGATGTCTGCCTTGCTGTTGAGAATTTCTCTCGAAGGGGAGAGTTTGAGGATATCTCCTTTTCGCTGCATCGTGGGGAGCGGTTAGGTATTGCAGGCCTTATCGGAGCAGGTAGATCTGAATTGGTACAGACTATCTTCGGCGAAAGATTGCCTGATAGTGGTAAGTTGATTCTCAATAACCGTGAAATCCGTATAAAGTCTCCCTCCGATGCGATTAAGCTTAAGATTGCTCTGATAACAGAGGATCGCAAGAAGTATGGGCTGAATTTGATAGGAACCGTACAGGACAATCTGACTTCCATAATCGAAAGCAACCTATGTCATTATGGTTTCTTCGACAACGCGGAATCCATACGATTGGCTAATAAGATGATTGCTGACCTGAATATCAAGGTGCGATCGACGAAACAGCTCGTAGGTTCCTTGTCTGGAGGAAACCAGCAGAAGATCGTATTGGGGAAATGGTTGCTTTCAGATATTGATATATTCATTTTCGACGAGCCGACAAGAGGCATAGATGTTGGTGCAAAGAATGAGATTTATAAGCTTATAAATCAGCTGGCTTCAGAGGATAAGGGTGTGATCATCATTTCGTCTGAAATGCCTGAGTTAATAGGCCTTTCAGACAGGATCCTTGTCCTGCATGAGGGAAGGCTGTCCGGAGAGCTGGCAGGGAATGATATCTCTCAGGAAAATATCATGAAGCTGGCATCTGGCGTATGAGGAGGTTTATCGTGAAGATTTCCAAGCAGCAGGCCATGGGTATTTTAAGAAAGACAGGCATTCTGTGGGCCCTGCTTATACTTATAATAATCCTTTCAAGTGTTTCTCCCGTATTTCTTACGGTAAGGAATTTTATAAATATATTCCGTCAGGCTTCGATTACATCGATACTTGCCATCGGAATGACATTTGTCCTTCTAACCGGAGGAATTGACCTTTCTGTTGGTTCTGTAACAGCGTTAGCCGGTGTGTTTGCGGCTTATGTGGGTATTGCTGACAAGGGGTTGCCCCTTGCGGTATGTTATGTCGTTGCAATAGGGACAGGTCTTATCTGTGGATTAATAAACGGCTTCGGTGTTGCTTACATAGGTTTCCCGGCGTTTATCATGACGCTTGGGATGATGGGCATAGCCAGGGGCATGGCGCAGGTGTTCACCGGAGGTTCACCGATCTTTGGCGTGTCAGATGCATTTGCTGATATTGCTGGTGGGGTGACATTTGGTATACCGAATCTTGTTTATTACATGCTTGCTATATTCGTTGTCGCATATATCATGCTTACAAAGACTCTTCCTGGCCGTAGGATATATGCTATAGGCGGTAATTCAGAAGCAGCTCGTTTATCTGGCGTGAATGTTAAGCGATATCTTGTATATGTATATGGCATATGCGGTGCGCTGGCTGGGCTATGTGGGATACTTATGGCCTCTCGGATCACTTCTGGTAATCCAATAGCCGCTACGAATTATGAGATGGATGCTATATCTGCTGCTGTCATAGGCGGGGTAAGCATGACAGGAGGAAGCGGGAGCCTTCTTGGAACCATTGTCGGTGCTTTTATCCTTATCGTCATACAGAATGGTTTCGATATCTTAGGTATTTCTCCATTCTACAAGCAAATCGTTCAAGGTGCGATTATTCTCTTCGCGGTCTTTATAGACCTCAGGAGTAAGAAATCAAAATAAATAAAAAGGAGAGCGGAATGAGAAAAGTATTGGTTTTCACATTGATTGTCTGTCTGACTGTTACCTCTGTATTTGCCCGTGGTGCGGCTGAGGGATCCAGTGATGGATCTTCTAAGGGAAAGGTCGTCATGACTATCTCGAATCAGCAGAATGAGTTTATCGTCGGTATGGGGAATAGCTTTAAGGAGGTTGGTGCATCCCTTGGTTATGATGTCCAGCTTCTTGATGCGCAGGTTGATCCTACTAAGCAGCTTTCCCAGATTGAGAGTGCAATTACTCAGGGAGCTGTTGCCATCTTCCTTGAGCCATGCTCATATGATGGACTTACTGCTGGACTCAAGATGGCCCATGAGGCAGGAATCCCTGTCTTTACGATCCATAATGGTGTTTCCGCGACAGAGTATGTGACTTCTGCTTTTTATGTAAATGTCCATGATGGCGGCGTACTCAAGATGCAGAGGGTCATGGAAGATATCGGAGGAAAGGGTGATATAGCTATCATGACTGGTACTACAGGTCAGGATACTACTAACCAGATCTGCGGTGGATATGAAGAGGTCCTTGCTGATTACCCAGATGTGAATATTGTATTTACCGGTGCTGCCAATTGGAGTGCTGCTGATGCTGCTCCTCTTGCAGAGAACTGGATTGCTTCCGGCAAGCATCTTGATGCGATCGTATGCAATAATGATGGAATGGCTCTTGGGGTCCTCCCTGTGCTTAGGACAACCGGTAATGTCGGAAAGATTAAGCTTTATGGCCTTGATGGAACATCTGAGGGACTAAAGGCTGTTAAGGACGGAGAGATGACTGCAACTATCTATGTTGATGCTCATGCTGAGATCGTCCAGGCCTTTGAGGCTCTCGAGCAGATTCAGGCAGGGAATACGGTTGAGAAGGAATACATTATTCCACCAGTGCTTGTTGATAGTTCAAACGTGGATCAGTATATCTGATAATTTCTGATTTGGAGAGGAGGGTGGCCTCCTCTCCCAAAGATCTTAGGAAAATATGAGAATCGCAATTTCTGGAGAAGTCCCCGCTAAGGGATACGATCTAAATGAATTCTTATGGATAGTCAAATCTCTTGATGTCTCTGCCATAGAGATTTGGCCAGAGAATATTCCATATCATGATGGTACTAATCCTTATACACGATCTTACGATGGCCGTGATATCGATTATGCAAGAGAGATGCTATCAAGATACGGAATTACGGTTGCCTGTGTATCATTTGGCGGTGCCTTTGATAAGCGTTTTACCGATGATCCAGATTTTTATGCGAGGGAGCTTATCCTCTCGGTCCGTACTGCTGCTAGCCTAGGATCCAAATATGTCAACAGTTATCTGTATCATCTTTCGATGAGTAAGGATCCTGATATTAGCAGGCTGTCTTCTATATATGCTCCTGCGGTAGAGGAAGCGGAGCGCCTTGGAGTGGTGATTCTGTTAGAGAACGAAGCGCATGATTCCACTCGTGATCCTGCTGTCATGCGATCAATCATAAAGAATATCGGAAGCCAGAATTTCAGAGTGAATTTTGATGCTGTGAATTATTATCAGTCTTCATATGAGTGTTTTCCCTATTCGTTTGAAGTTCTTAAGGATTGCTTTTCATATATCCATATAAAGGATGGATGTATTTATAACAAGGATGATATTTCCCAGAATCCTAGATGTGTAGGAGGGGAAATGTCGGGAGCTAATGAAGGGAATAGCATCTATTATCCGATAATGGGTAATGGCGTTTTCAATATACCGGCTGAGATCAAGGCCTTGAAGTCCATGGGATATGATGGGTGGTGTACGCTTGAGCCTCATGTTCCTATTGATCTTTGGGGTATATATATAACTAAGGAAGTCGAATATCTGAAGAAGCTGGGGCTTGAATAACAATGGGAGGTAGACGTGGTTAAGATCTGGACGATGGGAGAAATCATAGTTGAGATCATGCGTAAGAGGGTCGATTGCGACCTTTCTTGTCCTGGAGATTTCCTTGGACCATTTCCAAGTGGAGCTCCGGCAATATTCATTGATACCGTTTCCAGGCTTGGAGGCAATGCCGGTATCATCGGTTCTGTCGGTACTGATGATTTTGGTACATGTGTCTTATCAAGGCTGAAGGAAGATGGCGTTGATTGTTCTCATGTGCAGGTAATAGAGAATGGTCTTACCGGGGTGGCTTTTGTTACATATTTCTCTGACGGAGAAAGAAAGTTCATATTCCATCTAGAGAATTCTGCAGCAGCTGAAATGAAGGCACCTAAGAATCCTCTGAATGGAGATCTGTTTCATGTAATGGGTTGTTCTCTAACGATAAATGATAATACATATTCAGAGATCCTTAAGACCATGGAGGAATTCCTCAGCAATGGCGCTAAGATATCATTCGATCCAAATATCCGGCCTGAGCTTCTGAAAGGAAAATCAATGAAGGAGTATATCGGAAGGATCGTCGAAAATAGTTCATTCCTTCTTCCCGGAGTCTCTGAGCTTCTGATGATTGCTGGAGAGGATACCGTGGAGTCTTCTGTCGCAAAGCTATTTAAGAATCCTAGGCTTGAGGTGATTGCGCTTAAGAGGGGCAAGCATGGTTGTTCTATATTCACGCGTGAGGGCAGCCATGATTTCGGCATCTATGATATTCCTCCCATAGACGCGACAGGCGCTGGGGATTGCTTTGATGCATCCTTCCTTCTCTGCTACCTGGAAGGACGTCCTATGGATGAATGTATTAAGGTCGCAACCGCTGCCGCATCTCTTAATACAGCAGCATTTGGTCCAATGGAAGGGAAGGTAACGCCTTCTATGATTTCGAATCTTATAGAGCAAGGCCCGTATAGGGAATTGTGATAAAGCAAAGGAGAGTTTATGAAATACGGAGTTCTTTACGCCTATTGGAAAAGTGAATGGAGAACCGATTATAAGGAATGCCTGAAGAAAACGAAGGAAGCCGGATTTGACATCATGGAGGTTGGTGCCGGTCATCTGCTTGATATGAGCGATGGTTACCTTAAGGAACTTAAGGCTGCTGCCGATGATCTTGGAATGATCATTACATCAAATATCGGTCCGGCAAAGGATAAGGATGTTGCTTCTGCTGATCCTGAAGTCCGGAAGAATGGAATAAGGTTCCTTTCAGATATAATGAGACAGATGGATAAGGTAGGTTCTAAGTCCCTCGTTGGAGTTACTTATACTTATTGGCCGAATGATTTTTCTGATCTTGATAAGCCCGCGTTATGGGCTAGGGGTGTAGAAAGTGTCAAGAAATTCGGAAAGGTTGCCCTGGATCTTGGAATCGATGTATGCCTTGAGGTTGTAAATCGTTATGAGACGGTAACTCTCAATACGGCAGAAGAGGGAATAAGATTCTGTGATGAGGTCGGGAATCCTAATGTAAAGCTACTTTTGGATACATTCCATATGAATATCGAAGAGGATAATATTGCTGAGGCTTTCCGCAAGACTGGACGTAAGTACATTGGACATATTCATGTTGGCGAGGCCAATCGTAAGCTACCAGGAATGGGAAGCCTGCCATGGAGAGAGATTGGCCGGGCTCTTGCAGATATTGGTTATGATGGCAACGTAGTCATGGAACCATTCTTGCGGAACGGCGGAAGCGTCGCAAAGGATATTAAGGTCTGGAGAGATCTTACCAATGGAGCAAGCGAGAAAGAGCTTGACCGCATGCTAAAGGATTCGTTGGTATTCCTGAAGCATGAATTCGAGACAGTCTGAAAAGGAAGAGCTTATGAACGGAATTCATCCACTTAGGGAAATCGTAGATAGAAACAGATTTGGAGAACACATAGGGATGTATTCCGTATGTTCTTCTAGCTCGATCGTCATACGTGCGGCATTGCGTGATGCCGCGCAATATGATTATCCGGTAATAATCGAAAGTACAGCGAATCAGGTTAATCAGGATGGTGGATATACTGGAATGCAACCTGGTGATTTTGTTTCCATGGTGATGCAGATAGCAAAAGATGAGCATGTTCCTAATGCCCGCATCATATTAGGAGGCGATCATCTGGGACCGCTCACATGGACAGATAAGAACGAGAGCGAGGCTATGGCTCTTGCTTGTGATCTTGTGCGTTCTTATACGCTTGCTGGATATACTAAGATTCATCTTGATACGAGCATGAAGGTCAAGGATGATCCAGATGGCAGGCTTGACCCCCACGTATGTGCAAGAAGGGGAGCTGAGCTGGCTTGTGTGGTGAACGAAGCTTTTGAGTCCTATCATAGGATTAATCCAAATGCGATAAGGCCTGTTCTTATCGTTGGTAGTGAGGTTCCTATTCCTGGTGGTAGCCAGGAACATGAGAATACCTTGACGCCTACTGATTCCTTGGATTTTCTAGAGCAAGTAGATATATTTCGTAATACGTTCAAGGAAAAAGGCTTGGATTTTGGACAGGTGGTAGCTTTTGTCGTACAACCCGGCGTAGAGTTCGGGGATGATTTCGTAATACAGTACGATAGGCCTAAGGCTTTGAAGCTAATGTCAGCATTAAAGCAGGTCCCCGGAATAGTATTTGAAGGTCACAGTACGGATTATCAAATCAATAGGAGCCTTTACGATATGGTTTCCGATGGAGTTGGAATACTGAAGGTCGGACCTGCTTTTACTTTTAGGCTAAGGGAAGCCTTACTGCTGCTAGAGGAGATTGAGAGGATAATCTGTACAGACAGAGGAAAGCCTCTTTCTGTGTTTAAGGATACATTATTAGCTGATATGGCAGATAATCCAAGATACTGGAAGAAGTATTACCAAGGTACTTTGGAAGAGATAACCTTCAAGAAATTATATAGTTATAGTGACAGATGTAGATATTATCTTCCCGACATAATCGTTCAGAAGGCTATTGACACTCTTTTTTATAATCTTGATTCAATTCCAGAAGTTTTGCTTAGTCAGTATTTCCCGATACAGTATAAGCATTATATGGAACATCGGATTGAGAATGACGCGTTATCCGTTGCGATTGATTATGTCCAGGAAACATGCCACGACTATGCTGTAGCTGCAGGGTTGTGCAGATAAGAGAACTAAGCTATTGTGCTGCGGGATATGTTTGGCTAGCTTGATCTAGAGGTTGCTGTTTATGTTCCGCAGCTGGCTTAGATGGAAGCTGTTGGATGCCAGCTTCGGCGTTTTACGTGATATCGTCACTCGAAACTGAGATCCACTTGAGTTCAAGAAGGAACCGTACAAGGCCAACGCTGAAGTAGGGTCAGCTCTTTTTAAGCATCCTGATTGCGATATGCCCCGGCCTTGATTGCCGAGGCCTGGTATCAGAGGATTGATGAAAAGCGTTCCAGGAGTACCCTGCGAGCCTCTTCCACGCCCATCCGGACAGTCGCCCCTGCTGCGTGCATATGGCCGCCGCCGCCAAACGATGAGGCAATTGCTCCAACATCGATTCCTGAGTGGTGCTTGCTCCTGAATCCTATCTCGACTGAGTCTGGCTTCTCCTTGAGGAATATGACGGCCTTGACGTTCTCTGCCTCGAGCAATGTCGCATAGACTCCGTCGCTGAGCCTCTCATCTCCCATCGAGAGCGGCTGATGGCATATGATAAGCTGTCCATCCAGCTCAGGTGAGGCAGAGAGGATTATCGAGGCTGTGTCCCTTATCTCCCTGAGGCTGCGCCCATCATGCATCTCGTCATACACGTCGTATGGCGATATCCCCATTTCCGTGAAGTCCGCAACGCGCCTAAGGCATTCAGGCGCGTTCTTCTCGCCCAGGAAATGGAAGAAGCCGGTATCGGTAGCGAATCCGATATAGAGATAATAGGCCATATCCCTGGTCAGCCCTACGCCAAGCTCCCGCCTCACCTCATCGACGAGCATCGTCGTCGATGGTGACTGGGGCACGATATAGCTCATTCCCTCGGCGGTGAATGGCTCTCCCGAAGAATGATGGTCTATGCAGATCGTCTCCAGTCCGGAAAGCGCCTTGAAGGGCTCCCCCGGCCTGTCTGGAGTGGAGCAGTCGAGGACTATCACGAGGGGAGACTGGGCTATGAGCGAAGAGGGGGCTTGCTTGAGGAATTCTCCTTCATACGCCTTTATATCCGTGCGTGAGAACGTACCCTCATTGAGGAGGACTGCGTCCTTGCCCATGCTTCTCAGAACCTCCCTCATCGCGAGGGAGGAAGCGACAGCATCACCGTCAGGGTTGCGATGCGCGATAACGATTGCCTTATCGGCCTTTCGGATTGCTGTCAGGAGACGGCTGTCAGCTTGCGGAAATATACTTGCCATCGTCCGTTATCATCCTAGGCTCGGTACGGTTGATCACGTTGTCCTTATCGACAATGACCTTCCTGACTCCCTTTATCGAGGGGATGTCATAGCTGATGCCGAGCATGAGGTTCTCCACTATCGATCTCAGGCCCCTTGCTCCCGTCTTCTGCTCGAAGGATTGATTGGCTATCGCATCGATCGCGTCATCGGTGAAGCTCAGGTCTATGCCATCAAGGGCGAATGATGTCTCATACTGCCTGATGATGGAGTTCTTAGGCTCAGTGAGGATACGCTTGAGGTCATCGCGCGTAAGGTTGTTGAGCGTAACATGCACAGGAAGGCGGCCGATGAACTCAGGGATAAGGCCGAACTTCACCAGGTCATCGGGATGAAGTTCCCTGTACAGGGATTCCAGATCCTTCTCCTCCTTGTTCACGATCGTGGCACCGAAGCCCATCGATGATGTGGCTACACGCTTCTCGATGATCTTATCAAGTCCCACGAAGGCTCCTCCGCAGATGAAGAGTATGTTCGAGGTGTCGATCTTTATCATCTCCTGATTCGGATGCTTCCTGCCGCCCTGAGGCGGGACTGATGCGACCGTGCCCTCTATGATCTTCAGCAATGCCTGCTGCACGCCCTCGCCGGAGACGTCACGCGTGATGGAGACGTTCTCTCCCTTCTTTGAGATCTTGTCGATCTCATCGATGAAGATGATTCCATGCTGGGCGCGCGGAATGTCGTAATCGGCAGCCTCAATCAGCTTGAGAAGGATATTCTCAACATCCTCACCGACATATCCGGCCTCTGTGAGCGTGGTCGCGTCAGCTATCGCGAAAGGAACATCCAGCTTCTTTGCCAGCGTGCGTGCCAGAAGCGTCTTTCCCGTGCCTGTCGGTCCGATCACGAGTATGTTCGACTTGTCTATCTCAACGCCGGATTCTGCGATCTTCTTGGCGTACTTGACCCTCTTGTAATGGTTATAGACGGCTACCGAAAGCACCTTCTTCGCTGCTTCCTGTCCGATGACATACTGGTCAAGGTACTCCTTGAGCTCGCTTGGGGTAGGGATCTCCTTGAGCTCAGACTCGCTGTCGGCAGAGCCATCGGATGAGCCTAGCTGCCCAAGGATATCATTGCATGTATCTATGCATGTCTCGCAGATTGCCACGCCAGGGCCTGAGACGAATCTCACGCTTCCATCCAGCGGTCTTCCGCAGAAGGAGCAGTATTTGGAGTTCCTAGCCATCTTTCCTTCTCATTATCCTATCGACGATGCCGTAATCGAGAGCGGCCTCGGCGTCCATATAGCGATCGCGGAGTATATCCGCGGCAATCTCTTCCTCGCTCCGTCCTGTGTGCTGAGACATCAGGCGACGAGTGACCTCGTTGATCCTCTGCAGCTCCCGCGATGATATGATGATATCGCTGGCCTGGCCCTCGGCTCCGCCTGAAGGCTGATGGATCATGACACGGGCATTCGGCAGTATCGCCCTCTTGCCGGGAGCACCCGACGCGAGGAGGATCGCTGCCATCGAGCATGCCTGGCCCATGCAGATCGTTGCCACGTCGCAGCTGATATACTGCATCGTGTCGTAGATCGCGAGGCCTGCAGTGACGCTTCCTCCGGGACTGTTGATGTAAAGGCTCACATCCTTGGTCGGAGATTCGCTTTCAAGGAATATAAGCTGAGCCACTACCAGATCGGCAGTGGCGTCGGTGATCTCGCCGTCAACGAAGATAATCCTGTCCTTCAGGAGGCGGGAGAAGATATCGAACTGTCTTTCGCCCGTTCCCGACTGCTCTATGACATAAGGAACGAGCGTATTCATCCTTTCTTTCAAGATCACTCCTCTGCATAGGAGCCGGAAAGGTAGCTTTCGTAGCTTACTTCCTTGCCGGCCTTGAATGTGTTGTTCTCAAGGAGGAACGGAACCACGCGCTCGAACTGGAGCTCATCGCGGAGTATGTTCTCATAGTACTCCTTGTTCTCCTCTCCGACGCTTGAGTATCTCTCCTCCCACTTCGCCTTGAATTCATCCTCAGGGATCTCGAAGTTCTCCTTCTCCTTGATCTTCTCCAGGATAAGCTGATCCTTGAGATCGCTGGTGCAGCTATCGCGCCATGAATCAAGCAGCGCCTCCTTGGTCGTATCCTGCATCTTCAGGAATCCAAGAAGCTGCTCCTCTGTCAGCCCTGACTGGCGGTAGAAGTTCCTCCATGCCTGGTCAAGCTGGGCGTCGAGCATCGACTTCGGGACCGTGATCTCCGTCTCTCCCTTGAGCTTGGCAAGGAGCGCATGGATCTTGTCGTTCTTCATCTTCTCCTCGACATTCTTCTCAAGGTCGGCACGGATGCCATTCCTCATATCAGCGACGGTCTTATATTCTTCCTTCACGTCCTGTGCGAACTCATCGTCTACGGCGGGAAGCTCGCGGACCTTGACGTTCGTCACCTTGATCGAGAGCCTGATCGTCTTGCCCTCGTATCCTGGGACATGATCGTCTTCCGTGTAGCTCTTCTCAACGGTCTTCTCATCGTCCTTCTTCATCCCGATGATATCCTCATCGATCTTGTAGAAGTTGTAGCCGGAACCGATCGTGAAGGTGAAATCCTTTCTCTCCGTGGAGGATACAGGGTTGCCATCCTCTCCGATCTCGACATAATCGACCGTGACGATATCGCCATTCTCGGCGGCTCCGTCCTTGGTCTTCACGACGGAGTTCTGCTCCCTCTTCTTCTCGACTTCCTTCTCTACGTCCTCATCGGTCACGGAAACGGAAGGAACCTCGATCTCGAGTCCCTTGTAATCGCCAAGCTCGAAGCGTGGGTAGATATCATAGACGACGGTGTATGTCACATCCTCGCCCTTCTTGAATGGAAGGAGCTTCTCCTCGTCCTGAAGCACCGGAGTGGAGAACGCAAGCGGCTTGTCCTCAAAGCTGAGTCCCTTGATCTCCTCCTCAAGCTTCTTCTCCATGGCCTCGAAGGAGCTTTCCTCCCTGATCATGTCACCGTACTTCCTCTCGACGACGGATGCAGGGACCTTGCCCTTCCTGAATCCATCGACCTGGATCGTCTTGGCATACTTCGCCAGCTTTTCCTGATAAGCCTGCTCAAGGGCATCGGCATTGATAGTAAGAGTCAGTGAAGCCTGGGAATCATCCAGCAACCTTACGCTTTTCTCTGCATCCATAGTGAACTTCCTTCTTTCTATATTTCCGAACTAAACGCTCTAGCTAAGTAAATATACTGAAATTCCATCCGGTTGTCACTAGTGGGGGAGGGAGGGCTGGATCTCCTTGCTGGAAAAAGGGAAAAGGAAAGGCCCGTAGCATAAAGGAAAAACCATCCCATGAGTCTCTGCCCCCGCGCGGAATATCTTCTCTTTTTTGCTTGACAGGTGGAAAAGGTGGTTTAGAATTTTGATTGAAACGGTTCAAAAGGAGGACTGCCATGGGGAAGATAACCATCAAGGATGTTGCAGCTCTTGCCGGCGTCTCCGTGGGAACCGCTTCAATGGCGCTCAATGATTCTCCGAAGGTCTCCGCAGAGACGAAGAAGAATGTGATGGCAGTGGTCCAGAAGCTCGGATACCGCCGCGATCCATATGCAAGATCGCTCAGCCTCTCATCCTCAAGATCGATAGGCTTCCTGGCTCCGGGATTCCGCAATCCGTTCTTCGGCGAGGTTGCAGAGGCGCTCCAGCTTGCGGTAGAGGAGAAGAACAACAGCCTGATGTTCGGCATCACGAATGACAGCACCGAGCAGGAGGCGAAGCTTGTCGACCAGTTCCTGGACAGGGGAGTCGATGGACTGATCATCATACCCGCAGAGGACAGCAATCCCGATCTCTCGCATATAAGGAACCTCCTCAATCATGATTTCCCGCTCGTATTCCTTACCGGGTATTATCCTGAGATTCCGTTCCATGCAGTCATGGCGGATCTCGCGGAAGGCTCATATGAGCTGACGAAGGGAATGCTCGATGCAGGGCTCAGAAACATCATAATGATTGCTGGAAACCCGTCTCTCATACCGTTCCGTGAGAGGATAGAGGGTTTCAGGAGAGCATTGGATGAATGCAGCGTGGCATTCGATGAGAGCAAGGTGATCATCTCCGATGGCATGAGCTATGAAGGCGGATATGCCGCTATCGACAAGGTATACGATGAGATAAAGCCCGATGGGATCATTGCGATAAACGATGTGATGGCAATGGGTGTCATAGGCCGCCTGAGATCCAAGGGGATAAGGGTTCCGGAGGATGTATCCGTTGCCGGCTATGATGACATCTCGGTTTCCTCGATACAGGAGACGCCGCTTACGACAGTCGAGCAGCCGATAGCCTTGATGTGCTCGGAAGCTGTGGATATGCTCTTCTCCCTCATGGAAGGGAAGGCTGTTGCCGAAGGGGTGGTGAGGATTCCTGTTTCGGTGAAGCGCAGGAGGTCTGCAAAGACTGGCTGAATGAGTTCCGGCCCAGTGTGGAGGTCACGGTGGCCGGGGGATAGGGAATCAGCTGAATCATCAGGAGAAGCGGAGGCTCCGGATGATTGAACTGATTCAAAAAAGGAGGTTGCTATGGATTTCAAGACAGTTCGCAAGGAGCTGTTCGATACTCTGCAGAAAGAGATAATACCGTTCTGGCTCAACAACTCTATCGACAAGGAATATGGCGGATATATCACATCTTTCGATGAGAATGGCCATTTCGATGGTAACGGAATAAAGAATATCGTTACCCAGGCGAGGATGGTCTGGGGCTTCTCGAGGCTCATGCCCTATGCATCAGAGGAGAACAAGCCCCGGATGAAGGAAGCTGCCGAGTATGGAAAGCGCTTCCTCATCGACAGATTCTGGGATAAGGAATACGGTGGATACTACTGGCTCCTCAACAGGGATGGCTCGGTGCATGATGACTCCAAGCTCACCTATGGTGAAGGCTTCGCTGTCTATGCGCTTGCCCAGTGCTATCTGACATATGGGGACAAGGAAGCGCTTGAGTATGCGGAGAAGGGCTTCGATTATCTCCTCAAGTACAGCGCTGATACGCTCCGCGGCGGTTATTTCGAGAACGTGGAACGCGACTGGACGCTCTCTCCTGCGGGAAAGGCAGCAGGTGACCGCAAGTCCCTGGATATCCACATGCATCTTCTCGAAGCATATACGACGCTCTATGAGGCAACGGGAAAGGAAATCCATGGCAGAAGGCTCCGCGAAGTCTATGAGCTCATCGTGCGCCACATGGTCAATGCCGTGGAGGGCTATGGCTACAACCAGTTCGATCTTGAGTTCAATAAGGTTCCTGCCGTCAACATCCCGCGCACATGGAATGCAGAGCGCGAGAGCAACGAGAAGATCGATACCCCGACCGATACGACAAGCTATGGGCACAACGTAGAGCTCAGCTGGCTTGCCGATCTTGCTCTCAAGGTTCTCGGATCACGCACGGAAGAGGACCAGAAGCTTCTCGTGAAGCTTCTCGATCATGCGCTTGCCCATGGCTATGACTGGGAGCATGGCGGCGTATTCCGCGATGGAGTCGGCACAGGCCCTGCCCTCGTAAGGGACAAGGAATGGTGGCAGAACTTCGAGTCAATGACCGGCTTCCTCAATGGCTACATGATGACGGGCGACGAGAAGTACTACGATGCCTTCAGTCGCACATGGGATTTCGACAACAGGTATTTCATGAACCATGAAGTCGGTGAGAGCAGACAGCTCCTCAGAGAGGATGGCACGCCGCTTGTCGCCAATATCGGGAACCCATGGAAGGGAATCTACCACACGGGCAGAGCATTCGCAGAGTGCATCGACAGGCTCGACGAGTGCATTGCGAAGGAGGGATGAGTGGCAGACAGCATTGTACGCATGGAGCATATCTCCAAGTCATTCCCGGGCGTAAAGGCGCTTGATGATGTCTCATTCGAGCTGAGGGCCGGAGAGGTCATGGCCCTCCTCGGTGAGAACGGAGCAGGCAAATCGACGCTCATGAAGATACTCAGCGGCATCTATACCCGCGATGCCGGCGATATCTATCTCTATGGGAATAAGATCGACGTGCTTAATTCGAAAGTCGCTAAGGAGAACGGCATTGCGATCATCCATCAGGAGCTCAATATGTGCCAGCATCTCACCGTAGCCGAGAACATGTTCCTCGGGCGTGAGATAGGCAAGGGCTTCCTCATCGACAAGGGAAAGATGAATGAAGAGGCTGAGAAGGTGCTTTCAAGCCTCCACGTGGATATCTCGCCGAAGACGCTTGTCGGCAACCTGCCTGTATCGAAGCAGCAGATGGTAGAGATCGCGAAGGCGCTTTCGGTCAATGCCCGCGTGCTTATCATGGATGAGCCTACCAGCGCTCTCTCCAGCAAGGAGATCGATGATCTCTTCGTGATCATAAGGAATCTCAGGGCTGCCGGCTGCGGCATCGTCTACATCTCGCATCGCCTCGAGGAACTGAGCCATATCGTAGACCGCGTAACCATCATGCGTGACGGGCACTTCATCAGCAAAGGCAATTTCTCCGACTACACGATGGACTCGATCATCGCTGATATGGTCGGACGCGAGATCAAGGAGAAGTTTCCCCATGTTGACTGCAAGCCGGGCAAGACGATATTCGAGGTCAGGCATCTCAATGCTGGACGCATGGTCCGTGACATAAGCCTCTCCGTCCGCGAGGGAGAGATTGTCGGAATCGCAGGCCTCATGGGCGCCGGACGTACCGAGACTACGAGAGCGATCTTCGGTATCGACCCGAAGGAGAGCGGCCAGATTCTTGTCGACGGCAAGGAAGTGACGATAAACAAGCCCATCGATGCGATAAAGCACGGCATCGTCCTTGCACCGGAGGACAGGAAGAAGGATGGCCTCTGCACGAAGCTGCCTGTGAAGCACAATATCTCGCTTCCGAACCTGGACCTTCTTTCAGATAAGATCGGCAAGGTCAGCAGGGGCAAGGAAGATAAGATGACGTCCGATGCGATCAGCAACTTCAGCATCAAGGTTGCTTCCCCTGAGGTCGCGGTTGCTAACCTCTCCGGAGGAAACCAGCAGAAGGTCGTTGTCGCTAAGTGGCTTTCCAGGAAGTCCAGGATTGTCATATTCGACGAACCTACGAGAGGAATCGACGTTGCGGCGAAGGTTGAGATCTACAACCTGATGAACCAGCTCAAGGAGGAGGGAATCGGCGTTCTCTTCGTCTCATCCGAAATGCCTGAGATCATCGGTGTATCCGACCGCGTGATCGTCATGTGCGATGGACGCATAACAGGCGAGCTGATGAGGGGTGAGGCAACGCAGGAGAAGATCCTTACGCTTGCAACGCATTTCGAGAATAAATTCGAGGAAAAAGGGGAAGA
The DNA here is from genome assembly GCA_944389145.1 of uncultured Spirochaetaceae bacterium. Taxonomy (GTDB): domain Bacteria; phylum Spirochaetota; class Spirochaetia; order Sphaerochaetales; family Sphaerochaetaceae; genus Ornithospirochaeta. The sequence continues at coordinate 45,970 of CALXLH010000018.1, forward strand.
AGATGGAGAAAACTGAGACAAAGGTAAGCCTCAAGAAGAGGATTCTTTCGATAAACGGAATGGGGCAGGTCCTGACCGTCAGCGCAGGCCTTGTTGTTCTGTGCATAGTATTCGGGATAATCAATCCGACATTCTTCTCCACGAGGAATATCGGAAACCTCCTGAGGCAGATAGCGCCGTTCATCCTTATCGGCATCGGCCAGTCATACGTACTCATCACCGGCAATATCGACCTCTCGATCGGATCGGTGATCGGCATGTCGACGATGCTCAGCGCCACGATGATGACGAAGGGCGTGAATCCATGGGCTGCGGTGTTCATCACGCTTGTGGCATGTCTTGTCGTCGGTGTCCTCAATGGATACCTCGTAGCAGGATTCAGCATCCCTCCGTTCATCGCAACGCTCGGAACGATGACGATCGCAAGGGGTATCGCGCAGATCGCCAACGGCAATTACAACACGAACAGCATCGGCGAAGCAGCTGAAGGCTTCAGGAACTTCTTCTACTATGGGAAGACGCTAGGCATCTACAACACGTTCTGGATCGCTATCGTCATCTTCCTCATCTTCAACTTCTACCTGAGCAAGACGAAGACAGGACGCCATATCTACGCAGTAGGAAGCAACATCAATGCTGCCAAGCTCTCTGGCGTGAGCGTCACGGCTGTGACGATCAAGGTCTATGTCGTCTCCGCATTCTGCGCAGCCCTCACAGGCTTCACGCAGTGCGCTTCGGCAGGCATGGGCGCCATGGATGCTGGCAACTCCTATGAGATGTACGCTGTTGCAGCTTCCGTCATCGGCGGCGTTTCCACGCTCGGCGGCCAGGGTATCCTCTTCGGAACCGTTATCGGCGCAGCCATCTGGGCTGTTCTCCAGAACGGTCTCCAGTTCGCAGGAGCTCCTGTTGCCATCAGGAACATCGTGATCGGAATCATCGTCATCATCTCTGTTCTTATAGATATAATCGTAAGAGGACGCGCACCGAAGAAGGGAGCGCATAAGAAATCGAAATAGCATTGCCTGGCAATGTCTATATAAAAACATGAAAAGGAGAAAAGAATGAGTAAGAGAAAAGTTTTGCTTACCGCTCTTGTCATGGCTCTGGCAGCAGTATCAGTGTTCGCCAGTGGAGCAGCTGAGGATTCCGGAAACTACAGCGTGTACCTCATCACCATGGACCAGATGGACCAGCACTGGGTGAACGTGAACAGAGGCGCAGAGGATGCAGCTGCAGAGCTCGGTGTTGACCTCACATGGCTTGCTCCTGACGTCAAGGATGATGCCAAGCAGATCGAGTGTATCAACAATGCTGTCGCAGCAGGTGCTGACTGCATCCTTCTCGCAGCTAACGGACCTGAGGCCTGCGTCGCAGCTCTCAAGGAAGCATCTGAAGCCGGAGTAGAGATCGTCTACGTCGACTCAGCAGCTAACTTCCCCGGAAGAAGGCTTCTCGCAACTGACAACCGCGCAGGCGGAAAGCAGATCGGCGAAAGGCTCATCCAGGAGCTCACAGCTAAGGGAATCACATCAGGTATGATCGGTGTCATCGGCGTCAACGCAGCTACAGAGTCCTGCAACCAGCGCGAGTATGGTTTCAGGGATGCCTTCGAGGGAACGGATTTCACTCTCCTCGAGACACAATACTGCCAGGGTGATGCTGCTCAGGCAAAGGATATGGCAGCTAACTTCATCGCACAGGGATGTATCGCTGTCTACGGTGCTAACGAAGGCTCGACAGTCGGCGTCGGCAACGCAGTTATGGAAGCTGGATCCGGTGTCATCGGCTGCGGTTCCGATTCTTCCGATATGAACCTCTCGCTCGTCGAGAGAGGCGCTCTCCTCTGCATCATGGCTCAGAACCCGTATGCAATGGGATACGAAGGCGTCAAGAGTGCTGTTGAGGTTCTCTCCAGCGATATGGCTCCTGAGGCAACGCTTGATCCGTACTATGTCGACACGGGAGTCGAGGTCATCACAAAGGACAACCTTCCGGAGTGATCGATGATTGCTTAGAAGCAGATGGGACCGTCGCAAAAAGCGGCGGTCTTCTGCGTGTGACTGGCATGGTTCATTGCTAGGGGGTGAGAGACCCTTGAGGGAGTTGCAGTGCTTACCTCTAGCTGAACAGCAAGGGTGTCCATCGCGAGGTGGGATCTGAAGGAAGCTGTAGGCAAAGCCACGGGCTTGTGACGAGTGAGGCATTTATGGATGGATGAGTCTGCTGAACAGGGCGAAATCCAACACTGCACGGAATCCATGGATGTAGATGCCACAGGCTATATGGGGCGAAAGCAATGAATCTTACCCAGTGAGGTCTCGCCAGCGCCGAGGCTGCAATATCGCTTATGACAGCGCAGTAACAACGAATGGCGAGAAGTCAGCAGAGGTCATAATACCGCCGAAGATGGATGAGGCGGGAAGGACTGAACCTAAGTCAGGATGAGTACAGATGGAAGTACCGAAGCAGAAAGACATCCGAAATGAACAGTTAGAACTGGAGCTGTCTCCTGAGGAGGCGACGGAATCGTCAAAAGAGGAACAGTCGGAGATGAATGCGGAGAAGGAACCGGAGAGAAAATCCAGCGGCGAAAGAGCCATCAGGAATGAAGACATTGTACTCAGGAATGAGACAATGGCATTCATCGTCTCATACAAGACGATGGAAGATGCCTTCCGAAAGGTAGCATCCAACAAAGGCTCAGCCGGGGTGGATGGGATGACGTGTGAGGAACTCATGCCATACTTCCATAAGCACTGGCAGGAGATAAGGGAAGCGCTATTAGGAAGGACATACAAACCCACGCCCGTCAAGAGGGTTGAGATACCGAAGGATAACGGGAAGACAAGGAGCCTTGGGATACCTACTGTCATAGACAGAGGGGTACAGCAGGCAGTGGCAACGGTACTGTCATGGATATATGAACCGATGTTCAGCGACAGCAGTTTCGGATTCAGACCGGGACGGAGTGCCCATGATGCCCTCAGAAGATGCGTACGGTACGCAAATGAGGGGTATGAATGGGTGGTCGATATGGACTTGGAGAAATACTTTGACACGGTACCGCAGAGCAAGCTGCTTGAGATGGTAAGCCAGACGGTGAAGGACGGAAGGGTCATCTCCCTTCTCTATAAGTTCATGAAGGCAGGAGTCGTGATGACTGATGGAGTAGTCATAGGCAGTGAGCAGGGCATACCGCAAGGAGGACCTCTTTCGCCGATACTAGCGAACA
>CALXLH010000019.1 GCA_944389145.1 uncultured Spirochaetaceae bacterium
CCTTTTTGTCCTGCCATCATCAGGCAAAGAGGCTTCCACACCGAACTCTGCTCCAATGACGACAGAACAGCCCGTATGCTATATCGTCATCTTCTTTTTATCAACGCTGTGCAGATAGGAGTTTTTAAAAATTAGCTCCCTGGACTGCAAGGAGCTAACGCTTTCTACCATTATTCCCACTCTATCGTTGCAGGTGGCTTTGATGAGATGTCATAGAGAACACGGTTGACACCCTTTACCTCATTGCAGATGCGTGCGGAGGCTCTCTGGAGGACATCGTAAGGCATCCTGTACCAGTCAGCTGTCATGGCATCCTCGGAAGTGACTGCACGGAGAGTGCAGACCTCGCGATAGGTCCTCTCATCCCCCTGTACGCCCACGCTTCTTACGGGCAGCAGATCTGCGAATGCCTGCCATATATCCCTATAGAGCCCGGCCTTCCTGATCTCATCTATGAAGATCGCATCGATATCCCTAAGCGTATCAAGACGCTCCTTCGTAACCTCGCCGATGCATCTCACGCCAAGCCCCGGGCCAGGGAACGGATGACGGTAGACAAGCTCATCAGGAAGCCCAAGCTCCTTGCCAAGCTCCCTCACCTCATCCTTGAAAAGCTCCTTCAGCGGCTCAAGCAGCTGCCACTTCAGATCCTCAGGAAGGCCTCCTACATTGTGATGGGACTTGATCGTAGAGGAAGGACCTCCAGTAGGAGACTTGGACTCGATCACATCCGGATAGAGCGTCCCCTGCGCCAGGAATGAGATATCCCCGCACTGACGCGCCTCGTTATAGAAGGTATCGACAAAGAGCCTTCCGATGATCTTCCTCTTCGCCTCCGGCTCAGTGACGCCCTTAAGAGCAGAGAGGAAGGCATCCTCGGCATCAGCATACCTCAACCTCATATTGAAGTGCTTGCCGAAGAGATCCAGGACACTCTCCGCCTCGCCTTTCCGCAGCATGCCATTATTCACGAATACGCAGACAAGCTGGTCACCGATCGCCTTATGGATCAGGACAGCAGCGACAGAGGAGTCAACCCCGCCAGAGAGGCCGCAAAGCACCTGCCTGTCACCGACAGTGCGCCTGATTTCCTCCACGGCATCATCTATGAACGATCCCATATTCCAGTCAGGACTGGCCTTCGCTATATCCAGCACGAAGGAGCGGATCATCTTTATTCCCTCCTTCGAATGCACCACCTCAGGATGGAACTGCACTCCGTAGAAGCCCTTTGCATCATGCTCTACGACCGTATATGGGCAGGTCGGCGTAGAAGCCGTCACACGGAATCCATCAGGAATCCTGTCAACGCTGTCGCCATGGCTCATCCATACCTGGCTATGATCTGATACGTCCCTCAATAACCGGGATGACCTATCGATGATATCTATATTCTGAAGGCCATACTCCTTCTTCTCAGGGCATGTCACGTTGCCGCCAAGCATCTCAGACATGACCTGAAGGCCATAGCAGATGCCGAGTATGGGAATACCAAGCGTGAAGATATCCTTATCAGGACGAGGAGAGCCCGGAGCCTTCACGCTGGCAGGACCGCCAGAGAAGATGATCCCCTTAGGGGCAATCTCCCTGACCTCATCCGCGCTTATGGTATAAGGAACGATCTGGCTATATACGCCGCACTCCCTCACGCGCCTTGCGATAAGCTGGCTGTACTGGGCACCGAAATCGAGGACGATAACCGAATCATGACTCTTTGCTGCCATAAGGCCCTCCCGGAAAAGTCTAGCAGAGAAACAGCGCCTGATGCTACCAACGAAGGTCGTCAAGCTGACGATAAGCCTTCCTTACCCCGCTATAGAGGACAAGCCCTATCACCGCGCCGACAGCGCTTTGCACGATATTGGCAGGCACCTCAAGCACGGCCTCGGAGAAAACAGTGAGACCGAACGCCGTGGTCAGCAGGAGATAGCCTCCGGAGACGATCACCACGGCAACGATGGCCGCTACTATCCTCATCACGACTGAGGAGCTATCCTTCCTCACGATAAGCCCCATGAGAAGAGCCTCGACGCCATGGACGATGAATGATATTACCGCCCACTGAGGATACCCGCCCACAAGATCAGCGAAGGCCGTACCAAGGCCGCCGGCAATGAACCCCGTGAACGGCCCGAACGCATATGCCGCGAATGACACCGCCGCATCACAGAGCGAGATATATCCTCCTATCGGAGAAGGTATCCTGATAACAAGCGTGAACACTGCCACGATAGCCGCCGAGATCGCGATCAGGCTGATACGAAGCGCGCCTTTCCTCTTCTCTCCTGCCATAGCCTTACCTCACTAAAAACAAGATCAGCGCGATGATAGCACCGATTGCCCATTGAATGAAATAGCCATTCGGCCGTTTCCGCCTCTCGTAGCCGATCCTCTCAGCACTCCCATAACCACGTTCCTCAAGCGATGCGGCCGTATCAGGAATCATACGGATCGCAGCGACCACGAGGGCTGTTATCGAAGGAAGCATGGGATAGCCACGCCTACCTTCTTCCAGGCGTAGCGACATAGAATCCCTTATCTCCGTAAAAAGCTCTCCAAGATACGGTATGAAGCGCAGGATCATCGAGGAAGCGAGTGCAGCAGGATAAGGAAGATGGAAGGCTCTCAGGCCGGAGATGATCTCCTCATTACGTTCCGTAAGCAGCAGAAGCATCAGCGCCATAGATATCCCACCCAGCCTGGATATTATCCTCAGGACAAGACTCAGGCCTTCCTCAGTGACGACAGTAACCCCTCCTACAGAGAGAATAGGCATCCCATCCCTCGCCTGAAGCGGTATGAAGAGGACCAGCATGACCAGAAGAGGCAGCAACCTCCTGAATGACACCCACCATTCCCTGATACCCACAGAAGCAATCATCAAGGCCATAGGCAGGAAGAAGAGCAGCAAGAGTCCCACGGCAGAATCGACGATGAAGGCTTCTACGATGAATACCAGCGAGAAGAACAGCTTAGGACGCACGTCGAAGCGATGATAGAACGACATACCATATACATAGCTACTGACATTCACAGAGTACGCCCTCCCTTATCGAAAGCTTCCTTCCGGGAAGCATCTCCGAAACCCTCAGGTCATGGGTGATCACCAAGAGGCCGACGCCTTTCCCAAGATATGCTGAGACCACGGCCACGAAGTCATCTGACGAAAGAGCGCTATCCAGCTCATCAAAGATCGCGAACGGACGGTCGAGAAGATAGAAGAGCGCCGCCTGCAGGAGCTTTGCCCTGCCATATGACATCTCCTGCACATACTCATCAGGATCAAAGGAGAAGAGCCGACAGACCTCAGATACTTCCTCTTCGGAGGCCTTCGTACTCCTCAGCTCATCGCCGACAGTAGGGAGGAACAGCTCCTCATAGGGATTCTGCATCAGGTATGCCACGCGATGCCGCCGCTCTCTCCATGACACCTCCTTACCATCGAACAAGACCCTGCCGCTACGTTCCTTAAGCAGCCCGGACAGCACCCGCGAGAACGAGCTTTTCCCGGTACCATTCTCCCCAAGGAGCGTCACGCACTCACCTCCTCTTATGGAAAACGATAGGACGCTCAGCATGAATGATGGAAGATCGCCTGAACTACGATGGTCACGCTCAATGATAAGCGCCTCGGCTTCCAATGATCGGTCATTCATACGGACAGGAAAGGAAGAGGCAGGAAGAGGCTCGCCTACATACCCAGCCGCCCTTCCCTCCTTTATCGTGACGGTACGGCCGAAGGCCTCAGCATACTCTGCAAGCTCATGACTTCCCAAGGCAATGACGGTACGATCAAGGCCTTTGACCAGCGAGGCAAGCCTCTTTCTCCAGGCAGGGGAAAGCTCATCGAACGACTCATCAAGGATATAGATCCCAGGATCGATGGCAAAAAGCACGGCAAGCATCAGCCGCCGCTTCTCTCCCCCAGAAAGCTCCGAGGTCGAGACATCCCTGTAGCGCTCAAGGCCGAAGAGCGAAAGAACGCCATCGATACGCTCCTCCCTCTCTGCCCTGCCAAGACCCATGTTCTCCAGCGGAAAGGAAAGCTCCTCATGGACGGAGGAGAAGAGCATCATCTCATCCGTATCCTGGCTCACCCTTCCGATCAGCCTCATCCTCTCTGGGATATCCAGACCAAGCACATCGACGCCATCGACGATGAAGGACCCCGAGAGACTACCCCGCCTGTATTTCGGAGCAGAACCAGTGAGTATGCGGGCAAGCGTCGACTTCCCGCTCCCAGGCGGAGATAGTATGAGAACATGCTCTCCCTTCTCCATAGAAAGGGAAAAGGAGGAGAAAACCTCCTCCCCCGAATCATAGCGGAATGAGATATCAAGCTCTGCCATATGGCCCAGGAAGCTCTGCGAAGGCCTCCCTTATCTCACTCTCCACAACAGCGTGGACATCCTTGATGCCCTCCTCATCCAGCTCAGCCGTATCGATCGGCTTCATGATCCTCACATAGACATTCACAGGACGAAGGCTGTCTGCTGACTCGAATGCGCAGCGCGTGTTCTTCATCGCAACAGGCACGATCTTCGCGTTGGCCTTAGTAGCCATCTTGAAGGCACCAGCCTTCATCTCCGCGATCTCACCTGTCTTGCTGCGCGTCCCCTCCGGGAATATGCCCATCGGATAGCCAGACTTGATCCTGTCAGCACCCTCTATGATCGACTTCAGGCTCTCGCGGAGGCTTGAACGATCGATCGGAACGCACTTGAGGACACGCAGGAGGCCATGAAGGATGGGGATACTGAAAAGCTCCTTCTTAGCCACCAGGCCGCACCACATGCCAGAACCATAGAGGATGGGGATATCCATCAGCGACTGGTGATTTGGAACGTAGCAGACACGCTCTCCCCACCTCGGTATATTCTCCTTGCCCTCGACATGCAGCCTGATTCCGAAGCAGATGCAGATCCATACGATCAGGATATCGAGGATGAAATGCACAGTCTTCTCTGATGCCCTCTCAAGATGAATGAGGTGCAGCAGCCCCCCAAGGGCCATCGCGATGAGCGCAAGCACCAGGAATACAGGCGCAACTAATATGATGCTGATCGTCAGCCTTACTTTCTTCATAGCACTAACCTTTTATCGAATACAGTCTGGAGTAGCGTCCGCCAAGCGCCATAAGCTCATCATGGCTGCCCTTCTCCATAACCCTGCCCTTCTCTATGACGAAGATTATATCCGAATCCTTGATGGTTGAAAGCCTGTGGGCGATGACTATGGAGGTCCGTCCCTTGGCAAGGCGGTCGAATGCATCCTGTATCAGCGCCTCGCTCTCGGTATCAAGCGAACTCGTGGCCTCATCAAAGACGAGGATCTTCGGATCCTTCAGGAAGACACGGGCAATCGAGAGCCGCTGCTTCTGACCGCCCGAAAGCCTTGTGCCACGCTCCCCCACCTCAGTCTCCAGCCCATCAGGAAGAGAGGCCACGAAATCATAGAGATTAGCGCTGCGGAGCGCATCCCACATCTCATCCTCAGTGGCATTGCTCTTGCCATAGCGGAGGTTCTCCTTTATCGAGGCATCAAAGAGAAAGACATTCTGCTGCACGAAGCCGATCGAATCGTGAAGCGACTTCTGCGTCACCGTGTCGATATCCTGGCCATCGATCGTTATCACGCCGCCGCCACGCTCATAGAAGCGTGCGAGAAGAGCGGCAATAGTGCTTTTACCGGCTCCCGACTCACCAACGAGCGCTGCCTTTGAGCCTCCAGGTATATGGAGATCAAGATGGTCGATCACAATCTCGCGGCCATCGCTCTCATATGAGAATGACACATCCTTATAATCGATCTCTCCATCCGTGACAGCAAGCGGAGCAGAGCCTTCCGCATCCTCGATCTGCGGCCTTATATCCATGATTTCCGTGAAACGCTCGAATGACGCCATCCCCTGAGAGAACTGTTCCGTGAAGTTGATAAGCCTATCGATAGGAGGAAGCACGACGGAGACATAGAGGACGAATGTCACCAGATCATAGATCTCACAGCGTCCGGCAGCTATCAGGAGGATACCGCCCGCGATCGTTGAGAAGTAGTAGAAATCCCTCATGAACGATATTCCAGCCTGATAGTTCGCCATCGTGCCGTACATCGTCTCCCGGCTCTCCTTAAGCTCCTTGCTGGACATGCCGAACTTCTTCTTCTGGAATCCCTCCTGCGAGTAGCTCTTGACCTCCCTGATTCCTTGTATCGAGTTCTCCGCCTCAACGTTCACATCCGCTATCTTCTGCCGGATTGCCCTGTTCTTCTCCTTGAGCCTCTTATTGAAGTGGATGCCATAGGCAAGCATCAGGGGAAGAGGAATCGCGGAGACAAGCGAAAGCTCCCATGAGAATGAGAACATGAAGATATAAGCCGCTGCTATAGTCGCTACCGAGATCAGAAGATCCTCCGGGCAGTGATGGGCCACCTCAGCGATATTGAAGAGGTCGTTCGTGATGCGGCTCATGATAGTACCCGTCTTGGTCTTATCGAAATAAGAGAACGAGAGATCCTGGAGATGCGAGAATAGCTCCTCCCGCATCCTGTTCTCCATCCTCACGCCTAGATAGTGGCCCCAGCGGATCCTTATATACGTGCTTCCCATCTGCAGCATATAGATCACGAGTATCAGGGCAAGCGTCCATAGGACGCTCTTGAAGGCTCCTGACGGAAGCGATGAGTAGAGGATATCCCGGACCAGCGCCGGAGACAGCACCGAAAGCACTGACGACAGGAGCGCCACGATCATATCAAGGGCAAAAAGCCCTTTATAGTATCTGTAATACGATATGAAGCGGCGAAGCATCACTTGCCTCTGAGCTTATCCACGATGCGTGAGAAAAAGCCCTTCTTGACGACCTTCACCTCCTTGGCAGGTGCAGGAGCTGGCTTCTTAGGCTCCTCCTTCCTCTGGATAGCATCATTCTTCTGCTGAGCCTGAGGCTTCCTGTTCTGCTGCGCCTGTGCCTTCCTCGAAGGATTGGACTGCCCGCCCTTGCGAGGCTGGTTCTGGCCCTTGCGCTGCGACTGTGGCTTCTTCTTCCCCTCCTCAGGACTGTCGCCAAACTCCTTCTTGTAATAGGCCATCCTCTCCTCAAGCGTCATCTTGGAGAGCTTGTCATACTCGCCATCGCCCTTCTTCTCGCGAGGCTTCTTCTCAAAGCCCTTCTCAGAGCTCTTCCTCGGTCCCTTCCCTGACGAGCCTCTGCGCTCGGTACGCTGATGCGACGATGAGCCCGGACGATGGGATGAGGACGGACGCCTCGAACTCCTATAATGATAGCCGGCGCTCTTATCTTCCACGGCCTCCAGCCCGATCTCATCTGGCCAAAGCACTGGAATCTTCATCTGGATATAGCTCTCGATCGGCTCCAGGCCATAGATATACTCCTCGCAGGCAAGCGTGATCGCCTTTCCGGACTTGCCGGCGCGTGCCGTACGGCCGATGCGATGGACATAGCTCTCGAAATCCTCTGGGATATCATAGTTGACGACTAGCTCAAGGTCATCGATCTGAAGGCCACGGGCCGCGACATCGGTAGCAACGAGCATCGGCAGAAGCCCATCCTTCATCCTGTCGATCGTCTTCAGCCTCTTCGACTGCGGCATATCTCCCATGAGATACTCGGCCTTATAGCCATTCATCTGCAGCCTCTTCGCTACCTCCACCGCCATATCCTTCGTATTGGTGAAGATCAGGCATGAGCGTGGATCGATCTTCTTCAGCAGGGACAGCAGGAGGCCGAACTTCTCATCCTTGTTGACATGGAAGAGCTCCTGCGTGATGTTCTTCACGGTGATCTCCTCAGGCTGCACGGTAATCTCATCCGCCTCATTCATATACTTCCATGCAAGGTTCCGCACACGAGTGGAAAGAGTCGCGGAGAAGAGCATCGTCTGCCTCTCCTTAGGGCTTACCATACGCGAGAACATCGTCTGGATATCAGGATAGAAGCCCATATCGAACATGCGGTCAGCCTCATCGAGGACCACCGTATCGAAGCAGCGGAAATCGATCTTGCTGGACTTGGCGAAGTCAAGGAGCCGTCCAGGAGTTCCCACATATAGGTTAAGCCCTGACTTAAGCTCCTCCATCTGCTCCTTGTAGCCTACGCCGCCATAGAAGCAGCCGATGCGGAAATCAGGATAGCCTGCGCTGAGGACACGGGCATCCTCCTCGATCTGTACGGCAAGCTCACGGGTCGGAGAGACGATAAGTGCCGCAGAAGCCCTGTTCTTGGCATACTTCTCAAGTATCGTAAGCAGGAATACAGCGGTCTTTCCGCTGCCTGTCTTCGACTGCACCATTACGTCGCGTCCCGATAAGGTAAGAGGGAGAACGCGCTCCTGCACATCGGTGCATTCCGAATAACCGGCCTTCTCAATGCCGGCAAGCACCTCTTCTGATAGAGGGAGTTCAGTGAATCTCATTTATTTCCGTCCTTAAAATGGATAAGTTCGAAGTTATACACCCATACTCTATTGAAGAGGCTCCTTTTTGTCCATCAGGCAGGACGGAGTGTCGGCATTCACTCCCACTTACGCACAAGACGCATCATATCCAGAACCTCTTTCCATCGCTCCTTGCGCATCTCCTTCCCGTCTATATGGCTCAGCGGCATGGCAGCCATCGAGGTTGCGGATATGAATACGCTCTCGTAGGAAAGAAGCTCATCGAAGCGCGGCGGCTCATACGCAACGCGGAAGCCAAGCTCAGTAGCGGCCTTGATCACGCTGATGCGCGTTATGCCGTTAAGCACCTTATCATCAGGAGCCGTATATACCGTCCCATCCTTGATACCATAGAAGTTGCTCCTCGTTCCCTCCAGCACAAAGCCATTCCGATCGACCAGCAGTGCCTCAAACGCCCCATGCTTCCTTGCATCCTCCAAGGCAATGTACTGCATCAGGAGATTCGAGGTCTTAGCCTCTGGCATGAATCTCTCTCCATGATAGAGCGTGGCCTTCACCCCATCTGAATAGTATGAATCAGGGTATGTCAGCAAATCGGCATATGTTATGAAGAGCAAAGGAGACGGACCGCCGACGATGAAGATGCGCGCGGTGGCATCGCCTATCGAGTCAGCAGCTATGAGCCTATCGAGCGAATCCTCTATATCATGGTCAGAGAATGGATGGACAAGGCCTATGTCCCGGCAGGAGACGGCAAGGCGATGAAGGTGATCGTCAAGATGGACGACATGGCCACCGATGATCCTCAAAGCCTCATATACGGAGAAGGAATATTGAACCTCCCTCGATACGACAGGGAGGACAGCCTCGTCCTCCCTTATGATATCCATATTCCTGATTGCGCTTCTCATGGCATCCGATTATAGCCAAAAGCACCATCTCGGACTACTCGTAGCGCAGGATCTCCCTAGGCTTCGACCCATTGGCAGGACCGATGATCCCATCATCCTCCATCATCTCTATGAGCCTGGCTGCCCTGTTATAGCCTATCCTCATGCGGCGCTGGAGATATGAGGCGGAAGCCATCTTACGCTCGAAGACAATCTCCTTGGCACGCTCATAGAGGACCTCATCGCTATCCTCATCCGAATAGCTGCCTTCCTCGCCCTCATCATCGGATGGCTCAGGAGCAGGCTCCTCGAAGATATCCTCACAGAGATAGTCCGGAGTGGAATTCCTCTTCTCGAATGAGACGACCGCATCGACCTCCTCATCCGACAGGAACGCTCCCTGGATCCTCTCGAAGCCTATCGCGCCAGGATTCATGAAGAGCATATCACCACGGCCCAGAAGCGCCTCCGCTCCACCTTCATCAAGGATGATCCTGGAGTTCATCGAGGATGAGACGGTGAATGCGATACGCGCCGGGAAGTTGTTCTTTATCGTACCAGTGATGACATCGGAAGACGGACGCTGCGTGGCAAGCACCAGATGTATTCCTGCGGCCCTGGCCTTGGCGGCAAGCCTTGCCACATAGTTCTCGATATCCTTTCCGACCGTTGTCATGAGGTCAGCGAACTCATCCATTATCAGGACGATATACGGCATACGCTCCACAGGAAGGTTCTCGCTCCTGATCTTCGCATTCAGGCCATCGATATTCCTTACCCCGAAGCGGGAGAGCACCTGATAGCGCCGCTCCATCTCATCGACGAGCCATGCCAGCGCCCTGACGACCTTCTTCGCTTCCGTAATCACAGGAGTAAGAAGATGAGGGATGCCATTGTAGACAGACAGCTCGACGACCTTCGGATCTATCATGATGAAGCGCACATCCTGTGGAGCCCTCGTATAGAGGATGGTACAGATGAATGTGTTTATGCAGACCGACTTTCCGGAACCGGTAGTTCCAGCAATGAGCATATGGGGCATCTTCGCCACATCGATCACGACAGGCTTGCCTGTGATGGTACGGCCAAGGATCATCGGGACACGGAGCTTGGAGGCATCGCTGTTCCTCTTCATCGCCTTGAGCATATCCTTGAAGCCGATCGTCGCCCTCTTCTTGTTAGGGACCTCGATACCCACGGCCTGATGGCCAGGAACAGGCGCGAGGATCCTTATCTGCACGCCGCCGAGATTGTATGAAAGCTCATCGTAGCGCGAGCGCACGCGGCTCACAGGCGTTCCTTCCTTGAGCTTTATCTCATACATCGTTACGGTAGGCCCCTTGACGATATTATCCAGGGTGACCTCGGTATTGAACTGGCGCAGCGTGTCTACGATGATCTCTCCCTGGCTTCTGGTGAAATCATCGATCTCAGTAGATATCTCAGGATAATCGACCAGGAAGTCAGAGGAAGGAGCCGAATACCGCTTCTTGCTTCTTTTAGATATAGCGGCAAATCCAAGCTCATTGCTCTGCAGCCCGCCTATGCCGACCGACAGCAGGAGCTCATTCTCCTGCCGGGCCTCCTCATCAGAGGTCTTTGCCTCCGCCTCTTCCGCGTTCTCCGCAGCCGGCCGTGAAGCCTTCCTGGGCTTAGGCTCCTCCGAGAAGGGATCCTTAGGTGAGATCTTCTTCATGCCGCTATCCATCGGAGCCTCGAAGACATCAATCGCAGAAGAGAAGACCTCGTCCTCCTCTTCCTCTGCCTGAGGCCTGGATTCAGGCTTTCGCACGGCAGCAGCGTGCCCTGGCTCCTTGGACGGAGCAGGAGAAGGCTTTGATGCAGCGGTATCCTCTAGCCTCTCCTCACTCTCGGCCGCTGGCTTCTTCTCGCTTACGAATGTACTGCCATATGCAGGTATATCCTCTGTCTTATCCTCCGGGACGAATCCCTTTGAGGGGAAGTGCGAAACATTAGGCTTATTAGAGAGCGCGGCGAAAAGCTTATAGCGCGGATGATCCGGAGAAAGCCCGGATGGAGCGATCGATGGCGCGGAAGGCTTCTCCTCCTTCTCCTTCTTCTTGTCATCAAAGCCGATGATCGGTCCCTGCTTTATCGGAACGGCAGGCGTCTTTGGCATCAGATTCTCAAGCGTTACCTCAAGCATGCTGCCCTTCTGGAAGGATATAGGCTCGGAGAAATCGCTGTATTTCCTGCGTTCCTCCCCGTCCTTCCTTCCCTCAGCCTCACGCTCAAGCTCATCCTTAACCTGTGAGAAGACGTCTGAATCCATCATCTGCACAGGCTCATCGCTCTCATCGATGGCCGTCGCGGCGTAATCCTCCTCATGTCCGTCAGGGGCTATCGTGCTCAAGTCAGGAATGCTCGCTATATCAGGGAACTGAAGCGGATCCGACGGATCATGGATACGATGCGAGGCGGGAACGCCCGATGTGGTGAACGACTCATCGCCAGGCTCTGCCTCCACAGCTCCCCTAGCCGCCCTGGCCTCAGCCTTCTCAGCCTTGCGCCTAGCCTTCTCAGCCTCCTTGGTCTCGGCAGCCTCCTGCTTCTCCATCGCCTTCCGGTACTGCCTCTCATCGCGCCTGGCCTCCTTCTCGGCCTTGCGCGCCATCTTACGGTCGAGCCGCTCCTTGGCCTTCCTGTATCTCAAGGCATCCTTCTCATCCTGCGCAGCTTCCTTCTTGGAGCGCTTCTCGTTCCGCGCTGCTTCCTTAGCCTCGGCCTCTTCCTCCTCGGTAGGTATGAGTCCTTCCTTCTGCATCTGCCTTATGCGGAACTCATGGCGAGAGAAGATCCTCTTATCAAGCGGCCTGAGCATGGAGAGGAGCGCGATATAGAGGATAAGCTCCAATGCCAGGCATACAAGCACGAGCCATGGCTTCTCTCCGGTTATGTTCATCATCAGCCATTCAGGCCTCGCTATGCCACCAAGGATATGGAAATATGCAAGAAGGGTAATATACATGAAAGCGATCATGATGAATGACATATACATGCTTGCACGCTTCCTGCGCCGCAGGCATAGCATTGAGAATGCCTCTACCACGCAAAGAAGCGCTATGCTGAATGAGCCCGGCATATCAGGGGCGAATGACGAACACAGGATTGCTTCTGCGATATACCCATCGAAAGGGGGGAGGATGAATGATCCTGACTGAAGATATACGATTGCCCCGCAGAGGATGCCGCAGATGAGCAGCACCAGGGCAAGCAGCAGGGAGAGACGATATTTCTTAGCTTTCATCGACGTTTCCAGTTCTCGAGGACGCACAACGTCCTTCTCTCATCAAGATAGGGGACACGAAGATCCACTATCTCGGAATCGAAGGAATAGCCCTCTCCCCTAAGGACATCCAGCTCCGAAACCACATTAGCACGCTGCCCCTTATAGAACAGGCCGATACCTCCATCGGCAAGTATCCTCAGGATGCTGTCCGCGACATCGAAGAGCGGATGGAAGGCCCTTGCCGTAACAGCGTCGAACCTCCTTCTCTCCTCATTGATATCCCTATCGAAGACCTCTGCGTTCCCGATCCTTACCTTCGCAAGGACTCCCCTCAGGAACCCGCATCTCCTCTGCATCCTCTCCAGAAGGACGAAATGCCTGTCAGGCATGAGGATGGAGAGCACGATCCCGGGAAAGCCTGCCCCGGAACCAAGATCCGCGATGACGCATCCAGACACGGTACGGCTCATGAACTCATGATAAGCGGCAGCAGAGTCCAGCACGTGCCTGATGAGTATCTCATCGGGGTCCTTGTCCCCGACAAGCTTGTATACGGGATTGAAGAGCATTATCTCATCGATATACGTACCGATGGAATCCAATACATGATCGCTGAACGGTATTCCGATTCTCTCAAGGCCGGAAACCAAAAGCTCCCTATCCACGTCTGCTCCTAACGGCAACCGCAAGCACCGCTATGTCCGAGACCCTTACCCCTGATATGCGGGCAGCCTGTCCTATCGATGCCGGCCTTACGGTCTTCAGCTTCTCCCTCGATTCCGAGGAGATGCCTTCAACGCTATCATAATCAAAATCCGGAGGAATCTCCATATTCTCCTCGCGCCTTGCCTTCTCGACCTCACGCTCCTGCCGTAACAGGTATCCAGAATACCTGATATCAAGCTCGACGCGCCTGAGGATCTGGTCAGGAAAAGCCTCCAGATCGGTGATTCCCAGCTCCTTTATATCCACGCCAGGCTCCTTCAGGCGCTCATACGCGCTCTTCTCTCCCGACCGCGCTGATCGCAGGATGGATTCGACCTTGCAGAGCTCCTGCTTCTTATGCTCGAAGCGTTCAGCCCTCTCTCCTGAGGCAAGCCCTATGCGGATCCCGATCGGCGTAAGGCGCTCATCAGCCGTATCATGACGCAGAGACAGCCTGTATTCCGCTCGGGAAGTGAACATCCTGTATGGTTCCTTCGTTCCCTTTGTCACGAGATCATCTATCAGGACGCCTATATACGCATCCGTCCGCGATAGTATGATTCCCTTCTCGCCCTTGATGCGCTCAGCTGCGTTGATGCCAGCCATGAGCCCCTGTGCCGCAGCCTCCTCATAGCCAGATGTGCCATTGGTCTGGCCGGCGATGAAAAGAGAGCGGATAAGCTTGCTCTCCAGCGTAGGATAGAGATCCAGCGGATCGAGATAATCATACTCTACGGCATACGCAGGCCTCATCACCTCGGCATGCCTGAGTCCTGGGATGGTGTGGATGAATGCCCGCTGCACATCCTCCGGCAGGGATGAGGAGAGGCCATTGAGATACATCTCCTCGCTGCCAAGGCCCTCCGGCTCAACGAAGATCTGATGGCGCTCCCTGTCAGGAAAGCGCACGACCTTATCCTCTATCGAAGGACAGTACCGAGGCCCGCGGCCGACGATCTTGCCTCCATAGAGCGGGGATCGGGAGATATTATCCCTGATGATCCTATGAGTCTCCTCATTGGTATATGTCACATAGCAGGGGAGCTGCGGACAGTCAACGGCGTCATCATCGAAAGAGAACGGCTCCGCAGCATCCCCCTCCTGCCTCTCCATCTCATCCAGATCGAGAGAGGAGAGCCTGACACGGGCAGGCGTACCGGTCTTCATGCGCCCGGTATGGAATCCAAGGCGCCGCAGGCTGTCACCAAGGCCGATGGCCGCGCTCTCACCTAGCCTTCCGCAGGGAGCGTCATACTCACCGATGAATATGCGTCCATCCATGAACGTCCCCGTCGTAAGCACGAGGACGCGAGAGCTTATCCTCCAGCCGCGCTCGGTGACGACTCCGGCGACAGAGCCATCCTCGATCAGGAGATCGACAACCGTATCCATGAAAAGATGCAGATGATGCTCTCTCTCAAGAGTCTCCTTGGCAAGGCGCGAGTAGGAGAACTTATCGGCCTGCGCACGCGGGGCCTGAACCGCAGGTCCGCGACGGCGGTTGAGTATCCTGAACTGCAGCATCGTCCTGTCGATAAGATGGCCCATCTCTCCGCCAAGCGCATCGATCTCCCTGACAAGATTTCCCTTCGCAAGCCCTCCGATCGAGGGATTGCAGCTCATACGCCCTATCGCATCAAGCGACTGGGTTATCATCAAGGTCTCGAATCCTTCCCTGGAGATGGCAAGAGCCGCCTCTATGCCGGCATGGCCACCTCCGACGACTATCGCATCATAATCCATATCTCTCACTTCCCTAGGCAGAACGACGAGAACAGCCGTTCAAGCACATCCTCGCTCGTGACCTCTCCGGTAAGGGCCGATAGCGAAGATAGCGCCGACTGCAGGTACATCGCGACCACATCCTCCCCCATCATCACCGCATCCTCAGCATCCCGAAGGGCAGAAGAAGCCTCCTTGATGGCATCAAGCTGACGCTTCGAATCTATCCTCGGCACATCAGAAGATGGCAGCTCATCCCCCTTGAGGCGATCGGCAATGGCATTTATCACCAGATCGAGCCCCTCGCCGGTGACAGATGAGAACGACAGGCCGGAATCAAGCCCGGTCAGATCCCGCTTTGACCTCACCTTCAATACCCTCTCGCCATCCGGATAGCAGTCTGCTTCCATGCCATCAAGCACATAGACAACCAGATCAGCCTCATCGATCAAGGTCCGGGATCGCCTTATGCCTTCCCTCTCCACATCTCCTTCAGCATCCCTGAGGCCAGCGGTATCGAAGAGACGGACAGGTATGCCAAGAAGCTCTGCATCAGCCTCGATGTAATCACGCGTGGTCCCCTCCTCAGAGGATACGATGGCACGGTTCTCCTTGAGCATGGCATTGTACAGCGAGCTCTTGCCCGCGTTCGTACGCCCTGCAAGCACGACCGTCGCCCCATGGCTGTAAAGACGTGATGAGGTATAGGTCGATGCGATCAGATCAAGGCGATCGATGATGCGCGAGACACGCTCAGAAGGAAATACCCATTCATCTGGAACATCATCCTCGCCATAATCGAGCTGGACCTCCACGGAAGCCAGGATGTCGAGGATCTCTTCCTTGATTGCCTCAGCCTCCCGCCTTATAGAGCCGGTAAGCCGCTCAAGGGCATCAGATCCGGCCCTTTCCGTCCTGGCACCCACGATCTCCTCCACAGCCTCAGCCTCCGTCAGATCCATGCGGCCATGCATGAAGGCACGGTATGTGAACTCTCCTCTCTCTGCCTCCCTTATGCCTATCTCCTCAAGCGCTGCTGATATCGAGCGTATCACAGGCAGTGAGCCATGACACATGATCTCAAACGCCTCCTCCCCCGTATAGCCATGGCCAGATGAGTAGATCAGCAGCATGACCTCATCAAGCCTGCGGCCACGCTTGTCAGAGATATAGCCATGCACCGCGCTTCCTCCAGGCTTCCTGCTGAGATCAGAGGAGAAAAGCGGCTGGAGAAGCGAAATAACGCCATCGCCTGAGGCCCTTATCACCGCGAGGGCCGATGGAGAATAAGGAGTCGCCAGTGCATATATCGGATCGCCTGTTGAATAATGCGCCATGGCCCGATACTACCGAGCCAAGGCTCTTGTTGCAACCAAGGCACAGGGCTAGAATCAACTGCATGTTCGACTTCAACGCCGCCGCAAGGCGCTCAGAGCTATGCAGGAATATAAGGGGCTATCTTGATAGCAAGGGCTATCTCGAGGTATATACGCCCACGCTCTCTCCTTATCTCATCCCGGAACCCACCATCAAGGCATTCAAGACGGAGTTCCGCAATGAGTTCACCGGCAACATGGAGCTATATCTGATTCCCTCCCCTGAGATATTCATGAAGCGCCTCCTAGCCGCAGGCTCGCCTTCCATCTACCAGATAAGCACCTGCTTCCGCAACGCCGAGCAGCTCGGGGCCATACACAATCCTGAGTTCATGATGCTGGAATACTACACGCTTGGCTTCGATGAGCAGGACTCCATCCCTCTCACGATCGATATGATCAGAAAGACCAATGTCGGGAAAGGTGAGCCATGGATGGATAACGAACCCATGATCATCACGATGGCTGAGGCGATGGAGAGATGGGCCGGCGTCGATATGATCCGCGGTGAGGATATCCGGTACCTGAAGAAGGAAGCTGAGAGGCTTGGACTGGAATCAGCCGGCTCAGACACATGGGATGATGTGTTCAACAGGATATTCCTCACCTATGTCGAGACAAGCATCCCGACCGACAGGCAGGTATATATAACGGATTATCCGGAAGGGATACGCTGCCTTGCCAAGGCATATGAGGACAGGCCATGCAGGAAGCGCTGGGAGATGTACATAAACGGCATCGAGATCGCTAACTGCTACGACGAGGAGACGGACAAGGAAGAGACACGAAGCTACTTCGCGCAGGAGGAAGCCAGGCTCGCAGAGGAACGCAGGGGAAGCGGCGATGCGATTCCGCCGGCCGACCCCTCATTCCCCGATCTCGACATCCCATCATCATCAGGCGTCGCAATGGGGCTGGACAGGCTTCTGGCGGCAGAGCTCGGCATGAAGAGCATCGAGCCTTTACTTTTGTTCCCCCTTTCTGATATGCTTAACGCCGGCAAATCCAGATAACGACACAAAAAGCAGTTTAGGATAGAGGTATTTTTTATGATTAAAGCAGGACAGATCGACAAGGGAACGGCGCTTCTGATCAAGGGACAGCCGTTCATCTGCATCGAGCGTGAGTTCGTTAACCCAGGCAAGGGATCGGCATTCGTCCGCCTCAAGCTCAAGAGCCCTTCCACGGGTCAGGTGCTTGCTGAAACGATGAAGAGCCAGGATAACGCAGAGGACATCACAGTCGAGGATAAGGACCTCCAGTATCTCTACAATGACGGAGAGAACTTCTATTTCCAGAATGCAGAGACCTTCGATCAGATCGACGTACCGATGAAGTCATTTCCTGACTATGAGTACTTCATGAAGGAAGGAGAGACCTACAGGGCCACATTCTGGGAGGAGCAGGTTCTCGACATCATCATCCCTTCGAAGATCGTATTCACCGTCGCAGAGGCCGAAGAAGCCGTCAAGGGCGATACGGTACAGGGCGCGACGAAGTACGTCACGACCGAGACTGGCCTTCGCGTGCGCGTTCCTATCTTCATCAAGCAGGGTGAGAAGATCAGGGTCAACACGGAGACCAAGGAATATCTGGAAAGGGTTAACGGCTAACCCAGCTCAGGATCGACGAGAGGCTGCTTCTGCAGCCTCTTTTCATCAAGCGATGAATAATCAACAGCATTGATAATCAATCCTAGATAAGAATTATATATATTTTAGAGCTTTTTTCAAAACTTGAATTTATCGAATGAAAATACACAGGCCGAAGCATGAATATGCAGAATAATAGGAAACTAGCTCTGCCCGCAACCTTCATTCCATCCAGTCAAAGACAGGTAAGCATC
>CALXLH010000020.1 GCA_944389145.1 uncultured Spirochaetaceae bacterium
GCAGGAGAAGAGTAGTCTGCCATCATCTTCGGTAAGCACTACGCTGATCTTCCTGTCTGGCGGCATCGCCTCTATCGCGTTATCGAGGGCGTTGGCTATGATCGTGCAGAGATCGGTTGACTCATCCAGGCCAGATGTATCGGCATCGGCCGTTATGCATAGCTCTATGCCTTCCGCATCAGCCTTCTGATACTTGGCGTTCAGTACTGCGTTTATCAATGGATTCTCGGTGTATCTCCGTGATATCTTCGCGAAATCGGCACCGATCCTCTTGAAATACTCTATGGCTTTCTCGCTCTCTCCCAGATCGAGATATGTCGCGACCACGGTAAAGTGGTTCATCAGGTCATGCTTGAATTTCCTGATCTGCGTCTGTTCCCTTTCAATCTCCTTGTAGTATTCGGTCTGTTCCTTGAGCCTGGCGTTCTCCCGTGCCAGCCTGGCACTTGTGCCGATGTGGCAGATCAGGGGAATCATGGCGGTTGAGGCCGCGACTATGAAGCAGGTTATGAGCAGCGTCTTCAGAGGATGGTCCGGGGGATTCATCACCGTGAGGAGCATGATAACCGGCGGGCAAAGGGCAATGAACGCCGTGTAGCCCCATAGCCTTTCAGTGAATGAATCCAGGCTCTCCTTGTCCGTATTCCTCACATATTCGCTGAAGATCGTGAAATAGAGGATGCAGAGCGAGGCGAGGAGTATGAGTATCGTATTCTCAAGCCATAGCGGTGGATCGTAGAGCGCGGATATGCCAAGGCATGTCACGGTGAGGAATGACCAGGCTCCGATTATTGAGAAGAATATCGCGGAGAACGCGATCCTGCGGAATGGCGAGCCTTTATAGAATACGATCACTATCAGGCTGAATATGATGCAGAAGAAGATGAACGTGGGTACGAATGCCGGAATGATCGGGAAGAGGCAGACAATGAATAGAAGTATCCCTGACAGTCCTTCCGCTATATTCCCTTGGAACCTTCTGTCGAGGAATACCGGCAGCGCCTGCGTCACGTTGTAGGCGATGATAAGCGAGATAATCAGGTGGAGAAGCACCATGCTCATGCCATGACATTAGCATAAACAGGGCCATTGGGGCGAGTGTTGTTGGAGGATCGGCAGAATGCTAGAATCGGCATATGAACGTAAGGATAATCGGAGCGGGCGCAGTTGGTACCGTCGTTGCCTGGAAGCTCTACCGTCATGCGGACATGGCCTTCATCGTGGATGAGGAGAGGGCGAGGCGTTATTCTGAAGGTCTCGTAATCAATGGAGAGCGCATACGCTTCTCCCTTCTGACGCCGTCTGAGGCTGATGCTGCGGATCTGCTGATCTTCGCGGTGAAGAACTTCCAGCTTGAGGACGCGATGGATGAGGCGGCTCCTTTCGTAGGTAGGTCGACGGTAATACTCCCGCTTCTCAATGGCATAGATGCGGAGAAGGAGCTTGCCCTGCGCTTCGGCCCGGATAAGATACTCTATGGATTCATCACCGATCTTTCCTCGACGCATTCAGGTATCGAGACTACCTGCTTCTCGGATGGAGGAACGATCGTGTTCGGCGAGCATGATGACTCGATGACCGGGAGGGTCAGGGCCATCATGGATCTTTTCGACGCTGCAGGCCAGAAGTACCTGGTCCCTGAGAATATCCTGCATGAGAAGTGGTGGAAGTTCATGCTCAATACCTGCTTCAACACGCTATCTGCGATCCTTGAGGCAGATTATGCCGCAATCTCATCCAACGGGGCATTCATCAGAGCCGTGCGGCTCATAGCCAGAGAGGTACAGCGAGTAGGGAATGCCGAAGGTGTCACTATAACCCAGGATGATGTCGAGGAGATGATACGGCGTGTCACTGCGCTATGCGATCATGGAAAGACCTCCATGCTCCAGGATGTGCTTGCCGGAAGGGAGACGGAGAACAGGTATTTCGCCGGAGCCGTATCGAGGCTGGGCAAGCTGCATGCGGTTCCTACGCCTATTTCCGACTTCATTTCCATACTGCTGGAAGCAAAGCGCTCTGTCAGGGCATCACTGTGAGTTTCATCGCCAGTGAGCGCATTCTCTTGACGCTTGCCGGACGCATGAATAGGATTAACGCGGAAAAGGTAGAATATGAAGGAAATCACAGCGAACGAGCTTAGGAAGCTATACATCGATTTCTTTGTCTCTAAGGGACATAAGCAGATATCAGGAGCATCGTTGATTCCGGAGAACGATCCGACGGTGCTTTTCACCACAGCCGGCATGCATCCTCTTGTGCCATATATCCTTGGTGCGGAGCATCCAGCAGGAAGAAGGCTGACCGATTACCAGAAGTGCATCCGTACCGGAGATATCGACAGCGTCGGCGATCCGCATCATCTCACGTTCTTCGAGATGCTCGGCAACTGGTCGCTCGGTGATTACTTCAAGAATGAGATGATCGGTTACAGCTTTGAGTTCCTTACCAAGGTGCTTGAGATTCCTGTTGATAGGCTTTCCGTCACTGTCTTCGAGGGTGATGATACCGTACCCCGCGATGAGGAGGCCGCTGCCAGATGGCGTGAGCTTGGAATATCTCCGGATCATATCTACTTCATGCCTCGCGAGGATAACTGGTGGGGACCGGCGGGAGAGACTGGACCGTGCGGGCCGGACTCTGAGATGTTCTTCGATACCGGACGCCCTGCCTGCGGTCCTGACTGCAAGCCTG
Source organism: uncultured Spirochaetaceae bacterium (assembly GCA_944389145.1). Taxonomy (GTDB): domain Bacteria; phylum Spirochaetota; class Spirochaetia; order Sphaerochaetales; family Sphaerochaetaceae; genus Ornithospirochaeta. The sequence continues at coordinate 2,695 of CALXLH010000020.1, forward strand.
GCTGCAAGTGCGGTAAGTACTTCGAGATCTGGAACGATGTCTTCATGCAGTACCGCAAGGAAGCCGATGGCACGTACCATGAGATGGATAGGAAATGCATCGATACCGGAATGGGTATCGAGAGGACCGTAGCGGTGCTGCAGGGCAAGAAGAGCGTCTATGAGACCGAGGTCTTCCAGCCCATCATCCGCCGTATCGAGGAGATGAGCGGCAAGAAGTACGGAGAGAACGAGGATGACGACATGTCGATAAGGATCATCTCCGATCACATCCGCACTTCCGTATTCATCCTTGGCGATCAGAAGGCCATCGCCCCTTCCAATGTCGGGCAGGGCTATATCCTGCGCCGCCTTATCAGAAGGGCAGTGCGTCATGGTAAGAAGCTAGGCATCGAAAGCTCTTCATTCCTGCCGGCCCTTGCAGATACCGTCCTGGAGCTTTATGGAGAGCCATATCCGGAGCTTCTCGAGCATAAGGACTTCATCCATGAGGAGCTTCTCAAGGAGGAGGAGAAGTTCTCCCTTACCCTCGTGAAGGGAGAGAGGGAATTCGAGAAGATGCTTCCGAACCTTCTCAAGGGCAAGGACCGTGTCATCTCCGGGCGTCTAGCGTTCAAGCTTTATGATACATATGGCTTCCCGATCGAGCTTACCCGTGAACTTGCCTCCGAGCATGGATTCACGGTCGATGAGGAAGGCTTCAAGGCTGCTTTCGAGAAGCATCAGGAGACGTCCCGTGCCGGTGCTGAACAGCAGTTCAAGGGAGGGCTTGCGGATCATAGCGAGGCTACTACGGCGCTTCACACCGCAACGCATCTTCTCCATGCGGCGCTCCGTAAGACGCTTGGCACGCATGTTGGCCAGAAAGGGTCAAACATCACTGCCGAAAGGCTCAGGTTCGACTTCACTCATCCGGAACCGATGACTAAGGAGCAGATACAGATTGTCGAGGATCTGGTCAATGATGCGATCAGGCGTGACCTTCCTGTTACCTGCGAGACGATGACGCTGGATGAGGCGCGCAATAGCGGTGCTATCGCATTCTTCGATTCGAAGTATGGCGAGATGGTCAAGGTCTATACGATCGGTGATGTCTCAAAGGAGGTCTGCGGCGGCCCGCATGTCACCCATACCGGTGATATGGGACACTTCAGGATCCTGAAGGAGCAGTCATCGTCTGCCGGAGTCAGAAGGATAAAGGCTGTTCTGGAGAAGTAAGGATATAATGAATGAGAGAAGGGGCTGTTGCCGAAGCTTAGGCTTTTGAAACAGCCTCCTCTTGTATCTTCTCATGTTTGTGAGGATCTCTGTCCTGTCCTTTCTTAGGCTTCTGACGGACCTTGCAGCTCTGTAGAAGGTTTCTATGGACATAAGAAGGGGCTGTGAAAAGCTTATGCTGGCTTTTCTACAGCCCATTCTTCATAGTGCATCGTTATATTCCGCAGATTCTTCTGCCAGGATCTCGCCTAGGCGTTCCATGATATGTGCGGTATAGCGATCACGCCTGCGCTTCTCCTCGGCATTCTCGCTGCCTGTGTGGAAGAATGTGCTTGGATTCGTCTCAAGCGCCTTGCATAGCGCGACTACCGTCTCCGGCCTAGGGTATGCCTTGCCTGTCTCGATTGCCGTGATCTGCTTCAGCGATACCCCGATCTTCTCTGCCAGTGATGACTGCGTAAGCTTATGAAGGAGACGCTCCTTCCTTACGTTATCCCCCACGATCTTCTTTAGCTCCCTAGCATCCATCATATAAAGTATAAATGATGTAATTCTAGATGAACAATGGAGTTATAGGTTTATAATCTTGCCGTTGATATAACCTATCGGGTTAAATCAGCCCTTTTGTCATCCTCTTTTCCTGGTATTGCTGGCAAGCTGCCCGCATGCGCCCGATATGCTGCCACCCTTCTCCATGCGGAGGGTGTAGCTGACACCCAGTCGGCGCAGATCATGGCAGAATGCCTCTATCTCCCGACGGCTTGGTGTCTCGAATGGCAGTCCGTCTACGCTGTTCCATGGAATCAGGTTGACGACCGTGTCAAGGCCTGCAGCGAAGCGCCGTAGCTCCTCTGCGCTTTTCTCGGAGGTGTTGACTCCTGATAGCATGCAGTATTCAAGGGTTATCCTCTTATCCTGCCTATGCTGGAAGTGCTGCAGCTCTGTCTTCAGCACGCTCAGCGGAAAGCTCCTGTTTATCCTCATCAGACGTGATCTCGTCTCATCATCTGCAGACACGAGCGATACGGCAAGGCGTACCGGGATATCCAGCTCGGAAAGGCGGCGTATGCCGGGGACGAAGCCGCATGTGGATATCGTCATCCTGCGGTAGGAGATATTGAATCCATCCTCCCTGTGAAGCTCCCTGATCGCATCCATGGTCGCGGTGAAGTTGGAAAGCGCCTCTCCCATGCCCATGAATACGATATGGCTTATCTTCTTTCCCAGTCCTTCGAGATGGACGAACTGTTCCACGATCTCTCCGGCGCTCAGGTTACGTACCAGTCCCATCGTGCCGGTCTTGCAGAAGGCACAGCCCATGGCGCATCCTACCTGGCTGGAAAGGCAGGCCGTGTATCTTTCCTTGCCATCTGAGAGGCGTACGCATTCGATTACTGCACCGTCATCAAGCTCTATCGCGAGCTTTACCGCAGATTCTCCCTCGCTCTTCGCTATTACCTTTGATGAGAGAGTCGATGGATACAGTTCCATCAGGCGTTCCCTATCGGCCTTCGATAATGAGGTCATCTCAGAGAAAGAACGGGTTCCCTTCACCAGGAATCCGTGCACGATCCTTGCCTGGAAAGGCTTTTCCAGGCCGAGGATATCCATCAGTTCATCATTGCTTCTTGCATATAGGCTTTTCATCAGAACATTGAGATTATGGCGATTATCACGCCGGTTATCCCTTCGCCTCCCAGAAGGCCAGATGAGATGAGCGAGGCCTTTTCCTCTGCATCTGCCTTATTCTTCATGGCCTTCTTGACACCGGCCATTATAACAGCGCCGAGCGCCATTGCGGAAGATATATACGTTGGAAGATATACTCCAAGCCCTATCGTTGCCGATGGAACGCGGAGAAGGAAGAGTACGATTCCTATCATGGCGCCGATGAAGAATGCGGCAGGACTGTCCAGCCCTCTTGCCATTGCGGCTACCGCTGCCGCCTGGGGCGCTGGCAGTTCCGGACTGCCGAATCCTCCCATGCCTTCCTTGAGTATGATGAGGGAAAATGCCGCTGCTATGGCTCCTATGATACCTCCGATTCCCTCTGCCATGAGCTGATACCGCGGCTCGGTTCCTATCAGGGATCCGCTCTTGAGGTCATTCATCACATCCCCCGTAAGGCCGCATGCGACAGCGACGACTCCTGCTATGGAGAAGGCAGCTGCAAGGGACGGAGACATCACCGCAGATATCCCCAGAAGCACGAGTATGGCGAAGATCTCCATAGGATTCACTCCGGTCTGCCCCGTAAGCATTCCTGAAAGATATGTGGCGAGATATACGCCTACGATGAGAAGCACGGCCTCTGGTATCGTGATTTCCGTAAGAAGCACGAGGAGTATGATGGTAAGCAGGCAGAGCATTCCTATCATTACGATGGAACGAGCCGGTATCTCCCTGCCTTTACCCTTTTTCTTCCTAAAGAGCGTTATGATTGCCTTTATCGCGACTCCAAGCCCTGTTCCTATCATGAGCCCGATTCCCAGATTGCTTCTGAACGCGTCAGCCTCAGCCATCGTGGCAAAGAGCTCTGTGGCAAGACCGATCGGAGTGAGGATGAAATATCCTATTACGCAGCCGAGGAACCACATCAGGGACAGCACCGGTCCGATTATCGCACCGATTCCGAGCGCCATCGGAGATACCCACACGGAAAGCGAAGGAAAGAGCGCGCTGCCTCTGAAGAGCGTGAGGACTGCAGGGATCCTGCCAAGCCCATCCCTTATGAATGTGAATATGACCGAGGCTCCCATCGACGAGAAGAGGAGCGGGGCACCTTTCCCTTCCTTGCCTGCGATGAGCGTATTATATGCCGCGTTGCCGTTCGGGTAGGGGAGATTCTCCTTCTCTATGAACGTACGGCGGAAGACCATCGTGAAGAGAGTGCCCAGCACGGCGCCCGTGACGGATATCGCGATGATCGTCATGAGCGGCATGGAGGCTTCCGGATCTGTCATCCAGAGTCCGGGAATCGTGAAGGCCAGGCCACCTGCGACCATCGCACCTGCGCTCATCAGCGTATGCGTGCAGTTTATCTCCTGCAGCGTCGAACCTTTTGCCTTGCCGAGTACTGCCATGGAGATGACTGTGACGAATACGGTCGGCCATGGAAGCGCACCCATGCGGAGCGCGACATACATGCTTGATGCCGTTATTACCACGAGTCCTGCGATACCGAGGGCCAAGCCTCTCAGCGTAAGCGGTGATCTTTCGTTATCCATGCCCCGCTTTATATAGAAAAGGACTGAGGTTGTCCACTACTGGAATGTTTTTCGCTCATTATCCTTGAAGAGTCAGCGGATGTCAGGTAGAGTCAGATATGTCTATATGCCTTCTTTTAGGAGGTTTGGAGGAAAAACAACATGAGAAAGAAAGCGATTATCCTTCTTGTCGTTGCTGCCCTGGCCATCGCGCCTGCGGCTGCTGCACAGTATAAGGGTGCTACGGATGAGGGATCATGGGGTATCGGACTCAATCTTGGAACCAACACTGGCGTTGCTATTAAGTATGGATATGGCGATTTCGATATCTTCGGAAATGTCGGCTTCGACTTTCTGAATCTTAAGACCGATCCATTCCAGTTCAGCCTCGGTGTCGATGTTGGCTTAAGCTATGAGGTTTATGATGTCGACTTCGGCGGCGGCCATCATATGCCTATCACCGTAGGACTTCTGTTCCCCATGGGCTTCATCATCACCGATAACAACCTCAATTTCAATCTTGGAGTTCAGGCTCAGGCTGGCATAGAGTACCAGATTCCGGATGTTCCGCTCGCGTTCTATCTTAGGCTTGGTGTTGGCCTTGATATGCTCTTTGGAACGAGTGGAATCGAACTGGGGCCAGGATTCTCCGGCGGACTTGGTATCCTTTACGTATTCTAAGATCGTCAATGGTCCTTGCAGGCTGCCCGGTATTCCCGGGCAGTTTCTCATCTCAGATACTTTCCCACCAGTTCCTTGCGCAGCCTTGCCTTGATCGTGACCTCGCCATCTCCGTATTCGACCTCCCTTACCGTACCATCGCGATATAGGTCGCTGATGAGTGCAGTGGAGCAGGGTGATGTGATCGTTATGTCCTGAAAGGCATCATCGGTTATCTCCATCATGGCCTTCTTCAGCTCATCTATCCCTTTACCTTCCTTCATGCTTGTCTCCACGATCCTGTATGGAGATGATCTGAGGGCTGCATACGAGATATCATCATAGATATCGTCGGTCTTGTTTATCACAAGGATCCTGACCTTATCCAATGCGCCGAGGCCGGCAAGCGTCTTCTCTGTCTCCCGGAGGCAGCCTAGCGCATCTGGGTGGGATGCGTCTGCGACGATCATCAAGGCTTCTGCCGAGAGCGCTTCCTCAAGAGTGGATGAGAATGCCTTCACCAGCGGTGCCGGCAGCTCTGATATGAAGCCTACCGTGTCTGATAATAGTACCTTCTGCCCCGATGGCAGCTTCATGCTCCTCGTAGTGGTGTCGAGCGTTGCGAAGAGCTTATCCTCTGATATCACATCAGAGCCGGTAAGCGCATTGAGGATAGTGGACTTGCCTGCATTGGTGTAGCCGACGAGCGCGAACGTGAATATCCCTGAGCGCCTTCGTGCGTTGCGCTGCGTGCGCCTCACTTCCTCGCTTGCCCTTATCTCGCGTTCCAGCTGATGGATGCGGGTGTCGATCATGCGACGCTCCAGCTCTATCTTTCTCTCTCCTTCGCCCTTTGCTCCCCTGACGCCGCCTCGCTGCTGCGACAGCCTTGCCTCCCGATTGGCAAGGCGCGGCCTGAGATATTCCGCCTCAGCCTTCTCGATCTGAAGCCTTGCCTCACGGGATCTGGCGTTCTGGAAGAAGATCGATAGGATGACGGCCTCCCTGTCAGATATCGGAATTCCCAGCGCTTCCTCCAGGTTCTTTTCCTGCCTTGGAGTGATGGATGCGTCTATGATTGCCTCATCAGGCTCATATGCCCTTATGGCTTCCTGCAGGGCCTCTACCTGGCCCTTTCCGATCAGCGTGGATGAACGCGCCTCCCGTAGCGTCAGATGCGCGGTATATACGATATTCAGGCCAAGCGTGGCTATGAGGCTTCTGATCTCAGCTTCCCTCAGGAACCCTCTTCGTTCAGGCTCATTGCTCTCGCGTATGGCTATGAGGATCACTTCTCCTTCCATGCCATTAGTGTACAATGTAAGCGGCATGGCAATCATCAGGTCAGGGAAGGTTGACACTTCTTTCTCTATGGACAATCATTTGCTGGTCATTGGAGGTGTTTATGGCACTTAACTGCGGTATCGTAGGACTCCCTAACGTAGGCAAGTCGACGATTTTCTCGGCGGTGACTTCCGCTCCTGCGGAGGCTGCGAACTATCCTTTCTGCACGATCGATCCGAATATCGGGATAGTATCCGTGCCAGATGGCAGGCTTGACGAGATCGTGCGCCTCATTCCCACTAAGAAGGTGATTCCTGCAACTGTTGAGTTCGTGGATATCGCGGGGCTGGTAAAGGGAGCAAGCCAGGGAGAGGGCCTTGGGAACAGGTTCCTTGCGTCGATCAGGGAGGTCGGTGTCATCGCCCATGTCGTTCGCTGCTTCGATAATCCTGACATCGTGCATGTAGCGAACAGGATAGATCCTGCCTCTGATATAGAGACGATAAACATAGAGCTTGCCCTTGCCGATCTTGAGACCGTGCAGAAGCGTTATGACAAGCAGTCGAAGCTCTCAAGGGTATCAAAGGAGCAGCAGAAGGAGAACGAGAAGCTCCTGCCTATATATGAGCGCCTCATGAAATGCCTGGAGGAGGGGATCCCTGCAAGGACGCTGGGACTGGATGAGGATGAGCTTGAGCTGGCCTATGACCTTCACCTCATGACGCTCAAGCCCGTTATCTATGTCTGCAATGTCGATGAGGATGCCATAACCGAGGATAATGATTATGTAAGGACCGTGAGGGAGATCGCAGCGAAGGAGAATGCCCCGGTGGTCGTTATCTGCGGCAAGATCGAGAGCGAGATAGCTGCCCTTGAGAGCGAGGAGGACAGGAAGGAGTTCCTTGAAGCCTCCGGGCTTACGGAGAGCGGTCTCAATCCTCTCATCAGGGCTGCATATTCCTCGCTCGGCCTCCGTACGTTCTTCACAGCTGGTCCAGATGAGGACAGGGCCTGGACGTTCAAGGCAGGAGCAAAGGCTCCTGAATGTGCCGGGATCATCCATTCTGACTTCGAGAAAGGATTTATCAAGGCGGAGGTATACAGCGTCGATGACCTTATCGCATATGGTTCCGAGGCGAAGGTCAGGGAGGCTGGAAAGCTGAGGCTGGAAGGTAAGGAATACGTTGTCCAGGATGGTGACATCGTCTTCTTCCGCTTCAACGTATGATTAGCTGACCATCGTTGCCATGCCTCTCTATGGTCCATCTGGAGCTGCATGTCGCCTCGATGAACGCTTCATCGTGGCTTATGAGGATGAGCGTGAATGATGTATCCTCTTTACTGAGGATCCTCTCGAATATCCTCATGGATGTTATGTCCAGATGATTGGTGGGTTCATCCATCAGAATGATGTCCCTTCCTTCATTCCTTGAGAGTGAGAAATCGAGCTTCTTCAGCTCTCCAGGGCTGGGGACGATCGTCGGATCAAGCAGGAAATAGGGATTGGAGCCAAGCCGGTACATATCGGAAAGCACCTCTCCCTTTTCCTTGTCATTCATCGCCATTATCCTGTTCTCCAGCCTCTGGATATCCTCTGCCGCGTATTCCTGCGGTATATAGATCGTCCGCGTTTCCCGTCCCGCATCCCGGATGCTCCGTACCAGGGCCTTCATGAACATGGTCTTCCCTGTTCCGTTGCTGCCTGTTATGGCGATATGCGCACCTCCGGGAATCGTAAGCTCGGGAATGGAAAGAGCATATCCTCCACCTCTGATTACCATCGGTCCGATGGATAGCCTCGGTATGTAGCCGTTGCCTGTGGTGAGCGTCAGCCCCTCCTTGCGCATCAATGGCCTTTCCATGCCTGAGAGTTCCTTCATCCCATGTTCAATCCTTGATGATATCATCCGCTTCTGATCATCGATTGAACGGTCCTTTCCTGTAAGGCGTGCGCCGTCTATGGCGCTCTTTGCGCTGTGATCGGCCTTATCTATGCCCCTTTTGGATAATCTTGCGTTCATTGCCCTCGAACGATCTGCCATCGCTGCCATGAGCTGCCTTTGCCTTGAGAGCTCATCTTTCTTTGCATCATAGGCTTCCTTCATATCGTTCTGCCGTCTCTCAAGCTCATCCAATGCAGCTGATAGAGGAAGAGGGATGTCATGGATACGGGCAGGGGCGGCTGTGCCTCGTTCGAGGATCAGCGTACGGGAGGAAAGCTCATCTGCGCTCTTCCTGTCATGGGTTATGATGATGCCGCATCCGGAGAATGAAAGCAGGGCCGATACGATCATGCGACGGCTCGCGCTATCAAGATGATTGGTCGGTTCATCAAGGATGAGGATCTCTGGCCTTCTTGCCAGCGCTGCAAGAAGCTGAAGCCTCTTCTTCTCTCCTCCGGAAAGGATGTCAGGGTTCTCCAGCATATCATCGGTTATGCCGAGCCGTGATATCAGCTCACCAGTCTCCCTTGTCCCATCATAGATATAGAATGGATCTTCATCGGTAAGCCCTGTGAATACCTGAGGGCAGAGCAGGGCTTCACCGCTTCTGCTGATGGCCCCTGCATCTGGAATGATGCTTCCTGAGATCAGGGCGGCCAGCGTGGTCTTTCCTGCTCCGTTCGCTCCGGCAAGCACGGTCCATCCGTCATGGAATGAGAGCGAAAGCCCTTCGAATATAGATACCGATGATCCTGGGTATGCGTATGACACGCCGCTTATCGTTATGTATGACATCCTGACTCCTTCTTAAGGTACTATTGCTCAGAACATCATCAGCATCGGCGTATCCTCCGCCATTATCCATACATGAATTGCCTCATATGTGTCAATGAGGCATATAATATTACCATTACAGCAATTGACACGGATAGCGCTCTGCAATAGAGTGTAAAAGCTGTGCTTTGGCACGGTAGATAAACTGACGCTTGTTACTGGAGGGTAAGATCTATGGCAAGGTATATGGGTCCTAGATTCAAGCAGTGCAGAAGACTTGGTGTGAATGTATGTGGACATCCCAAGGCAATGAACAGGGCATCGAGCCCCGCGTTCGCAAGAAGGAAGAAGCCGACTGATTACAGCAGGCAGCTTACTGAGAAGCAGAAGCTCAAGGCTTATTATGGTATCCTTGAGAAGCAGCTTCGCAAGTATTTCGACAAGGCTCTTAAGTCTAACCTCGCGACAGGTGACGCTCTCGTCATCTCTCTTGAGAGAAGGCTTGACAATGCAGTCTACCGCATCGGTTTCGGTAACTCTATCCGCCTTGCTCGCCAGCTCGTATCCCACGGCCACATCCTCGTGAATGGGAAGAAGGTTGACATCCCTTCCTACCAGATCAATGTCGGCGATGTTATTTCCCTGAAGGAGAAGTCAAGGAACAACGAGCATTTCAAGGCTTGCTTCCTTGGCCATCCCGCATTCAACCTTCCTTATTTCGAAAGGAACGAGGAGGAGTTCTCCGGAAAGTTCGTAAGGCTTCCTGAGAGGTCCGAGATACCCGTGCAGGTCAACGACCAGCTCGTGGTTGAGTTCTACTCAAAGTAAGGGTCTTCATTTTCATCCCATCCACGCATCCGGCCCACATCCGGATCGGAGAGGAAGGTACAAGGCCACATTCCAACATGCCCGCCTTCCGAAGCGCCTCCTGACGGCTGCCCTCGAAAACAGGAGACGAGGATAGGACAGATGGTGGGGCTGCGTCCAATGCGATGCAGCCCTTCTTCTTTGCCTTTTCATATCGGATCTGATCCATGATCTGATCAGGAAAGGGATATCATCAGAGATGATCCAAGACGATGCTCTTTCTCTCTGAGATCCGAACCGTCATCTCACGCGCAGGATCTGGATCCCTGTGGGTAGGGTACCATGGCAAGGGGTAATCTCATCTCATGCGCAAGCCGGTACGTAAGGACTGGCTCCCATCCTGCCCATCAGGATATGGGACAGGAATGGCTCTGATCACTCCCAGCCTATTGAGAATGATATAGGGTCATTGAGGAGCAGGAATGAGATTATCGGGAAGCTGAACTCAGCCGTTGATGCATCGATTACCTCTGCATTCTCCGCTGTCGTTATGCTGCCCGGCACCGATATCCTTATGGTGACGAGGCCGTTCTCTATCGCTCCAGGCCCATCCTCGCCGAGAAGGAAGGAGATCATCTCAAGGTAATCAGCCTCGCTCATTCCCTGATTGTACTCAGGGCCATAGACTTCGAAGTTGGGATCCGCAAGGAATGGCACGATTTCCTTGAGCTCCGCATAGTTCTCCATATCCAGATGGAATGAGAAGCTATTATCCGTGAGCTTCATCAGGCTCTGTCCCTCGATTCCGAATCCCTTGATGAAGTCATCGATGCCCTCGATGGAGAAGTCTATGAGGTACTCATTCTCTCCTGTCTTCTCCGTGGATGCATAAAGCACCGCATCCCTTGTGGAGAGGTCGCTGCCGAATGATTCGATGGCACTGTCCATTATCGAGGCGTCATCCTCTGGAAGGAACTGGGCGAAGTCCGTAAGGACATCCACGAAGAACTGCTCTACGTGTATCTCTGAGCCGCTCGTGACCGATCCGCTGCCATCTATGGCTATATTCTCTGTTACGGTACAGGCAGAAAGCATCATCGCCGCGATTGCTGCTAGCGTTATTCTTCTCATATCCTGATGATAGTCTATATCGCCAAGGTACGGCAATCATGGCTGTAGACACCGGCGCCTCTTTATGATACTTGATTTATCCCGGAGCGAAGATGAAGAAGGAATCAATCATCATGCCCTTGATGCTATTGCTTGCATCGGTATTATCTGCGTCCGCGCTGGATGTCCAGGCAGAAGGGCTTCCCACATCGATACATATGACATGGGACGGCATCGAAGGAGCTGAGCATTATGATATCTACAATGGTGACGTGCCTGTAGCCAGGCTTGATCATGATGCGCGTGAGTATACTGTCACGCATCTTCTGTCAGATACCGGGTACAGGCTATGCGTCGCGGCCCGATCTCATGAGGATAAGGACCTCGCGGTAGAGTGGGTTGATGAGAGGACGACCAGCTGGGATGGCATATACGAGTGGATCAATAAGACCGACAGCGACAATAACGGCAAGCTCCGGCATCTGAAGCTGAGGCTGGAAACGAACATGGATCCTGCCTATGGGCAGTACCAGTCCGTATACCTGATGTTCGATGATGGATCTGAATTCATGATCTTCCCTCTGTTCCCGTTTGATTCCAAGCTTTCAGGCGCATGGATCGACTATGATGATGAAAGCCGCGGCGGGGTTGCGTACAGGACCAATGCCGAGCTTTACAATGTATCGCCGTTCAAGCCATCGCGCTGGCGCATAGACCGGGTTGAGATTGACTATGATTCGACTTCGGCTTACATTCAGACGAGTGCGCTTGGCATCACCGTGATGACGGAGACTTCCTATCATCTATATATGGAGGATGGTTCCGCGATGATGGCCTTCGAGACAAAAGGCAGCGGCATTGCCGATAAGGTGATTTTCAAGAACCCGAATCCGGGTGAGGGCGATGCGTTCATCCTTAGAAGGATCCAGTAGGAGGCGACCGTGGTAGCAGACCCGTCCAAGAAGACGCTTATTATAGTTGAGTCCCCGACGAAGGCAAGGACCATATCGAGATATCTCCCCCCGACCTGCAAGGTCATAGCCTCGAAGGGGCATGTCGTCGAATTGGCACCAGATCCCAAGACGGGCGTGTTCGGCGTTGATGTGGATAACGGCTATTCCCTTGAATATGAGATAGAGGGCGATAAGAAGAATGTGCTTGCGGAGCTGAGGCGCGGGCTTAAGGATGCCGAGCAGCTGATACTCGCTACCGATGAGGACCGGGAGGGAGAGTCCATCTCATGGCATCTATATAATGAGCTTAAGCCGAAATGCCCTGTTTATAGGATGGTCTTCCATGAGATAACGCGGCAGGCCATAACCAAGGCCTTCTCCTCATGCAGGGAGATAGATATGAATCTCGTTCATGCCCAGGAGGCACGGCGTGCCGTGGACAGGCTTCAGGGATATGGCATATCTCCGCTGCTCTCCCGCAAGCTCGGAGGGCGGTACTCAGCCGGAAGGGTGCAGTCTCCAGGGCTGAAGCTCATAGTCGAGAGGGAGAAGCTGCGCAGATGCTTCCAGTCTTCCTCATATTCCTCCGTAGAGGCTGAGCTTGAAAGCGATGGAGTGAGGTTCCGTTCTACGCTTCTTTCCGTGGATGGCATTCCTGTGGCGACATCCAAGAGCTATGATAGGGAAACAGGCAGGATGAAGGAGGGCTTCATCGCCCTCGATGAGGATTCTGCCAAGGCCATAGCAAGGGAGCTCGATGGCGCGTCCGCAGTCGTCGAGAGCGTGATGAACAAGGACTCGGTGCAGAACCCTGCCATGCCATTCACGACGTCAACGCTGCAGCAGGACGCCTCCAGGAAGCTCCGCAAGGGAGTCCGTGAGATCATGTCGATAGCCCAGACACTGTATGAGAATGGATTTATCACATATATGCGTACAGACTCGCCGACGCTCTCCTCTGAGTGCATAAGCGCATCTCGTCGTCAGGTTGAGGAGATGTTCGGTTCCCAGTATCTTTCCTACAGGCCGAGGAACTATAAGGCGACGAGCGAGGGTGCTCAGGAGGCTCATGAGGCGATAAGGCCTGCCGGTGACCATTTCCGCCGGCCTGAGGAGACAGGGCTGAGCGGGGATCAGCTCAAGCTCTATACCCTGATCTGGAAGAGGACGCTTGCCACTCAGATGAGAGAGGCTGAGAAGAGCACGACGACCGCGACCTTCGCAAGCGGGCGCTATACGCTGGTTTCCTCCGGAACGACGATACGCTTCCCTGGATTCCTGAAGCTCTATGAGGCGGCTTCAGATGATAAGGAGGAGATGGGAGAGGAAGGAATCCTGCCGCATCTCGAGGCCGGTTCTTCCGTTGCGATAACGAAGGCTGGGGATAAGGGACACTCGACCGAGCCTCCTGCAAGATATAATGAGGCGTCTCTCGTGCAGAAGCTTGAGAGCGAGGGAATCGGCCGCCCTTCCACTTATGCGACGATCATCTCCACGCTCATAGATCGTCAGTATGTCGTGAGACAGGCACAGCAGCTTGTTCCGACCTTCACCGGCTTCTTCGTCGACTCATTCCTCGAGAGTTCATTCCCGGTCTATATAGGCTATGGCTTCACATCGGATATGGAAAGCCGTCTCGATCATATCGCGGATGGAAGCCTGTCAAAGGAATCATTCCTTGATGGCTTCTGGCATGGCAAGGAAGGATTCAACGGGTTGGAGAAGGACATCGCCTCCGTTAACAGGGGCGTAAGGCGGTCTGAGGTGAAGAGCCTCCAGCTCTCAGGCCTGGCATATAGGTTCGAGCACGAGGAAAAGGATGTGTCTTACTCCATCAAGATCGGCAAGTTCGGCCCATATGTGTCATCAGACTGGATCGATGGATCGAGCGGGAAGGAAAAGATGTCCTCGATCGACCAGCTCAAGTATTTCCCGGGTACGTTCACCGATGGCGATGCTGCCGCTATCCTGTTCCCGGAGGCTGAGGAACCCGTATATATCGTTGATGACATAAGGGTCATGAAAGGACGTTATGGAGAGTACCTCCGCCGGGACAGTGACGGTAAGATCGTCAATGTGCAGCGCGGCAGGAAGGCATCCTCTTACTCTCCTGAGACCGTGCGACTCCTGTTCACGCTTCCGAAGGTGGTAGGGGCGGATGCCGAGGGCAGGGAAGTTACGCTGAATGCCGGGCCATATGGGATATATGCCAAGTACGATGGCCGGAATATACGGGTTCAGGATCCCTTCAATGTCGATGTGGAATCGATCATCAGGCCGGGTGAGGTGAAGGAGGAGAAGAAGCCTATAAAGGAGTTTGCTCCGCTTGACGATAAGCCGCTTTGCATCATCGACGGCCGCTATGGAGCCTATCTTAAATGGGGTGATAAGAACTGTCCGCTCTCCAAGGAGGAGAAGGCCGATCCATCGTCCGTGACTGAGGAGCGTGCCAGGGAGATCGCCATCAGCACTCCTGAGAAGAAGAGGACATTCCGCCGCAGGTCATCAAGCAGGGGCTGATGCATGAAGAGAGGCCCTGGAAGGGGCCTCCTGCGGTGTCAGTACCTGTAGTAGATTCCTCTATAGTATATATGAGGTGACAATCCTTCCTCTATTATGACTTCAAGCATATCATCATAATCTGTCCTCGTGATATGGAATGAGGTTGGATATCCATAATATCCGCTGTGTATCGTCAGATCCAGGTAATCATATCCTCCGTATGCTGAGTATCCGTAATCGATATCTGAGATATATGCTCCTGGGTAATCGAGTATCGCCGAGGTGCTGAAGTAACGGCCATCGACCGTTCCTGATATCGAGTCCTCCGTGATTATCAGGTTCCCGCCGGGGCCTGTCCAGGTATCCCTTGCCCATAAAGGCGTCGAGAAGCGATCGTCATTGATCAATATGAGGTCACATGATGACATGAGGATGATGACAAGCAGCACTGATATGATGATGTAGCTATGGCGCCTTCCCTTCATATGCAGATTCTACCGTAGGGCTGGACGTATTGGAAGGGAGCTGCTGGATCTTATGCTGATTTAACGCAGCTATCACATGCAATCATGATACTCATGGTAATCTTAGGCCATGGATGGTGTCGTTATCACATATTCGAGCGTATATGGCTCATCAAGGAAGTATGCGGAGAAGCTGGCAGAACGGCTTGGCATTCCTCTGTCAGAGGCATCATGCGCGGATTTCCATGATGCGGGGCTTATCGTGCATTTCGGCGGTCTTTATGCAGGCTCTCTCCTCGGATTGAGGAGCGTGGCTGGACGGATACCGGAGGATGCTTCCCTTTACATCGTGTCCGTAGGAATCGCAGATCCAGGCGAGGAACGCAACGCGCGAGCCATAGATGATGTGGTCTGGAAGCACATTCCGGATGGAATGAGGGATCGAGTGAGGGTATTCCATCTTCGCGGTCGCTTGGATTATCCTGCCATGACGGTAAGGCATCGCGCGATGATGTGGATGCTCTGCAGATGGATCATGCATAAGGAGAGTCGGAGCCATGAGGATCAGATGATCCTTGATACCTATGGTTCCGTGGTTGACTTCATGGATCCCGGATCGATAGAACCGATTGCCAGCGCAGTGGAGGCCTGGCGGCAATGAGCTGCGATCGGGCAGTGATCGCATATGGCTGTCTTCCTGCAGCAGGTGATGCAGTGATCGAGGATGAGCCAGTGGAAATATCCGTAAAGCCGGGCGTCCTGAGGAATGCCTGCCTCGAAGAACTGCCTTATCTCCCTGTCATCCTGGAATCCGTAGCCTAGGCGGCCAAGGAGGCGGCGCGTGTATGCATCGATGATGAAGGATGGCTTGCGGATGGCATATACGAGGATTGCATCGGCTGTCTCCTCTCCGATTCCCTTTATGTCCAGAAGCTCACTACGTAGGCTGGCCGTAGGGTTGTCCGATGCCTTTGCCGCATCATAGGAGTATGTCCTGAACCATTCGGCGACGCTCCTGATGGTACGTGCCTTGGCCTTCTGGAAGCCGCAAGGCCTTATAAGGCTCTCCATCTCTTCCTCATTCATCCGGCCAAGCCCGTCAGGCGACATCATATCTCCGATGAGTGCCGAAGCCTTCTCGACATTCCTCCATGCGGTGTTCTGCACGAGTATGGCCTGTACCATGACGGTGAATGGATCCTCGGACCACCAGCGCGGCTGTCCATAGCCATGGAGCAGGAGCTCATATAATCCTTCAGCGCTTATCATATCCTTCATCCACCGCTGATTCTGCGGCCATGGCGTCATGCCGTCAATACATGCTTGAACGCACTGACCTCATGATGCTACCGTCATGGCATGATAAGGAAGGCTAGGGAAGAGGACATAAAGGCTGTTGCCGCAATCTATGATGAGCTTCATGATGCAGAGGAGCGCGGGGATATCACAGTGGGATGGCGGCGTGGGGTCTATCCTACGGAAATGACCGCCGAGGATGCATTCAGGCGTGGAGATCTTTTCGTCGATGATGAGGAATGCATCGTTGCTGCTGCGATAATAAACAAGCGTCAGGTCGATGCATATGATGGCGCTGCCTGGAGGTATCCAGCACAGCCTGATGAGGTGATGGTGCTTCACACGCTTGTCGTATCTCCTGATGCATCAGGAAGGGGCTACGGAAAGGCTTTCGTTGCCTTCTATGAGGCGTATGCCGCGGAGAATGGCTGCAGATATCTGCGTATGGATACCAACGAGCGCAACGTCCGTGCCCGTGCCATGTATAAGAAGCTTGGCTATGAGGAGATAGGTATCGTTCCTACCTTGTTCAATGGCATCGAGGGAGTGGGGCTGGTCCTTCTGGAGAAGAGGCTCTGAGAAGATAAGAACGGTAGATAAGGCAGCCGGCAGGACTACCGTCTGTGATGTCGGTCAGACATCTCTGTAGCCAGGAGGCTGTCCTTGCCTTCTCCTCTATCCAGATTTAGGATTCAGGTGAGATGTATTGCATGTTTTATAGAAGGCTACTGAAAGCGTCATGCTTCATGCTGATAGCGATCTTCGCGGTCTCATCTCCTCTGTATGCGGAGGATGATCGTTCACGGTTTGATGAGGCAATAAGCAATGATGATATGAATATGCTCCTGGAGCTGATTGCCTCTGGTGCTGACGTGGATGCAAGAGATGAAAGGGGATGGACACCGCTGATGCGTGCCGCAGCTTACAATGGCGACCCGGATATCATCAAGACGCTGCTTGATGCTGGTGCAGATGTGAATGCAAGGGATAATCTTGGCTTTACGCCGCTGATGCATGCTGTCCCTCGCTTTAATAGCAATTCTGATATGATCATCGCTCTGCTTGATGCAGGTGCTGATGCAAAAGCTAAAGATATATATGGAAAGCGTGCCGTTGATTATGCCAAGGATAACAGCCGCATCTACAGGACAAATGCATACTGGACCCTGAATGATGCGAGCTTTTGATTGGATTCTTGAGATACCGTATTTGATTCGTAATCAGTACTGTATATAACAAAGGAGCGGCTCCTTGAAATACCGCTCCTCGCTTCATAAGAAAAGGCTCTGTATCACCTTTTATGTCTTAAGATGATCCTGAGCAGATTCGAACTGCTGACCTTCCGCTTAGGAGGCGGACGCTCTATCCAGCTGAGCTACAGGATCGCCGCTTTGCACGCTGAATGACAAAATACCGCATTTACGCGTATTAGGCAAGAGGGTAGGCGCCTCTTAGCCTCATATTGGCATACTTATAATATGCTTATGCCTAATCTGTTTGGTTTTAAGGCATTAAGCGTAGAAATTATTTCATAAAGGCTGTCCTGATGTTGCATGAAAATGCAATTTTCTGTATACAGTGAGATAACTTTTTCCCGGTTCACTATGGAGGTGTATATATGAGAAAGGCTATTATAATGCTCCTTGTGGCGCTTTTCGCCATTGCCGGCGTCTATGCAGGCGGAGCTGGTGAGAGCGGCGATTCCGATGTATACAAGATCGGCTTCATCGGACCTCTCACGGGAGATAATGCAAACTATGGAATCAGATGTTCCAATGCTGCACGCCTTGCCATCGATGAGATCAACGCGGCTGGCGGAATAGATGGAAAGCAGCTCGAGCTTATCGCGGAGAACAGCGAGGGAACTGTCGAGAAGGCGCTTTCCAGCTATGAGAAGCTCGCATATACCGATGAGGTGTGCGCGATCATCGGACCTGTCTTCACCGGTCCGGCTCTTGCGGTTGCGCAGCGCTGCCAGGAGGATGGCATCGTGATGATCTCCCCGTCAGCTACCCATAAGGATGTCACTGCCCAGGCGATCACGAACCCTGACGGACTGAACTATGTCTTCAGGACCGTTCCTTCCGATGCTCTCCAGTCTGAGGTCGCGGCTCATTACTTCTATGAGGTGCTTGGCTTCAGGAAGCTCGCCTCCCTTTATGCGATGAACGACTACAGCCAAGGCCTTGCTGATGGCATGGCTGAGACCTTCACATCTCTCGGCGGAGAGATCGTTGCCAGCGAGACCTGCATGGTCGGTGATAAGGACTTCAGGACACAGCTTACCCAGATCAGGTCTGCAGGCCCTGAGGCAATCTACATCCCGAACTACACGGTAGAGGATGCGCAGATCCTTGAGCAGGCTGCACAGCTTGGCATCACGGTTCCGTTCCTCTCAAGCGATGGCTTCTCCGATCCTGAGATCTACAACCTTGCCGGAGACTTCACCGATGGCGTCATCTACGTCGGTCCTGCCCAGGCAGAGGCTTCTTCTATCCTCTCTGATTTCCAGGCCGCATATTCCGCAGCATATAACGGTGATGCTCCTGATTCATTCGCCACCAATTCCTATGATGCGACATATATCATCGCAGCAGCCCTCGATGCCGCTGATTCAGGGGACACGAAGGCTGTAAGGGATCAGGTAGCAGCTACCAAGGACTTCCTTGGCGCTAACGGCACGATCAACTTCGCCGCCAACGGCGATCTCGTCGCAAGCCAGGGCGTATATGAAGTCGAAGGTACTACTCCTGTATACATCGGTTCGTTCCAGGTCGTGGACGGACATATCGTGCAGGTTGACTGAACGAAAGAAGCTCAGCATCTGCCGGAGGCCATCGCTTCCGGCAGATCTGTTTGATTATTAATCGGAGGCGTCAGTGGTTACGCTCACACTCTATCTTCAGTACATCGTCAACGGTCTTACGCTGGGGGCCATCTATTCGCTTATCGCTCTTGGCTATACGATGGTGTACGGCATATTGAAGTTCATAAATTTCGCCCATGGCGATATCCTCATGGTCGGGGCCTTCGTGGGCCTTATCGTCTATGAGGCGCTTCTTGGCACATCCACATCAGGCGCGTGGATGCTTATCGCCTTCTTCATCGCCATGATCGCCAGCATGGCCTTCTGCGCGGTGCTTGGCATGTTCATCGAGCGCGTGGCATATAAGCCGCTGAGGAATGCGAACAGGCTTGCTCCTCTGCTGTCGGCCATAGGCGTGTCGTTCATCCTCTCCAATGGAGCGGCATGGATGTTCGGTACGCAGTCGCGCCGCTTCCCATATCCTTTCGATAATACCCCGCTGACATTCCTCGGGATCTCGATAACCCCTCATCAGATACTCATACTCGTCGTCTCTGTCGCGATGATGCTGGTACTTGCCTTCTTCGTTAACAAGACGCGCATGGGCAAGGCCATGAGGGCCACATCCCTCGATCAGCCTACCAGCCAGCTGATGGGAATAAACGTGAACAGGGTGATCTCCCTGACGTTCGCGATCGGCTCTGCGCTGGCTGCCGTCGGAGGCATCCTCGCGGCATTTGATTTCCGCGTCTATCCATCCATGGGAACGATGACGGGACTCAAGGCATTCGTAGCCGCTGTCATCGGAGGCATCGGAAGCATTCCTGGAGCCATGCTTGGAGGCATCCTCCTTGGAATACTTGAGGCGGTAGGCGCTCCTCTGCTTCACATCCCCAACGGTCTTCGCGATACCGTCGCATTCGCCGTCCTGATCATAGTCCTCCTGTTCCGACCGGAGGGAATACTCGGTAAGAACGAGAGGGAGAAGGTCTGATATGATTAACTTCTTCATGCTCATTTTGATATACTCCGGCGTCTATGCCCTCATGGCCATAGGGCAGAACTGCATAACCGGCTCAACCGGCATGCTCTCACTCTGCCATGCCGGATTCTTCTGCATCGGCAGCTATGCTACCGCGATTGTCTGCAAGGTCTTCGGCCTGTCATTCTGGCTCTCGCTTCCAGTGGCGGCTATCGCGGCAGGCTTCGTCGGATTCCTGATCGGAGTCCCGACGCTGCGCCTGAAGGGAGACTATCTCTGCATAGCCACGCTGGGACTTGGCGAGATAATCCGCAACATCGCCACTAATATCAATCCGGTAGGCATAAACAGCATCCCTCGTGCATCGCTTTTCGGCTATCAGTTCGCATCGCGAAACAAGATGGCGTTCATATTCCTCATATGGGCATTCGTCATCATCTTCTACATCCTGTTCCAGCAGCTTGCGCACTCCCGCCTCGGACGTGCGATGACGGCTATCAGGGAGGATGAGGTGGCCGCCCAGTCGAACGGTATCAATGTCACGAAATACAAGATCAGCTCATTCGTGCTTGGTGCCGCGATCGGTGGCATAGCGGGATGCTTCCAGACCGCGTATACCCTTACGGTGAGTCCGTCTTCCTATACCTTCATGGTATCTGTGATGGTGCTTTGCACCGTCGTTCTCGGTGGAATGGGCAATGCGAAGGCTGTCATACTCGGAGCCTTCATCATCCAGTTCATATCATACTTCCAGCAGCTTACCGGACTTACGAACGTAATCCCGCCGCAGGCGAACCAGATGATCTTCGGCCTCATCCTTGTCGTCATGATGATCTGGAGGCCGCAGGGACTCCTCGGCAGGGATAAGTACCGCTATGGAGATCCTCGTACCTGGAGGCAGAAGATCGCAGAGTCATTCGGCAGGAAGAAGGGAGGTGAGAGATGAAGCTCCTGACTACTGATCATCTTACCCGTGAGTTCGGAGGAGTTATCGCTGTCAATGATGTCTCCTTCAATGTCGAGGCAGGACTCGTAACTGGACTTATCGGCCCGAATGGAGCGGGAAAGACGACGCTCTTCAATCAGATAACCGGCGTGGACAGGCCTACAAGCGGCACAATAACGTTCGATGGCATGGACATAACGGGATTCCCCGCATGGAAGGTGAGCCGGCTTGGCATCGCACGTACATTCCAGAACATCAGGCTCTACAAGGAGCTTACGGTGGTCGAGAACGTGATGATGGGACTGCATTTCAAGGTCGGCAGCGATCCCTTCCATGGACGATTCCTGCAGGCAATCAAGAGCTATGTGTTCGCCCAGCGTGAGAACAGGATGGTATATGAGAAGGCCCTTGAATGGCTGAGGTTCTTCGATCTTGAGGCCCATGCCCAGGATTTCGCGAGGAGCCTTCCATATGGTAAGCAGAGGGAGCTGGAGATAGCCCGCGCGCTTGCTGCCGATCCAAAGCTCCTCTTCCTTGATGAGCCGGCTGCGGGAATGAATCCGGCTGAGACTGCGCATCTGATGGAGGTCGTCGATAAGATACGCTCCCTCGGCGTTACCGTGGTGCTTATCGAGCATGACATGAAGCTCGTGATGAACATATGCGACCAGATCACGGTCCTGAACTTCGGTACGAAGATCGCGGAGGGAACGCCTCAGGCGATCAAGCACGACAAGGCTGTCATAGAAGCGTATCTGGGCAAGGAGGAGGACTGATGGACATACTGAATATCAAGGGAATATCCGTATCATATGGCAACATCAGGGCTCTGTCTGATGTATCGATAAACGTGGGGCAGGGCGGCATCGTCTCCCTCATCGGAGCCAATGGCGCAGGAAAGTCCACGCTCCTCAATTCCATAGTCGGTCTCGTCCCGCTCTCTCAGGGGGCGATAGTGTTCGATGGCGAGGAGATATGCCAGGCTAAGTCTGTCCACCACCATCATCTGACCACTGACCTTATCGTGCGCCGTGGAATCGCCCTTGTTCCGGAAGGCCGTCATGTCTTTGCCGATATGACCGTGGAGGAGAATCTCGACATGGGAGCATTCATGGTCCGCGATCAGGCTCTTATCGAGCGACGCAAGGCCGAGATGTATGACTTCTTCCCTATCCTTGGCGCTCGGCGCCGGCAGAAGACCAGGTCTCTTTCCGGCGGAGAGCAGCAGATGATGGCTATCGCCCGCGCGCTCATGTCATCTCCGCGCCTGCTGCTTCTGGATGAGCCCGGATTGGGCCTTGCCCCGCTTGTGGTCCAGGACATCTTCAATAAGATCAGGATCATCAACGAGGAGAATGATGTGACAGTGCTCCTCGTCGAGCAGAATGCGAAGCTTGCCCTCAAGACGTCCGATTACGGCTATGTCATCGAGAATGGCAGGATCGTCCTTGAGGATAAGGGCGAGAATCTTCTGAATAATGAGCGGGTGCAGAAGGCTTATCTTGGCGCTTAGCCTTTGATTTCCCCGCCTTTGGGGTTATCATTGGGGTAGAGAGGAGGTATAGATGATCATAGCAAGAAGGATGACGCGCAATCCGGTTACGGCAACCCCCGATATGTCGGTAGGAGAGGCTTCTGACCTGATGAGGCGTGAGAAGGTGCATAGGCTTCCTGTTCTGGATAAGAATAAGAACCTCGTCGGCGTCATAACGGAGAAGGATGTGCTTTATGCCTCCCCGTCTCCTGCGACAAGCCTTTCGATACATGAGATGGCATATCTTCTGTCGAAGCTCAAGGTCAAGGATCTCATGACACGGGATGTCGTGACGATAACGGAGGATACGACGGTAGAGGAGGCTGCGAGGCTGATGGTTGATCAGGACCTTTCCTGCCTGCCTGTCGTAAATGCCACCGGCAAGCTGGTCGGTATCGTCAGCAAGAGCGATATGTTCCGTATACTCCTGGAGCTTTTCGGTGCCCGTCATTACGGGGTCAGGATGTCGTTCCTCGTCGAGGATAAGCCAGGCACGATCGCTAAGATAAGCGCGGCCCTTGCGGAGAAGGGACTGGATATCGTATCGTTCGGAACGTTCACCGGCACCGATCCTACGAACGCTATCTGCACGATAAAGGTACAGGGCTGCACGAAGGAGTCGCTCCTTGAGCTGATGAAGCCCTTCGTATCAGAGGTGCTGGATATCAGGGAAGTGTAAGTTGGGAAGGAAGAAGACCCGGGCGGCGGATATAAGGCGCCGCCTTATTGATGATGATAAGGATATCTCCCCGTTCGCCTCGATAAGGCTTGTCGAGAAGAAGGAGGAGAAGAAGAGCATGCCGAAGAAGAGCGTTCCGGCTGCTCCGCGGAAAAAGCCCTCAGAGATCGTGCAGGGCTATGATCCGTCATCATCATTTGCCGATATCCTGTACTCCTTCGAGCATACCGGCAATCCATATTCCATGCCTCATCCGACCAAGGGAAAGAGCGGATCCGGCAAGATGGACTTCGGCGCGATCCTCGATAAATGGGAGGGAAAGGACAAGGTTAAGGCCAGGCCTTCCGGCACTTCCTCCCAGAAGAAGAGCGTATATACCCCGACACGCTCATTCGCGGACATACTCTCAAGCTATGAAGGAGGAGGGAAGCCCGCTGCCCAGCCGGCCCACCCTGTGAAGAAGGAGAGCCCTCAGGATAAGAAGTCCACGGTGAAGGAGACTCCTGAGCCTCTCCTGTCAGATAATCTCTTCCGCAGTCCCGAGGAAGGGGAGAGCCTCTCCTCATCCGCCTCATGGTCGATATTCGGAGGGCGCAATGAGAGCTTCGTGCGGCCAGAGAAGGAGGAGAAGAAGGAAGAGGTGAAGGCCGAGGAGCCTGCTGTCAGGACCGAGGTCAGGAAGAACGCCTATAAGCCTACTAAGTCCTTCGCTGATATCCTCTCAAGCTATGAGGGGAAATCCCCAAAGAGGGAGGAGGAGAAGCCTGAAGCCATGAAGCCTCAGGCTGCCGTGAGCGAGGAGAAGCCCCTTTCCGATAACCTCTTCAAGACCCCTGAGGATGGGGAGAAGCGCGCAGAGGGTGTCGCCTGGTCCGTCTTCGGCGGCAATGAGGGCTTCGTCCGTCCGAAGAAGGAGGCAGAGCCTGCATCGGCTGGGAATAGGAAGGAAGAGCGTCCTGCCTATGAGCCATCCTCGTCATTCGGCACCATACTGGAGCGCTATGCGTCAGTTCCGAAGGAAAAGACCTTCGAGGAGTATATGAAGGAGAAGGGCGATGAGGAGAGGAAGAAGGAGAGCCTCACGATATCGAAGCTGCGCGCAATGCCTCCTCAGAGTACTCTCGACCTCCATGGATATACAGCCAGGGAAGCGGAGGATGCCGTAAGGTCATTCCTCTCCGAGTGCCGTGACAATAAGATAAGGAAGGTCTCGATAATAACAGGAAAAGGACTCCATAGCGAGGATGGAGTCGGTGTATTGAGATCGACTGTACAGACAGTCCTTGATGAATCAGGCTTAGTGAGCGAGAAGGCAAACGCACCTGTTTCCGCAGGCGGTTCAGGAGCGCTCTGGATCATACTAAAGGCCTAGCGCTCGCGGTAGACGATCCTTCCTTTCGTGAGATCATACGGAGAGAGCTCTACCTTCACCGTGTCACCAGGGACGATCCTGATATAATGCTTCCTCATCTTGCCAGAGAGATGTGCGAGAATGACGAGCTTGTTGGTAAGCTCGACGCGGAACATCGTGTTAGGGAGGGCTTCCTTTACGACTCCCTCTACCTCGATTGCTTCTTCCTTTGCCATTGTGTCTCCTATAAAACCTTGAACAGTCTATATATGCGGCCTCAATCTGTCAATTATTCGCATTCTTGGACTGTCTAAATCATGCTCCCTTGTTGATTCTTCCCTCGCTTTGAGTCATGCTTTTCTCTGTCGGAGGGTATATGGGAGCATTAGAAGAGTATCTATCAAGTGGAGCGAGGATCACTCCCGAGATGTGCATGTATGTCTCATCGCTGGAGCTTGTGAGCCGCGTGTCACCGTCGATCGCAGGCCGTATCGTCAGGGAACTCAGGGATCAGAGGACCCATCTGAAGCTGATCGCGAGCGAGAACTTCTCATCGCTGTCTACGCAGGCGGCTATGGGCAATCTCCTTACGGATAAGTATTCTGAGGGCTTTCCTCATCATAGGTTCTATGCCGGATGCGATAACGTCGATGCCGTCGAGGACGAGGCCATAGAGAGCGCCAAGAGGCTATTCGGCGCGGAACACGCCTATGTCCAGCCCCATTCCGGCGCTGATGCCAACCTCTGCGCATATTGGGCGATACTGAATGCCCGCATAGAGGTACCGGCACTTGAGGAGATCGGCATAACGAATCCCTCTGCGATGACGAGGGAGGACTGGAACAGGCTCCGCGAGACCCTTCATAACCAGCGTCTTCTGGGCCTTGATTACTATTCTGGAGGCCATCTTACGCATGGTTACAGGCAGAATATATCTGCGCAGATGTTCGATGCGTACTCCTATTCCGTGGACGAGAAGACGGGACTTCTTGACTATGGTGAGATCGAGCGCCTTGCAAGGGAGATAAGGCCTCTGATACTCCTTGCTGGCTACTCAGCGTATCCGAGGAAGATCGATTTCCACCGCATGGCTGACATAGCCCATGCTGTCGGAGCAGTCTTCATGGTCGATATGGCTCATTTCGCAGGCCTTGTAGCGGGAAAGGTATTCACAGGCGACTATGATCCCGTAAGGTGGGCAGACGTGGTGACGACCACGACGCATAAGACGCTCCGAGGCCCTCGCGGCGGCATGATCCTCTGCAAATCTGAGTTCGCGGAGTCTGTGGATAAGGGCTGTCCTCTGGTTATCGGCGGACCGCTTCCGCATGTCATGGCGGCGAAGGCCGTAGCTTTCAGGGAAGCTGAGTCAGAGGATTTCAAGGCATATGCCGCGCGTATCGTGGAGAATGCACGCACGCTTGCCTCTGCCTGCATGAAGGAGGGCATACGCGTGGCTACCGATGGTACCGATAACCATCTGATGCTTCTTGATGTGCGTTCCTTCGGCCTCAATGGCCGCCAGGCCGAGAGCCTGATGAGGGAGGCCGGCATAACCCTTAACCGCAATGCGCTTCCGTTCGATCCCAACGGTCCTTGGTATACCTCCGGCCTGAGGATCGGCACGCCTGCCGTGACGACGCTGGGAATGGGTGAGAAGGAGATGGAGGAGATCGCCGCGATAATCGCCTTGGTGCTGAAGAACGCAAGGCCTAAGATCATAGCCAAGGGAGAGAAGGCTGGCGAGATCTCCAGGAACAGGGCGGAGGCACCGGAAGCCGTGATGGATGAGGCAAGACGCCGTGTCCAGGCCCTCCTCGATGCCTTCATGCTCTATCCTGAGCTGGACCTGCCATTCCTTGAAAGGGAATTCCCACTCTGATAGCAGGGGCGTGGTTATAGTGCCACGCCCATTGCCTTGTCCGTTATCAGCAAGATATGCAGGGTTTTCTCCTGTGGGAAATCGTAGTTATCTTGCCGATAGTAAGGTATACTGTACCTAAGAGGTATCCTATGGAATATGCGTCGGTTCAGGAGATCGCCAGGAAATGGGGGATGTCAGAGCGGTCAGTACGGAATTACTGTGCCCGTGGGCGGATCACCGGGGCGTTCATGACCGGTAAGACCTGGAGTATCCCATGCGATGCGGTAAAGCCTGCCCGTAAGCCTAGGGACAGGAAGGCAGCCTCCTCTCTTCTTGAGAGGTTGAAGGCTGAGCGTGAATCCGGGTTTAATGGCGGCATATATCATAGGATCCAGATCGATCTGACATATAATTCGAACCATATCGAGGGAAGCAGGCTTTCCCATGATCAGACTAGGTACATCTTCGAGACCCATTCAGTCGGACTGGGGGATGGGGCTGTGGATGTCGATGATATCGTGGAGACGGTCAATCATTTCCGATGCATCGATATGGTCATAGATAAGGCGATGCAGCCGCTTTCAGAGGCGATGATCAAACGCCTGCATCTGATGCTCAAGTCCGGTACCAGCGACAGCCGCAGGTCATGGTTTACCGTAGGGGATTATAAGAAGATCCCGAATGAGGTCGGAGGAAGGGAGACTACGCCTCCTGGCCAGACAGCATCGGAGATGCGAGGATTGCTGCGGGATTATAATCAGGCTTCTCTACATACCTTCGATGATCTGCTTGATTTCCATGTGCGTTTTGAGCGTATACATCCATTCCAGGATGGGAATGGGAGGGTTGGCCGTCTCATTCTCTTCAAGGAATGTCTACGTAATGGAATAGTTCCGTTCATCATAACCGATGAGCTGAAGCTGTTTTACTACCGGGGTCTGCAGATGTGGGACACGGAGAGAGGCTACCTTCGTGATACCTGTCTTACGGCGCAGGATCAGATGAAGGTAGTCCTCGATTATTTCCAGGTACCTTATTGATCAGATGCTATCCTCATCGCCATCTCATAATCGCCCTGGCTGTAGCAGCAGAGGGTCGTCTCAAGGTCATCTGCCTTGTTAAGCTCCTCAAGGGCTATCCTTATCGCATCGGCTTTGGGGTAGCCGTATACGCCGGCGCTGATGAGCGGAAAGGCAATGGTCCTGATGCCATGCTCCCGAGCTATCTCAAGCGACCTGCGGTAGCAGCTTCTGAGGAGGCCTTCCTCGCCATGGCCGCCGCCGCGCCAGACAGGTCCTGGGGTATGGATCACGTATCGTGATGGAAGATCATATCCTTTCGTGATCTTCGCGTCGCCTGTCCGGCATCCTCCAAGCGTCCTGCATTCCTCCAGGAGCCTCTGTCCCGCGGCCCTGTGTATCGCGCCATCGACACCGCCGCCACCAAGAAGCGAGCAGTTCGCCGCGTTTACTATCGCATCGACATCAAGCGTCGTGATGTCTCCTTTGATGATCCTGACCATGATCGTATTCTAGCCCATGCAGAAGCATATCGCACCCCATTTCCATATGTGGTAGTATCGATAGGAGTAGGAGGAGCCATGACAGCTATCGTCATAATCACTGCATTCATTGCCACGATACTCGGATCTATCAGCGGAATAGGGGGCGGCGTGATAATCAAGCCCGTGATGGATGCCATCTGCCCGTTTTCCGCATCCACGATCAGCTTCCTGTCTGGAACCACGGTCCTCACCATGACGATAGTCTCGCTTCTCAGGAGCCGTGGAGGCGAGGTGAGGATAGACAGGAGGGGTACGTTCCTTGCCATCGGCGGAGCGGCGGGGGGCCTTGTCGGCAAGCTCATTTTCTCCTATGTCTCATCAGGGGCATCCGATCCATCGTTCGTGTCGCTCGTGCAGAACATCGTGATGGTGGTACTTACCGTGACGGTCTTCTTCTATGTGCGCTACAAGGCGCGCATCCGCACGCTCTCCGTGACGAATCCCGCCCTCTCATCATTCCTTGGCTTCCTCCTGGGTATGCTCTCATCGTTCCTTGGAATCGGTGGAGGCCCGATAAACATCATGCTGCTCTCATATTTCTTCAGCATGGATAGCAAGAGCGCGGCACTTACCTCGCTATATATAATATTCTTCTCTCAGGCTGTCTCCTTCATCAGTACCGCGATCGAGGGCTTCCCTCCGTTCGAACCGCTGATGCTGGTGCCGATGATGGCCGCTGCTGTCCTTGGCGCCACGATAGGACGCAGCGTGTCGCGCCGCCTCTCCGGACATGGGGTCGATGTGCTTTTCCAGTGTATGCTGGTGATCATAACGCTTATATCGATATATAACTGCATACGCTTTGCCTGATTGCGGCTGGCGCGGCGGTTTGAAGTTGCGGTATCGTTAATCGTCGGTTACCCTTCTATCAAAAGGAGATTCCTATGAAGAAACTAACCGCATTCGTGCTTGTGGCGATCATCGCCGTATCGTCGATATTCGCTGCTGAGTCAGTGAATGCCTACACGACGCTTGAGGAACCGCTTGCCGCGGCACTGTTCGCCCGCTTTGAGGAAGAGACCGGCATAAAGGTCAATTTCGTGCGTCTCTCAGGAGGAGAGGCAGTGGCGAGACTTGAGGCTGAGGCTTCCAATCCGCAGGCATCGATCTGGGTCGGAGGCGTAGGCCTTGATCATATCACTGCAAAGGGCAAGGGCCTTACCGAGCCATATGTAAGCCGTTATTCCAAGAACACTCCTGCGCAGTACCGCGATCCTGATAACTACTGGATCGGACTCTATGTAGGACCGCTTACGTTCGTGACTAACCTTGACAGGGCGGAGGAGCTCGGCCTTGACGTGCCTCATTCATGGGCGGATCTTCTCAAGCCGGAGTACAAGGGGTATATAAGGATGGCGAATCCTAATTCATCCGGAACTGCCTATAATGTCCTGACGACGATGTGCTATGTCCTTGGATCTGAGGATGCGATGATGGAGTATATGACAGAGCTGGATAAGAATATCGACCAGTATACGCGCTCAGGCTCTGCTCCTGGCAAGAGCGTCGGGACAGGTGAGATCCCAATAGCCATCGGCTATGCGCATGATCAGGTCAAGCTCAAGGAAGCCGGTGCGAACATTGAGATAACTGCTCCTGAGGAAGGAACGGGCTTCGAGCTCGCTTCCATGTCCCTCGTGAAGGGAGGCCCTGATCCTGTGAATGCCAAGAAGCTCTATGACTGGGTGATCTCAGATCCTGATGCCCAGCAGATCTTTACGGAATGGTATGTCGTACTCGTAGCCAATGGCGCGCCTAAGCATCCTGATGCGCTTTCTATCGATCAGATCAAGACTGTCAACCAGGATTTTGCCTGGGATGGAGACCCTGAGACAAAGAGCCGCCTCCTTGACCGCTGGACAAGTGAGATTGGAAACAAGCGCGGCTGATCGCCTCCTACCTGCCTCCAGCCGGAGGCAGGCATTTATGGATAAGAGATGTTCAATAAGAAAAGACTGATCCAGTTCGCAGTCATAGCTGTCCTTTTCTGTTCTGCCGTACTCTGGATCTACAGCCAGCTTGCCTCTTCGTTTTCCGAGTATGTGGATGAACGCAACTTCAAGGAGATAAGCCTGTTTGCTGAAACCGCTCCGGAAGAGATATCTGCTGATACGGCCGCTCCATGGCTTTCGTCCGTCTCGTCTATGATTCCCGGTGCGAGGAGCGCTTATCTGATATACGATGAGGAGACCTTTGATTTCAGGCCTCTTGCCGGTTCGGAGCCTCTGATAGCGCTATATGAGGCCGAAAGGGAATCAGCATCATTCGTCAGGGCTATGGATAGCTGCTATTACCTTGAGCCGATGGTGATGCCGACGCTCTACAGCGTCGATTATTCCGCTGATCCTGACGCGTCGATAGCGGAGCCTGCCGAGAGCCAGATCTACTTCATACCGACTGCAGATGAGAGCGGGGCATTCGTGATAGGCGCGGTGATGATTGCCGTCCCGGAAATCGCATCCTCCGGATTCGAAGGGCTTCTGCGTACGCTCCTGGCAGGGGGTACGATCCTATTCCTCATCATCGTATTCATACTCATGTTCACCCGTGATCCAATGACCGGCTTCCTTGTGCTCGGTCTCTTCGTGATCGTGGGGCTTTTCGTGGCGTTCCCGATCTTCGAGGCCGTAAGGCTGTCGTTCATCGTGGATGGCCGCTTCTCCTTCGCTACCTGGCGGGCATGCCTGTCACCGACGTATCTGGAGGCGCTGTGGGGATCATTGAAGCTTGGCGTGCTTACTGCATCGATCTCTACCGTGATAGGCTTCCTGTTCGCATTCCTGATAGAGCGTACATCATTCAGGCCGAAGAAGCTGATGACGACCCTTGCGACGATGCCTGTGATATCACCGCCATTCTCGCTCTCTCTTTCGATAATCCTGCTTTTCGGCAACAATGGCCTGATATCCAAGCAGATACTCCATCTGGACGCTTCGATATACGGACTGGGCGGACTCGTGCTTGTAGAGACGATCGGCATGTTCCCGATCGCGTTCATGACGCTCTCCGGAGTGCTTAGGCAGATTGATTCTACCGTGGAGGATGCTGCGCTGGATCTCTCTGCCACGAGATGGCAGGCGTTCCGCACGGTCACGCTTCCCCTTGCTGTTCCTGGCATCCTGTCTGCCTGGCTCCTGGTATTCACCAACAGCCTTGCTGATTTCGCGAATCCGCTCCTTCTTGCCGGTGATTATCGGGTGCTTTCCACTGAGGCCTATATGATCGTCACGGGACGGAATAACCTTGGAGCCGGATCCGCGCTCTCGTTCCTTCTCCTACTGCCGACGCTGACGGCGTTCCTCGTTCAGCGCTTCTGGGTGTCGCGCAAGAGCTATGTCACCGTTACCGGCAAGCCTTCCACCACGCTTACCGATCTTACCAACCGTCCGGTCCGGATCGCGCTTGAGGCTGTTGCCTGGACGATCATGGGTTTCATCCTGCTGCTCTATCTTACGATCGTTGCCGGCTGCTTCGTGCGCAACTGGGGCATAGATTATTCATTCACCCTCGATAACTGGGGAGAGGCATTAGGACGCGGCTGGACTGCTATAAGGGATACCGTCACGCTTGCTGCGATAGCCACGCCGATCGCAGGGCTCCTGGCGATGATCGCCGCGATGCTCATCGTGCGCAAGAGGTTTCCGGGCAAGAGGCTTCTCGAGATACTCATCATGACGCCTTATGCCATTCCGGGAACGCTGATCGGCATAAGCTATATCCTGGCATTCAACAAGCCTCCGATACTCCTTGTCGGTACTGGCGCCATCATCGTCATAAACTACGTCATCAGGGAACTCCCTGTAGGGGTAGAGAATGGTATCGCGGCCCTTCACCAGATCGATCCGGCCATAGAGGAAGCTGCGTCTGACCTTGGTGCGGATGTGAATACGGTATTCCGTACGATCGTCCTGCCGCTGGTGCGTCCTGCGTTCATATCATCGATGAGCTATACGTTCGTGCGTTCCATGACTGCCGTGTCGGCGATCATCTTCCTCATAAGCGCGAGATGGAACCATCTTACCGTATTGATCTTCAATTTCTCCGAGAACCTGAGGTTCGGCCTGGCCAGTGTCCTCTCTACGGTTCTCATCGTCATAGTGCTGGCCGTTTTCTTCCTCATGAATGTCCTTGTCCGCGATGAGGGCCTGACTGAGAAGACTATATCTGCGAGGTAGGAATGGAAAAGAAAAGCGTATCGGTTACGCTCGACCATGTGACTAAGAGATTCAAGAACGTGAAGGGCAAGGCGGATGTCATCGCCGTCAATGATTCCTCGTTCGTCATCGAGCCTGGGGAGCTTGTCACCCTTCTTGGCCCGTCAGGCTGCGGCAAGACGACGACGCTCAGGATGATCGCCGGCTTCGAGCTGCCGACAGAGGGGCATATCCTCATAGGCAATGAGGACGTGACGATGCTGCCGCCCAACAAGCGTGATACCGCTACGATGTTCCAGTCCTACGGCCTGTTTCCGCATATGACGGTATTCGATAACGTCGCATATGGACTGAAGCTCCGCAAGGTCGACAAGGCAGAGATCAGGAAGCGGGTTGATGAGATGCTTGTGCTTCTCGGGCTTGGGGATATGGGGGATCGGGCGCCGTCGAAGCTCTCCGGAGGACAGCAGCAGCGCGTTGCCCTTGCCCGTTCCCTTATCGTAGCGCCTTCCGTGCTGCTTCTGGATGAGCCTCTCTCGAACCTCGATGCGCTCCTGCGTGAGCAGATGAGGGTTGAGATAAAGAAGGTCCAGAGGGCGATGGGCATTACCGCCGTCTATGTCACCCATGACAGGACCGAGGCCATGTCGCTCTCTGACCGGGTGATAGTCATGAAGAACGGCGTAATACGACAGATGGGGTCGCCCTCTCAGATATATGAGGCTCCAGATTCCCGGTTCGTTGCCGGCTTTGTCGGCAAGGCGGCATTCTTCAATGTCGAGGTCAAGGGGCATGATGGGGCGAACTGGATGTGTGCCCTCGGCAGCAAGGTCGTCCCTGTCACGCATGCCGCTTCCGGAGTGAAGGAGGGCCGTGCCGTGATAATGGCAAGGCCGGAGTCCCTGAAGGTACGGGGAAAGGGAGAAGGCAAGATCGATGGCCGTGTCAAGCTCAACGTGTATCTGGGAAGTGCTGTCGAATCCTTCATAGACACCCCGTTCGGAGAGGTGCTGGCTGA
Source organism: uncultured Spirochaetaceae bacterium (assembly GCA_944389145.1). Lineage (GTDB taxonomy): Bacteria > Spirochaetota > Spirochaetia > Sphaerochaetales > Sphaerochaetaceae > Ornithospirochaeta. The sequence goes on from CALXLH010000020.1 coordinate 35,809, forward strand.
GATCGATGATCCATATGTCAAGACGATCTACCCGGAGGGGAGCGAGGTTTCGATAGACTTCAGTCCCGACAGGGTCCGGCTCCTATCTGAGAGCGAGGAGTGACCTTGAGGGCGGGAAGGACTTTCCTCTCGCCTTCAATGTTCATATAGTCTCATGTATGCGCGTGCTTGTTGCTGATGATGAGAAGGCTCTAAATGATGTGCTGACCCGTACCCTGACCGATGAGGGGTATGCGGTGGATAGCGTCTATGATGGCGATACTGCCCTTGAGTATCTGGAGGCAGGTCCGTATGATGCTGCCGTGCTTGACATAATGATGCCGGGAATCGATGGGATTGAGGTGCTGAGGCGCTACAGGGAAGGCGGGGGAAGCTCTCCCATCCTCCTGCTGACGGCCCGCGATGGCGTCGATGACAGGGTCCGTGGCCTTGATAGCGGTGCTGATGATTACCTCGTAAAGCCCTTCATGTTTCCAGAGCTGCTCGCCCGACTCCGTGTCCTTATGCGCCGGCGTGACGGTGCTGAGCGCTCATCGGTTCTCCGCTGCGGCCCGCTTTCCCTCGATACCGCCTCCCACCGTGCCGAGCGTTCCGGACGCGTCATAGAGCTGAGCGCGAAGGAGTATGCGATACTTGAGTATATGATGCATAACGTGGGGATGATACTCTCAAGGGAGAACATCCGCAGCCATATATGGTCCTGGGATTATGAAGGAGAGTCGAATGTCGTGGATGTCTATATAAGGTATCTGCGCAAGAAGATCGACGACGGAGAGGATAAGAGGCTCATACATACCATACGAGGCTCAGGGTACATGCTATCAGAGGACGATGCGTGATGCTCTCGATCAGGAAGAGGATAGTGATCTGGTATACCGTCTGGATGGTTGCGATCGTCTCGCTGATCCTGGCAGCCCTTTCCTCCGGAAGCGGCATGCTCGTGGAGCGCCGTACCAAGGCGCTTCTCACTGAGAAGGTCCATGGGAGGGCTGAGGAGATAGAGGTGAGCCAGGGACGGATAAGCATAGGGGAGGATATCTCGTTCTTCGAGGACGGGGTATATATGGCCGTGTATTCCTCTTCGGGCAATCTCATCGCCGGCCGCATTCCCCATGGCGTTCCTCTCGGTGATTATCCTGAGAACCAGGTACTGGCAGTTCCTGGGGATGACGATAGCTCATGGTATGTCTACTGGATACAGCTCTCTTTCGCCGATGACAGCTCCGCCCGCATAATAGGTGCCATAAGGGTTCAGGATATGTCGATATTCTTCTCTGCCTTCGCAGGCGTCTCCTTCTGGCTTATCGTCGTCATAGCGGCATTGTCTTCGATAGGCGGGTATATCATCGTACGGCGTTCGTTCCGTCCCGCGGAACGCGTCATTGCGACAGCCGGGGAGATCGCAGGGGGAAGCGACCTTTCGAAGAGGATCGGACTTGATGAGGGCTCTGGTGAGATACATCAGATGGCTGCGGCCTTCGATAAGATGCTTTCCAGGCTTGAGGAGGCCTTCGAGCGTGAACGGCAGTTCACCGATGATGCATCCCATGAGCTCAGGACACCGATCTCGGTCATACTGGCTGAGTGTGGCTATGCCAGGGGCCATATCGATGAGAAGGAGAAGGCCGTGGAGGCCATAGATGCCATTGAGGCTCAGGCCGGCAGGATGTCGAGGCTCGTCTCAGCGCTTCTCTCGATCGCCCGCTCAGATAAGGGTACCCTGGTTCCGGTAAGGACAGACGTGGATCTGTCTGAGCTGGGGGAGATCGTGCTTGATACGATGGAGGATGATGCCAGGGCGAAGGGAATATCATTGTATGGGGATATAGAGCCTTCGGTTCATCTTTCGTGCGATCATGACATGCTCATGGCAATAATGGTGAATCTCCTTTCCAACGCCATAGGCTATGGCAGGGAAGGGGGCATGGCGAGGCTTGCCATCAAGGATATGGGTACCGAGGTCCTGATAAGCGTCAGCGATGATGGCATAGGGATCGGAGCGAAGGATCTTCCGAGGATCTGGGACAGGTTCTATCAGGCAGATCCTTCACGGCGCGGCGGAGGGGCCGGGCTTGGCCTTTCCATCGTCCGCATCCTTGCGGAGAGCCACGGGGGAAGCGTTGCTGTCGAGAGCGTGCTTGGAGAGGGATCGGCATTCGCCGTTCATATCCCCAGGAGCTCCTCCTCAACGAAATGAACCTCTGACCCATCCCAGTATCTCATATATGTCCAGTCATCCCTCCCGTCCAGATTCAGCTGATACATACGGAAGATGACAGTGATTCCCTTCGGCTGCCAAAGCTCCTGATAGGAGTATCTGTAGCTCATCCCGATGTTCCGCATCACGCCGCCGCTATGTGGATTGTCCCTGTCATGGGTTGCCGTCACATACGGGATCCCGTCATCCCGCAGCCTTGCGATGAATGCCCGTCCTGCCTCGCTCGTCAGTCCCAGATGCCAGAATTCATGGCGTATGGCATACCCCAGGTCGTATGAGTCATCCATGCCGATCTTGATGTATCCTACCGGCACATCATCGGACCTGAGGCATATGGCGTAGGCGTATTCCCAGCCCTTCCTGTAGCGGGAGAGATAGCGCTCCTCAAGAAAGCGCCTTGCGTCATCCATGCTTCTGGCCGTGTGCCATGGGAGGAACGTATTTGCCTTCTCATCGCCGTATATCATATAGATGGCGCTCAGATCGTCCTCGGTGAAGTGGCGGAGGCATAGCCGGTCTGTCATGATTCTCTTATCTGAAATCATCGTTTCTCATCTTCCTTTAATCTTCAGCTTCTATGATAGGGCCATCGAAGGAAAGATAAAGGAGAAAAGGATATGAAGATTTCCAAGAGAATCATGATGACGGCTGCGGCACTTGCTGCAGGAACGGCGCTTTTCGCTTCTGTCGGGGCTACCGAGGCTGAGATGATCGCGGTCAGCCATTCCGGGGCTGGTGATGCCAGGTTCGTGCATACCGAGCGCGATAGGGACGATGGGCGGCAGATCTGGGATGTTGGCTTCTATGCCGGAGATACCGAATACAGCTATGACATAGATGCGGATACGGGTGATATCCTGAAGTATGACTGGGAACTCGACTGGTGGGATCGCTCAGGCGAGGATATCTCGGAGGATGGCGCGCTGGCAGCAGCTCTTGCCGATTCCGGAGTCGATGAGGCTTCCGCTTCCTATATCCGCGTACGCAGGAGCAGGGATGACGGCGCGTCGATCTATGAAGTCCGCTTTGCAGATTCCTCCGCGATCTATGAGTACGACATAGCGGCGAATGGAACCATGGTGAAGAAGTCCGTGGACTATGTAGATGGGACAGCGCAGGATGTGATGAGCGTGGATGAGGCTGCCGCGATCGCCCTTGAGCGCGTGCCGGGTGCCACCCGTGATGATATGCGCATCCGCCAGGGCATGGATGATGGACGGATAGTCTATGAGGGCAACATCTATCATGATGGCTATGAGTATGAGTTCGAGATCGATGGCAGCAGCGGCCGCTTCCTGGATTTCGAGCGTGAGCGTGAGCGCTGGGACTGGTAGATCATGAAAACGGGGCCGGGCTGGAGAGAAGGAGTGCCGCCCGACCCCCGATATTCGAATAGGCAGGCGGAGCAGATGCCGCCTGATCCTATGATAGCACATTGGTTAGCTTTTGCTAACCCGTATTGACATATATATATTTAATAATTAACGTTTCTGACAGAATACCACACAAGTGTAGGAATACGTCGCGATGTACGGAACAATAAGCCAGCTGTTGGACAAGACGACAGCGGAGAATCCAGATGCCATAGTCCAGCTTGGGAAGAACCGGGCTGGATCGTTCATTCCCAGATCCTATTCGCTCCTGCAGCGTGAGTCGCGTGCCCTTGCGCTTGCGCTGAAGAGGCTAGGCGTAAGGCGTGGCGATGCCGTTGGCATAATCAGCGATAACCGCTCTGAGTGGTTCGTCGCCGATCTCGCTGTTCTCGCCCTTGGGGCTGCCGATGTTCCCCGTGGCCGTGATGCGATGCCCTATGAGATAGAGTATATGTTCTCCGTGACGGGCCTGAGCATAGCCTTTGCCGAGAATGATGCCCAGCTGGAGAAGATACTTGCGCTCAGGCCATCCCTTCCTGCGCTACGTTCCATCATACTGATAGAAGGCGAGGCCAGGATCGATTCTGGAGATATAGAGGTGAGGCTCTACTCCGATCTTCTGGAGGAAGGGCTGTCCATTCTTGATGCAGAGGGCGGAAAGGATGAGATCGAACGGGAGATCGCGATGGGAAACGAGGAGGATACTGCCACGATCATATTCACCTCAGGTACCACGGGACTTCCCAAGGGCGTGATGCTATCGCACCGGAACATCATCTATCAGCTCCACGCCGTTGACAAGATCATCGTATTCGAGAAGGGATGGAAAGCGCTTTCCGTGCTTCCTATCTGGCATGCCTTCGAGCGCATCATCCAGTACGTCGTGCTGTTCAAGTGCTGTACGATTGCTTATTCGAAGCCCATCGGAAAGGTGATGCTCACCGATTTCCAGCGCGTCAATCCGGAGGTCCTCTGCTCTGTGCCGAGGATCTGGGAGACCGTAAAGGCCGGCGTATACCAGAATCTGAAGAACAAGAAGCCGATAGAGCGGCGCGTATTCTCATTCTTCCTTGCCGCTGCCAGGCTCAGAAGGCACTTCGAGAATGTCGCCTATGACCTGTATCCGAGGATTGGAAAGCCCGACAGGCTCAAAATGAAGGCTGCCATGATTCCCTATGCCTTCCTCTCCCTCATCTATAAGCTCGGAGATAAGGTCGCCTTCTCCCAGATCAAGGAGAAGCTTGGCTCTTCATTCGTGGCTGGCATATCCGGGGGCGGTTCGATGAGCCGCGATGTGGAGGAGTTCTTCTCTGCCATCGGCATAAAGCTGCTTGATGGCTATGGGCTTACGGAGACGGCGCCTGTCATCGGCCTCCAGCGCTATCCACGCTCTATCGTCGGCTACATGCAGCCGTTCGAAGGCACGGATATAAAGGTCGTAGATCCGGAGACCGGAAGGGAATTGCCGACGGGGGAGAAAGGCGAGCTCCTTGTCCGCGGGCCGCAGGTGATGAAGGGCTATTACAACGATGAGGAGCGTACGCGCCGCGTGATCGACCGCGATGGCTTCTTCCATACAGGTGATCTTGCCATCATCGAGGAGCGTGGGGATTTTGCCATAGTAGGCCGCGTGAAGGACACGATCGTGCTTTCCGGAGGAGAGAACATAGAGCCTGTCCCTATCGAGAACGCGCTCATAGCGAGCGAGTACATCGAGAGCGCAGTGGTCGTAGGGCAGGACAGGAGATACCTCGGAGCCCTTATCGTCATAGACAGCAAGAATGTCGAGCGCTTCCTGAAGGACAGCAACGTGCCATACTTCAACAAGACCGATCTTACGGAGATGGACGAGGTCCGGCATCTTATCGATGGAGAGGTCCAGCGGCTGGTATCACGGGCCAATGGCTTCAAGCCCTATGAGCAGATAGCCCGGTTCGCGCTTCTCTCCAGGCCGTTCCAGGTCGGCAGGGAGCTTTCTGCCAAGCAGGAAGTGAAGAGAGCTGAGATCCAGAAGCTCTATAAGGATGAGATCGAAAGCATTTTCATCTGATTTGGTGTATGCTTTCACCCATGAAGGTTCTTCTGGGAATGTCCGGAGGGATAGATTCCTCCGTTGCCGCGTATCTCCTGAAGCAGGCAGGCTACGATGTCGAGGGTGTCACGATGCTCATCTGGCGCCCAGATTCGCCGTATCCCGCGCCTGTATCATCGACATCGTGCTACTGTCCCGATAAGAGCGGGGATCTTGAGCGCATCAGCCGCATCTGCGCTGAGCTTGGCATAAGCCACACGACGATCGACTGCTCGTCTGTCTTCGAGCGTGAGGTCCTTTCCAACTTCAGGACAGAGTATATATCTGGCCATACGCCCAATCCCTGCATATGGTGCAATAGCCGCATCAAGTTCGGCGTGATGTTGGAACTTGCCAGGGAACGGATCCCCTTCGACCTGTTCGCAACCGGACATTATGCCCGCATCGTCCATGATGGCGGGAGCGGCCGATATATCCTCAGGCGGGCCAGGGATAGGGCCAAGGATCAGTCTTATTTCCTTTCACGGCTGTCTCAGGAGCAGCTGTCTCGGACGCTCTTTCCCCTGGGGGACTATACGAAGGCCGAGATAAGGGTTATCGATGAGCGTCTTGGCTTTCATGATAAGGGGGCTCCAGAGAGCCAGGATTTCTATGGATCCGATTACTCTGATCTCCTGATGCTCCCAGATAAGGATGGAGAGATTGTCCTTCCTGATGGTACCGTCCTTGGCCATCACAGGGGCTACTGGCATTATACGATAGGACAGCGCAAGGGACTGGGCGTGGCCTATCATGAGCCGCTTTATGTGACACGCATCATCCCCGAAGAGAATAAGGTAGTCGTGGCGGCTGCCGATGCAAGCGCCTCTTCCTTCCTTTCTGCCTATGATGTCGTCTATGGCGCGTCGGATCATTTCGATGGCAGGGAGTACACGGTATGCATCCGTAGCATGGACAGAGGAACGCCTGCCCATGTGGAGGCTTCAGCTGAAGGCTTCACTGTGCATTTCTCAAGGCCGGTGAGGGGCATAGCGCCTGGGCAGAGTGCCGTTGTATATGACGGCGACGCGGTAGTGGCATCGGGGTTCATATCATGAAGCTGCGCAAGGCTGACAGAACCGAGGCCGCGGAAGTCTACCGCATGATAGAGGAGCGCGTTGAATGGATGGAGCGAAGCGGCAAGCGGTCCTGGAACAGCTCTGATTATCTCTCCATATTCCCGCTTCCGTACTTCGAGAGGATGGCTGACGAAGGGGCCTTGCATGTCCTCTGCGAAGGCTCTGATATCCTTGCCGCCGCAGTCATCCTTGAATCCGATGAGAGGTGGCCGGAGGGCGGAAGCGCCCTGTACATACACAATCTTGTATCGCGGATCGGCAGCAAGGGCTCAGGACGAAGGCTCATAGAAAGCGCTGAGGCCCTTGCCCGGAAGCGTTGCAAGTCTGAGCTCAGGCTCGATGCCGCTACGGATAATGCATCCCTTCTTTCCTATTACCATGCAGAGGGCTTCATCGATTCAGGCTTCTGCTCTGAAGGGACTTATGAAGGCACGAGGCTGAGAAAGCTGGTATACTGATATAGGAGGTTCTCATGAGAGTGATAATTGAGCCGGATTACGACAGGATGTCGCTCTGGGCTGCAAGGTATATAGCGCGCAAGCTGAAGGAGCATTCGAGAAGCGGGGAAAGCCGTCCGTTCGTGCTTGGCCTTCCCACCGGATCATCGCCGATCGGGACGTATAAGGAGCTTATAAGGCTCAACAAGGCTGGATTCATCTCATTCAGGAACGTTGTCACGTTCAATATGGATGAGTATGTCGGCCTTCCTGAGGAACATGAGCAAAGCTATCATACGTTCATGCGTGAAAACTTCTTCAGCCATGTGGATATACCGGCGGAGAATACGAACATGCTTGACGGCAATGCTGCTGACGTGGAGAAGGAGTGCCGGCGCTATGAGGAGAAGATTGCCTCATATGGCGGCATAGATCTCTTCCTCGGTGGCATCGGGGCCGATGGGCACATCGCGTTCAATGAGCCGTTCAGCTCGCTTTCATCGCATACGAGATGCAAGACACTTACCTATGATACGAAGGTCATGAACTCACGCTTCTTCGATGGCAATATAGCGGCAGTGCCGTCTACCGCGCTCACTGTCGGTATCAAGACGATAACCGATGCCAGGGAAGTGATGATCCTCGTCAACGGCCATTCGAAGTCCAGAGCCCTGCAGCATACGATAGAGGGCGGGGTGTCGCAGATGTGGACAGGCTCTGCGCTGCAGCTCCATCCTCGTGCGATCATCGTCTGCGATGAGGCGGCATGTGATGAGCTTAAGGTAGGGACATATCGATACTTCAAGGATATCGAGCGGGGAAACCTCGAACCGATGTCCATCTGAATATCCGTCCCCTGCTTAACCGGCAGGGGACATCCTATATCCTGATTAGTTTATTATGATGGTGTTTAATTCCTATTAAAGAATGTTATATCGATTAGAAAGGAAGGGCATTGCTGCCCTTCCGCAAGCTCAAAGGAGAGATTCCGCAGCTTCAGTGAGTTCTGCTATTGCCGCATCATCCGGTGATTCCTGGCATATCACCGGATCATGGGCGAGGATCGCTCCGTCTGCCTTGCATCTTTCCTCCCAGTTCCGCATCCACTCGCCATCGCCCCAGCCATATGAGCCGAATAGGATGAGCTTCTTGCCGCTGAGGCTGCCCTCGACCGATGCGAACATCGGCTCGAACGCTTCTTCCTCCAGCACTTCCTGCCCCATGGCGGGGCAGCCGAAGGCTATCGCATCATAGTCTCCGATCATAGCGGCACTGAATGATTCGGGTGCTATCCTATCTACCTCTGCCCTGCCATGGAGAGCGTTATCCACAGCATCTGCCATCGCTTCGGTATTGCCGGTTCCTGAATAATAGACTAAAGCTATCTTCATATATTCCTCCTAAATTCGTTTTCAAGCCGTGATGCAGAGCTGTGCCAGCGGCACTCCTCTGCTGTATGAGCGGATGTATGCCTGGCGGCATCTCTCATAGATTCCCTGTATATATGCTGCTTTCTCTATGTTGCTGTAGACCTTCCACAGGCCGGAGTAGGCATAGTCCCTGCCGCCATTCCTGATGAAGCCTTCCACATCGAGCGGGGGATAGGAGAGGAAGAGTCCGACCTCGTGCGGAAAGCCCGTGGAACGAAAGCGTTCCTTCAGATGCGCGAGAAGATCATCAAGCGTCGCATCCGCTGGGTATCCGACCTGATGGAGCAGCCTCTGGGCAGCCTTATCCTGCAGCTCCTCCCAGAGCCTTTTCCTCCTGTATACCAGGAGGAGCTTTTCTCCCTTGACGTTGGTCAGCGTCAGGAACGACAGGCCTTTTTCCTCAAGTTCCTTGCGGGAGAAGCTTCCTTTCCCGTCAAGGCTCTTCAGGGCTATGAGGGAGCCTCCCTTCATCGCCGCGAGAGTGGGAGAAGAGTGGATCACTAGAAGATCAGAGAGTGTCATCATTGCCTCCGTTAGCATAAGCTAACTAGACTATAGCATACAAAGTTAGGCTTTGCTAACCACCTTGCGCCATTTTTCTGTCTTTTCTGCCTTGCATGAAGCTGGCTGCGGGATCGCCTGATTTAGTGTATGCTGTCTCATTGCAGGAGATGAGAGATGGGCGGAAGAAGGATAGGAGTGATCGGTAGCCTTAACGTGGATTATGTCTCGTATGTCAGGAAGAGTCCTGAAAGGGGCGAGACCGTATTAGCTGATGATTTCTCCATCGTCCCAGGGGGAAAGGGTGCGAATCAGGCCTTTGCCTTAGGCCGGATAGGCTGTGATGTGTCTATGTTCGGCCTAGTCGGCGATGATGATAACGGGAAGCTTGGCCTGGCGAATCTTGAATCGGCCGGCGTTGATGTCAGCGGAGTCGAGGTATGCAGTGCTCCTACGGGACTTGCCCTGATCACCGTGGCTGAGGACGGTGACAATAGCATCGTTGTCGTTCAAGGTGCGAATAAGAAGGTAGGCAGGGAGTACATCGACAGGAAGTTCAGCGAGATATGCCGGTGCGATATCATCGTGTTCCAGATGGAGATACCGAAGGAGACCGTGCTGTATGCGGCGAAGAGGCTCAAGGATGAGGGGAAGGTGATAATCCTGGATCCTGCGCCTGTTCCTGACGGCTTTCCGGATGAGCTTCTCGGATATGCCGATTACATAAAGCCGAATGAGACCGAGCTCGTGCGGCTATCGGGGCTGCCAGCGTCAGGGTTCTCCATTGAGGAGGCTTGCCGCCTTCTTATAAGGCGAGGCGCAGCCTGCATCCTGGCCAGTGCCGGTCCTGAAGGTGCCTTCTGCATGGATCGGAGCGGGAACCTTAGGCATTTCCCCTCATACGAGGTCGATGTGATAGACACCACTGCAGCCGGGGACAGCTTCACGGCATCCTTTGCCTATGGTATCGCAAACGGATTCTCTTTCGATGATTCTGTCAGGCTGGCAGTTGAGGTGTCGACGATCGTCGTACAGCGGAAGGGGGCTCAATCCTCCATACCGGAAAGAAGGGAGATCCTGAGCCTGATAGAGCGGCTCGGGATTCCTGCAGGACGGAAGGCAGGGATTGCCTTCGGCGGCAATCCCTGATGCCTGATGCCTATCTGACCGTTATCAGATTGTATTCCATCGTTCCAAGCCCTATGCTCTGGGCATATTCCAGACCCTGCTTCCAGCTCGTGTTCGGATGTATGTCATCGAAATGGTCGTGATGGGTATGCTCTGACTCGGAGAGCATCGTGTTCGGATTCACGGGCATCCTGTTCACGGCATCGGCGCAGGCCTTATCTAGCGCTACCGGATCGAATGAGGCGAATATGCCGATGTTGGGTACTATCGGAGCATCGTTCTCGTTGTGGCAGTCGCAGTTGGGGGAGATATCCGCGGCAATCGCGATATGAAAATGCTCCCGTCCCTGAAGGACTGCCTTGGAGTACTCCATCATGCGGCAGTTCAGCTCCTCATTGGAGTTGTCTGCGCCTGCCACGATCGCGTCCTTGGGGCAGATCGCTATGCAGCGTCCGCATCCTACGCATCTGTCATGGTTGATGCGGCACCTGCCATCGATGAACTCCTGCGCAGAATGCGCGCAGATCTTCTCGCAGCGGCGGCATCCTATGCAAAGCTCCTCCTTCACGACAGGCTTTCCCGCAGCGTGCATCTCCATCTTGCCTCGTCTTGAGCCTGAGCCCATGCCGATGTTCTTCAGAGCCCCTCCGAATCCTGTCGATTCATGTCCCTTGAAGTGTGAGAGGGAGATGATGATATCCGCATCCATTATCGCGCGGCCGATCTTTGCCTCATGAACGTATCTGCCGTCTACGGGCACCTCGACCTCATCATTTCCCTTGAGACCGTCTGCGATGATAACATGGCAGCCTGTGGTAAGCGGCGTGAAGCCGTTCTCGTCAGCGCTTGCCAGATGCTCCAGGGCATTCTTGCGGCCTCCGACGTAAAGCGTGTTGCAGTCTGTCAGGAATGGCTTCCCGCCAAGCCTCTTGACCTCATCAGCGACGCATCTAGCCCAGTTCGGACGGAGGAAGGCGAGGTTGCCTGGCTCTCCGAAATGCATCTTGATCGCGACGAAATGATCGCTGAAGCCTATTGTCTCCATTCCGGCCCTTCTCATCACCTTCCTGAGCTTATCAAGGAGGCTGTTGCCGAAACCCGTCCTCATGTCTGAGAAGAATACATCGCTAGCCATGTCAGTTCCTTATTCCCATCTCCCTGGCAACATTTATCAGCAGCCTGGGGTTATCAGTCATTATCGTATCGACGCCCATTGAGTAGAGGCGCCTCATCTCTTCTTCCTCGTTTATCGTCCAGACCATCACGACAGCTCCCCGCTTATGCATCTCACGCACGAAGCGTTCGTTCACGACCGTTATTCCATACTGCCTTACAGGTATCTGGAAGATGATCTTCCTGTCGAAGGAACGCGGAAGGAGGCCCATCTTGCCTCTTAGCACCAGCGGCACTACCTCCTTTGTCGTGATGGACGTGAGTATATCCGGAGCGGCAGACCTGAGGCGCTTCAGGTTCCCGTAGTGGAAGGAGGCGACGCAGATGCGCCTCTCCGCCTTATGGGCCCGGATAACGGAAAGGAAGCGATCTACTATGTCCGGCTCCTGGCTCTTTAGATCTATGTTGAATCGCTCCTCGGGACAGGCCTCAAGCGCTTCTGAGAGCGTTGCCAGCCTCACGCCCTTGCCTCGGAACGGATAGCTCCTGCCTCCATCAGCGGTGAATGTGTATCCGGCGTCATATCGCTTCAGCTCGGCAAGCGTATGGCTTTCTATCGTACCCGTGCCGTCGGTGTTGCGCTCAAGCGTGGGATCGTGCCATATGACGATCTCTCCATCCGCAGTGAGATGAACGTCAGTCTCTATCACATCGATGCCGAGAGAGGCTGCGCTCCTGAATGCCTCCAGCGTATTCTCCGGGAAGAAGGCCGAGTCTCCGCGATGGGCGACCACCCGTGGCATCGGATCGAGGAAATCAAGATTCATCGCTGGCCCCCTTGTGCCGTGAGATCAGCTCGGCTTTCCTGAATATCTTTTCGAATCTCTGCATCTCGCTCTCCGAGAGCGCGGCCCTCTCGCATATGTCTGCCAGGAGCTGCTCTGTCCATTTCCTCTCGTCTGCAAGCTTGAAGTATCCCATTGCCTCAAGATGGTCCGCCATCTCATGTCCGGCCATCCTGACCCTCTCATGCGATACCGCGGTCATGCCCGTAGGATATTTCGCGGCTCCCTGGAAGAGCGCATAGCATATTATCTGCACGGCCTGGGAGAGATTGAGCGACGGAAAGCGCTCGGACGTGTCTATCGTGACGATCGAGGAGCATGCGGCGACCTCATCATCTGTCAGCCCATCCGATTCCCTTCCGAACACGATGGAGATGTCTCCGTCGGGGAGTTCCTTCAGCTTCCTCGCAAGCTGCTCCGGCGAATATGCGCTCATCTTGCGGAACTTTCCCCTGCGCCTGGTGGCTCCGACGGTGAAGATGCTGCCTCTGAGCGCTTCTTCAAGGGTGTCGAAGCGTTCTGCCCTTTCCCATACGTCCGAGGCGTGAAGCGCCAGCGTCCTGACCCTGTCCTCGTCATATCCGCGCCCGCCTACGATCACCAGGCGCTCTATTCCCATCGTCTTCGCCGCACGGCACGCAGAGCCTATGTTCGCCCCGTCCTGCGTATCGACAAGGACTATGCGTACCCGCTGAAGATATCCATCTCTTTCCATGGCGCTGATTGTATTCCGTATTGCGTGTTTTTGCCATAGCGAGGTATAATTCCCACCATGACCCCGGCACTATCCGATAGCACAATGAAGATCATCAGGGATATCCTTGTCTTCCTTGCCGCCATCCTCCTGCTGGCGGTAATGAAGGTGACCGCCTCGATCATCGTGCCGATGGTCATAGCATTCTTCATATTCATACTGATCAATCCCATGCTCTCGCGCATGGATAAGCTGCGGGTCCCGCGGCTGCTTTCGATGCTCATAGCCCTGCTGATCGTGGCTGCCGTGTTCGTGCTCTTCCTGTACGTATTCTTCGTGATGGTCAACATGCTCATGCGGCCTGATACGGGGATATCTGCATATGCGGCAAGGGTTGCCCAGCTCGATATGGCTGTCTCGGCATGGCTGGCGCCGTATCTGGATGAGAATCCAGAGACCTTCAGCCTCCTCAGCTGGCTCAACATAAACTGGTATTCGGTGCTTATATCAGGCCTCTCGTCGGTCTCAAGCAAGTTCATCTCGGTCCTTTCTGATGCGCTCCTGGTATTCCTCTATCTGATGTTCATAATCCTCGAGAGGCAGACGGTCATGCCGAAGCTTCTGGCCGCGCTTCCCCGCGGTAAGGTCCAGAGGGCCTCCCAGATGGTCGAGAGGATGAACAGGCAGACCTCGCGCTATCTGCTGACCAAGGTGATAATAAGCATCGCGACCGGCATAATGTTCTACTTCGCCTCGATAATATCCCATCTGGATTTCGCCCTTGTATGGGGAGTCCTTGCCGTGATACTGAACTTCATCCCCACCATCGGCTCTATCGTCTGCACCGCCGGCACGATAATAATGGCGATCATACAGTTCGCTCCTGACTGGGGGAATATCATATATGTCACGCTTCTGATGATCTCCATCGAGATGGTGCTGGGGAATATCATAGATCCGAGGCTGCAGGGCGTGCAGCTGAATATCTCGCCTCTGGTCATCCTCGTATCTCTTGCGATCTGGGGATATGTCTGGGGAATCCCAGGCATGTTCCTTGCAGTCCCTCTGACCTCAATGATCCAGATCATATGCGCGAATGTTCCATCGCTTCGTCCTATCGCGATCATCCTCTCGGAAGGGCGCTATTACCGCAAGGACTATGACCGGAAACGGAAGCGCAAGAAGATGATCCGTGAGGAGACAGGGGATGTGGAGCTGCCGGAGGCCATGTCCGATCATATCGAGGACGATGGCGGCGGCCTCTGATCACTCCCGCCATGATATCGCAAGGCCTGCAAGCATGAGCATCGATCCTGCGATGAGCGAAGGATAGAGCCTTGAGTACAGCGCCCAGTCAAGGATTGCCGCCATCAGTATCTGCCCTGCGGACATCATCACCGAGGATACGGCACCCGGAAGGCGGGGGATCACCGTATTCGATGATACCACTACCACGCACGCTAGGACGCCGCCTCCGATTATCGTGATGAGCGGTAGCTGTGGCAGCCGTGAAAGCCCTTCGATGGTAGCCTCCGGACGCGTGATCAGCGCGAATAGCGTTATCCCGATAAGTCCTGATACCACGTTCTGGCGCGCCGAGAAGAATGCTCCCTTGTAGGATGCGAACCGTGAGTTATAGGCCATCTGCACCATGGTGATCACTCCGGCGAGTACCGCTATGAGCGCATAGCCTGTCCTTATCTCCTCTCCGGAGAAGAGCATCATGATGGCTATCGAGAGTGCCGTTATGGCGAGGGAGGCTATCCTTCGTCCTCCTATGCGCCTTCTTTCCATCCACATCCATCCGGTGATATCCAGCACGGTACCTGCCAGGCATTGGCCGAATACTGCCGCCGCCATCGCGATCGTCGCTCCCGTTGCCCTCACGGAGAAGTAGTTGCATGTTATCACGACAAGGCCGAAGAGGCCTCCGAACCAGAGCTGCCACGGAGCCTTTCGTCGCTCAGGATTGACCGTCCTGTCATTCCTGAATGCCACGATGATCGCTGACAGCGTGATTATCCCCACGGCCTGGTTCACCAGTATCGAGGCGCTGTTCGTCGTCGCTTCTCCCAGCTCTGTGTTGAATATGACCATGACGGAGATCACGGCACCGGTGAGAAACGCCATCATGAGGCAAAGGCTTCTTTTCATATGCGGAGGATAGGGAGAAAGCCGGGCTTGTGCAAGCGCGATGTTGACTGACAGCCCCTTATCGCATCAGAATCGCCATAGGAGATGAGGATATGGAGATAGTCTGCCTTGACCTTGAGGGCGTGCTTGTGCCTGAGATATGGATCGCGTTCGCTGAGAAGACCGGGATTCCCGAGCTTCGGAGGACGACCCGTGATGAGCCTGATTACGATAAGCTGATGGCTTACCGCATCGCGATACTCAAGGAGCATTCGCTCCGCCTTTCTGATATCCAGGACGTTATCGCCACGATCAGGCCGCTGGAAGGAGCCAGGGAGTTCCTTGACCAGCTCAGGGAGATGACGCAGGTCGTGATCCTCTCGGATACGTTCCAGGAGTTTGCCCTGCCGCTTATGAGGCAGCTTGGCTATCCTACGATACTCTGCAACAGCCTGCGGGTCTCCGCCGATGGCATGATAGAAGGCATCAGCATGAGGTGCGAGAACGGGAAGATGAAGGCCATAGAGGCATTCTCCTCGATCGGATTCCGCACCTTTGCCTCCGGTGATAGCTATAACGACCTTGCCATGATCCGCAAGGCCGACGGAGGCTGTCTCTTCCGCGCACCTGATAACATCCTGGAAAGCGAGAGGGATCTGGTCCTGACACGTACCTATGACGAGCTTCTGGCAAGGATAAGGAGCTTCATCGATAATGGATAGGAGGCGTCGCTTCATCGTCTCCATCGCCATGCTGATAACGGGCATGAGCGTGGGATTCCTGCTTCTTGGGACCATTTATGATGGCCCGAGATGGGTTGCGTTCCTTGTGTTCGCTGCCTATCTCGCGATAACGACCCTCGTCATCAGGTTCTCCTACCGCTATGCCCGCTCATTGAAGAATGAGGAGAAGCGCTGAATCATAAGGGGTTTCATGATCAGGTAGCTCATGGTCTCCTGTCATCGATTTCTTGCGAAGATATGTGAAATTGACTGGCGCAATGAAAGGGTAGGGCCTTGGCATGATGATCTGCGATGCGTGCCTTGATCGCTTCTCCTGCAGTGCCTCTGGCCGTGGCCGGATCGATCTGCCCCTGAGACCGGTGATTCCTACATTTTCCGCTCCATTGTGCAAATGTCGCTTCGTAACGCAGATTTTACTTGACTGAACCATGATATCTGTGCAGATATATTGCTATCATTTTTGGTTAAGGGGGTTAATTGCGATGGATGCTTTTACCCAGGAGATGGAACAGCGGCTTCTTGCAGAGCGTGATGTACTGCTGAAGAAGCTGAGCAACGAAGGAGATGACTTCCGCAATGAGGCTCAGGCCTCATCAGGAAGGGGAGATAGCAGCGATCTGGCATCTGATGAGGGAACCTACAGGAAGATGGAGGCACTTAACGCTATGGATGCCAAGAAGCTCAAGGCGATAGAAGGAGCTCTCAAGAGGATCAGCGAAGGCAAGTACGGAATCTGCCTGCAGTGCGGCAAGAGGATTCCTGAAGGCCGTCTCCGCGCCATTCCTGAAGCAGTGCTATGCATCGACTGCAAGACCGCCAACGAGAGGATGGCTGGCGGCAACTGATAACAGAAGAGCTGTCGCGTTGATGCGGCAGCTCTCTGCTTTTCCTGTGATGAGGATTCATCTCATATAGGGATTCGTCTCCCTTTCGTATCCTATCGTGGTCATTCCACCATGTCCTGGCAGTACCCGCGTATCCGGGGGAAGGCTGCCTAATGCCTTCAGCGATGAGAGTATCATGCCGTAGTCACCGCCGAGGTCGGTTCTTCCTATGCCTCCCTGGAAGAGCGTATCGCCAGAGAATAGCACTCCATCCTTCTCCGAATAGATGGAGACGGATCCATTGGTATGTCCCGGAGTCTCCATGATTGAGAAGGGGCCTTCATAGCATCCGTATCCCATTGCGTCATCAGGCAGGCGCACATCCTTTACATCCTCAAGGAATGCCTGATCGAATGAGAGGAGCATCTTCCTCAGCTTCCTTCCATCATCCTCAAGATACGGCATGTCCTTCTCTGAAAGATATATCAGGATGGATGGGAATGCCTCTCTGAGGGATGCGAGTCCGAATACATGGTCATGATGGCCATGTGTCAGCAGCACGCACTCCGGCACGAGGGAGCTTTCCCTGAGATCATCGATCACCGCGTCTGCTGGATACGGGGCGTCTATGATCACGGCGCGCCCATCCTCCTCGACGATGTAGCAGTTGGTGGCATATGGTCCAAGGGAAAGTGCCTTTATCCTCATCAGTCCTGATTCTCAGCTTCCTTCGCTCCGCCTTTCTTCTCTGCGAACGAGACAGATGCGGTACGTCCGTTGATATCCATGCCGGAGACCTTCTCTATGGCCTTCTGGCAGTTTTCCTCACTCATGGTGACGAACGAGTACTTGTCATGGATCCTTATCGCGTAGATATCATCGCGCGTGATGCCAAGCACTCCCTGCAGGAGCTTCGAAAGATCCTTCGCATAGAGGTGCTTCATCTTGCCCACGTTGATATAGATGGTCTTCGCGCCCTCAGGGATGATGCGTTCCGGCTTCGGCTCTGCCTTTGCCTTATCCTGGGCCTGGCGTGGCTCTGCCGCCGTCCTTGGCTTTTCCGGCCTGTCTGGCCTTGCTCTTCTCTCGCCTTTCCTCTCCGGGGCCTTCCTGCCCTCGGCTGCCAGCATCAGGAGGTATGCTGAGAACGCGCTCCTTGTGAAGAACGGAACGCTCTTCCTGATGATTCCCTTGAGCCTCTCAAGCTCTTCCGGCTGCTCTCTCCTCATGGCTTCGAGGAGGCTGCCGATCCTCTGCTGAAGTTCCTCGTCCGAGAGGCCCTTCATCTCTTCTTTCTCCATTCTTTTCTCCATAATCGCCCGATCGGGTTGGAAATATGCCCTAAATGGGTATTGGGCAACCGTGAAGTTTCCAGCAGGAAAGGTCCGGACTATCACGGTCAATGAAAGAATGATTGAATGGTGCTTGTTTGTCAATAAATACCTCATATGTGATACACTTCAATCATGAGTGCGCGAGAGGAACTGCTGAAGGAGAACGAGGAGAACGTACGCGAGTGCGAGGACCGGATAGCCGCGCTGATGCTTTCCCTTGGCAGGAAGGGTGTCGAGAGCGCCTCATCCCTTTCCATTTCCGTCGGACAGCGCCTTCTGTCGGAGTGCTATGACAGGATCGCGGAGCGTAGGAAGGCGGAGGAAAGGCTTTCATCCATAAGAAGCGCATCGGCAGAGCATGAGGGCAGGCAGGAGAGCCTTGCGGAGAAGGAGCGGGAGCGCGACAGCCTTGGGGATCGCCTTGATACCCTTGAGGCCCAGCTCGGGGCGATCATATATGAGCGATGCTCATTCTCCCTTCTGGATAAGTCACGCTATGAGCGCGTTTATCATGATATCGAGAAGGACGGGAAGAAGAAGGGCAGCCTTGCCTTGTCCTTGCGCAATGCGGGCCAGCGGCGGCGATTTGTCCGCTATTCGCGCATCGCGGAAGCAGATGATGCCGCATCCGGACTTGATGGCAGTGCCTTGCAGCTCCTTTCCGAGATCAGCGATATCAGGAAGGAGCTCGTGAGGCTCGATGGGGA
Source organism: uncultured Spirochaetaceae bacterium (assembly GCA_944389145.1). Classification (GTDB taxonomy): domain Bacteria; phylum Spirochaetota; class Spirochaetia; order Sphaerochaetales; family Sphaerochaetaceae; genus Ornithospirochaeta. The sequence continues at coordinate 54,439 of CALXLH010000020.1, forward strand.
GAGGAAGAGCCTTTCTTCTGTGATCCATTCCAAGCGCCATTCATACCGGGCCATGTCCCATGGCGGTATCGAGAGGGCGGAGAAGGCCCTCTCGGAGTGCATAAGGCGCGAGAATGAGGCGATGGAGGGCTATGGTTCCCAGCTCTATGACAAAGGAGCCCTCTGGATCAGCGATAGCACTCCATCTCCCATGCTTTCCGATCTTCAGGCGATACTCAGCGAGAAGCGGCTTCTGGATAACCTTCTTTCTGAGCGTGCGCGGCTCGGGCGCGAGGCTAAGGCGGATGATCTGAGGACGCTGCTGGAGAGCGAGGAGGGAAAGCTGCGGATCCTCCGCCGCGAGCGTGAGCGCATCGATGGTGAGATCGCGGAGATCGAGCGTGAGGCAGAGCGGCTTAGAGGGAATATCGAGAAGCTGCAGGGTGCGTCAGAAAGGGGCGGCAGAGGAGAAGCTGACGCGGCTTCCGCTCACAGGATGGATGAATGAGATCGAGGATGCGTGGAGCATCAGCCTCTCTCCTTCCTTCCTCGTTCCATATAGCCTGTCTCCCTTTATGGGATGTCCGATGAACTTCGAATGGACCCTAAGCTGATGGGTGCGTCCCGTCTCCGGGAAGAACCGTACGCGCGTGTATTTCCTGCCATCGATGATCTCTATCCTGATCCTCTTCCAGCGCGTGACTGCTCTCTTTCCCCGTTCCCAGTCTATGACCTGGCAGGGCCTGTTCTCCACATCAAGGCGCATTGGCGCATCGATCGTCCCTTCGTCATCCGTGATGACTCCTTCAAGGAGCGCTTCGTATTCCTTCTGTACCGTCTTTGCCTCGAACTGCATGGATACGGCCCTGTGCGCTTCCTTCGTGAACGCCATGACCAGGAGTCCGGACGTATCCATATCGAGGCGGTGGGTATGGCATACCTCAGGGCTTGACGGAAAGAGCGAGTGGAACCTGTACGCGGCACTGTCCCTCTTTTCCTCTCCACGCCCCGGTACGCTGAGCATCCCAGCCTCCTTGTCTATCACGGCTATCGCGCCATCGGCGTAGAGGAAGCGGAGGCCCAGCATCCGGGGAAGCAGCAGTCCGCATCGCTCTTCGCAGGGGGCATGGAAGGAAAGCGAGCCGTCATCGTTCAGAGTGAACTCGGCGAGTCCCGTCATCTCCCAGCCGTTACGCAGAGCTGTGTTGATGAGCCTCAGCCCCGCGCAGTCCCCGGTTCCTGTCGGAGCCTTCTCCGGAAGTCCAGCAGCGCTTTTGTCCCAGCATGAGAAGGAATAGAGCCCTCTTATCCTCGCAAGGCTGGCTTCGGTAAGCGCCTTGCGCTCCTCTTCCAGGCCTGTCGCTCCGTCAGCTATGCGCTCTGTCAGCTCATGGATGCGCTTATCGTTCATTGCCGAGGCCCTTGCATATTCATTCTTAGAGAAGCATGGATTTACGTAGCCAGGAGCGGTAGGCGAGCCATTGATCAATCCTGAGAATGCCCTTAGGATCCGCTCTCCGCCTCCGGCCGTCCTGACCGTCATGACCGCGAAGGTCGGCCGCTTGCTGATCGATGATAGCCTGCAGCCGGATGATGGCGGAAATGAATATGAGTCGGACGAGAGCATCTGGCAAGCCATCTTCATGGCCTCATTCCGTACGGCCTCGGTCTCCAAGAATGCAATCATGGGAAGAGGACCGGATCGGAGAGCAGGTCAAGGAGCGTCGGATAGACGGCATCCGCCTGCTTCTGCAGTCTTTCGATATCACCTGAACCCGTAAGGACGGCGACGGCGTATCCTGCCTTGCCGAGATGTGCGAATTCCATATCAACGATGGTATCTCCGATGATCGCCACTTCCAGGCTTTCCAGTCCCTTCTCGTCGCAGAATTCCTTTATCGCCTCCGGATTCGGCTTTGGATGGGTAGGGCTGTCCTTCGTCCTGATGAATGAGATGTAATCGCTTATGCCCATCTTCTGTAGGAAGAGCGACGTGGACCGCAGCGTGTCATTGGTGACGATGCCGAGGATATAGCCGCGCTTATACGCTTCCTCGAACACCTCGCGGACACCTGGAAACTCCATGCTCTCGATCCTCTCTTCCAGTCCAAGATCCGTCTTCTTCATGAATGAGAACATCGCCCGGCCTACCATGAACGGGCTTAGGCGATAGAGCATGCAGAGCCTGAGAATCCGGAGCGTGGCGGTTATCTTCCTGTCATGACGGAAGATGATGCCGTTAGGATAGGTGTTTCCCTTGTCATCGACGCCGAGCACCTTCATGAAGTCAAGGGTGCATTGCCGCCTTCTTTCCTCTGGGAGATGAGCAGTAGACAATCCCCTTGAGATGGCCTTGAATAATATCGGACCCCAGACCTCCCCATAATCGAAGAGGGTGCCATCCTTATCGAATATTATTCCCTTGATGCCATCCATATATCCTAGCATATGAAAAAACTGGCTCTTAGTCGATATCGCATGCGCTTGGTGGATCGGCGTATTTAGGCTATCCTCAGAGCATGCCGGTCATTGATGATATCCTATCTGCCTATCGCGCTCTCTCTTCCAGCCTTGATGCCCTTGTCCCCGAGAGCCCTGTCCTGACGTATAACGTGCTTTCCTATGCCTGGGATAACCATGAGGCTTACCTGAGGATGGCCCTGGGCAAGGGAGCAGGCACGGTGATGCTCGGCATGAATCCCGGCCCATATGGCATGGCTCAGACAGGGGTGCCATTCGGGGCGGTAAGCTTCGTCCGTACCTATCTCGGGATAGACGGGAAGGTCGGCCATCCTGCCAACGAGTCCCCTCTGCGTCCCATCGTCGGGATGGATATACGGCGGGATGAGGCCTCCGGAAAGGCCGTCTGGACGATGGCATCGCACTATGGCAGCCGTGATGAGTTCCTTTCCCGCTGCACCGTCCTGAACTACTGCCCGCTTCTCTTCCTTGATGAGAAGGGCCGCAATTTCACGCCGGATTGTCTTCAGCGGGACTTCCGTTCCAAGATCGAGGATCTCTGTACCGCGTCTCTCTCTTCCATCCTTGCCATCCTTTCCCCTTCTTCCGTCATAGCCCTTGGACGCTATGCCGAGGGAAAGGCGAAGGCGTGCACATCTGCCTCTGTCTATTATTTTCCCCATCCATCGCCGCTCAATCCCTCATCCTATTCATTCTGGAAGGAGAAGGCCCTTGAGGAGCTCAGGAGGATCATCGATGCGTCTTGAGGCATATGCGAAGGTGAATATCGGGCTGATCGTCGGCGGGAGCAGGCCTGATGGGTATCATGATATAGAGAGCTATATGGCCCTTGTGGATCTGCATGATAGGATCGATGCGGAGATAAGGCCTTCATCCGTCCTCTCCGTGGATATAGAGAGGAACGTTCCTTATCTAGAGGAGGGAGCGATGGATCTGATGGAGAAGGCTGCCCGCATATTCTCAGAACGCTTCTCGCTGCCTTTCTCGCTTTCTCTCAGGATAGACAAGAGGATACCCTCGCAGGCTGGGCTCGGCGGCGGATCCTCAGACGCCGCGGCTGTCCTGCGCTTCCTCTTCGGAAGATATGGCATCACGAAGGGGCTTCTCGATACCGCTGCGGCCGTTGGTTCTGACGTTCCTTTCCTTGCTTCAGGCTATCGTACCGCGCTCGTGCGGGGCAGGGGAGAGATCGTCGCGGAACGGACAGGGCTGCATGGGAGGCCTGTCATGATCTTCGTCCCAGAAGCAAGGAGCTCTACCGGCAAGGCCTACGCTCTTCTTGACGGCATGGATCGTCCCGGACGTCATCTGCCGCCGCTCTCATCCTCTCTGGATAAGGATTCCTTCCCCAATGACTTCGAACGGGTCTTTCCACCTTCGGTTCCCGCAGCCATCTCTGATTCAGGTGCGTTCGTCTCCCTGACAGGATCGGGCAGCGCATGGTATGCGATCCCATCAGCAGGAACGGTACTCCCTGATATCCCTGGCGCGATCGCATGTACCTTCCTTTAGTCCATCATCCGTCGTCGCAAGGCGTTTCCCATGCCGGCGGGCCGGAATCCGCCTGCGCATTCCGAAGCATGGGAGCGTGTTGCCGTTATTCCCGGCGATTGGCAGGAAAGGCTCCTTCACTGGCCTGCATTATTGCAAGATTGGGCCATATCTGCTATTTTCGCTCTTGCGTTGGGAAGTAGCCAAGTGGTTAAGGCACGAGATTTTGATTCTTGCATTCGAAGGTTCGAGTCCTTCCTTCCCAGCTTCTATTGATACCTTGCAGAAAAATCCTTTGTCAGATATCATCGTTAGCCGTGCTTCGGCACTTTATGGTAATCGGCATGGCCGATGAGAGTATAAGGAGAAGAAGATGGGCGAGAAGAAGTTTCTTGGCGCAAGGCTTAGGACAGCTGACTTCGGTTCAGCTGGTTCGAGAAGGCTCCTGAGGAATGGAGAGATTCCTGGGGTCGTGTATGGAAAGGAGCAGCCGATCCATGTCATCGTGAATGCACGTGAGTTCGCTGCGAAGAGGTCAGGATTCGGTGAGTCTACCCTTATCTCGCTCAATGTCTCTGACGAGAAGTCCCATGATGTGTTCGTCAAGTCATATCAGGAGGATCTCCTGAAGGGTGTCGTCCAGCATATCGATTTCTTCGAGGTCACCGCTGGACAGGCCGTAAGGACCAATGTCCGCATCGAGCTTGTCGGGAACCCGGTCGGCACGAGGAACGGAGGCGTCCTGGAGCAGCTTATCCACGAGGTCGAGGTGGAATGCCTTCCTTCCGACCTTCCGGAGACGATCAGCGGAGATATCTCAGCGCTTGATGTCAACGAGTCGTTCCGCATCAACCAGCTCAATATCCCTCAGGGCGTAAGGATCCTTGTCGATGGAGAAGAGACGGTCGCTTCGATCAAGTACGTCAAGGAAGAGGCTCCTGCGGCAGCTGATGATACGGCTGCGGATGATGCAGCGGCTACAGACGCGGCAGCAGCTACAGAGACGAAGTAAGATGGTCGTATTCGGTCTTGGCAATCCCGGGGCTGGATATGCGCGTACAAGGCACAATGTCGGATTCGACACTGTGGAGAGGATAGCAGCGCTGAAGGGCATGAAGCTCCGGAAGCGCTGTTTCCGTCTCTATAGGCGTGCTTCAGCCGGGAATCTCACGCTCGTGGAACCTCTTACCTATATGAACAGCTCCGGCGACGTGGTGGAGGAGAATCTCAAGCCCGGCGATGAGATGGTGGTGATCGTCGATCAGATGGACCTGCCTCCTGGCCGCATCAGGATACGCCGCGGAGGTGGCTCTGCCGGTCACAATGGCCTGAAGTCCATCATCGCCGCCCATGGCTCTGACTTCATCCGTATCTATGTGGGTATCGGTAGGCCGCAGGAGGGGACCTCTGTGACCGATCATGTGCTGACTCGCTTCAACGAGACTGACCGCGTGCTTGTCGATCAGGCTGAGGAGAGAGCTGCGGAGGCGGTTCTCCGCCTGGCCGGAGGAGAGAGGTTCGAAAGTGTCGTCCAATGGGCTAATTCCCTCTGATGTCGCTCTTCCTCCGGGACGCCTCCTGCTGGCGTTCTCCGGCGGTGATGATTCCCTTGCGCTTCTCTCTGTCCTTTCAGAGATAGCTCCTGGACGGACAGGTGCGATGTACGTGAACCACGCCATCAGGGAAGAGAGGGAATTAGCGGAAGAGGAGGAGCTTAACAGGCATAATGCCGCGCTTCTCGGTATTCCGCTGCATATAGAGAGGCTGGGAAGAGGGCGCGTCGATGAGCTTTCCAGGCTGAAGGGCATCGGAACCGAGGCTGCCGCGCGCACGCTTCGCTATGAGGCGCTCAGGCGCTATGCCGCTGAGAATGGCTTTGACCGCATACTTACGGCCCATCACCGTGATGATCAGGCTGAGACGGTGGCGATGCGTATGCTTTCTTCTGCCCCGTTCTATGCCTGGAGCGCGATCGTCAGGGATGATGGAATGCTTTACAGGCCTCTCCTTCCATACTGGAAGTCCGAGATCCTTGATTATCTTTCCTCGACGGGCCTCACTCCTTCCATTGATACCACCAATGAGGATACCGCCTATAGCCGCAACAGGATCAGGAAGGCGCTTATGCCGTCTCTTTCCTTGGAGGCGAAGGATATGATGGCCTCGATTGCTGATAATGTAGCAGCATTCAGGGATAAGCACAGGCTGGAGCCTTCGTTTTCCGGATTCTATATCGCATATAGCCGTGAGGATATCATCAAGGCGCCTCGCTTTGCCTCAGAACGGGCGGTCTATGATGCCAATGCCTCGCTCGGCTCTTCGATGCGCATATCACGCCATGCGATAGATGCGGTCCTGTCCAAGGCTGAGGAAGGGCGGGGCAGCATGGCTGTCGGCGATCTTGAGTTCATGTTCACGAAGGATGAGATGAGGATATACCCCTCATTGCCTGATTTCGCCATGCCCTTTGAGGATGGGGCGCCTATAGCCGATGGCCTGCGGCTGAGCATAGGAGGCGCGTGTGATGGGCTTACGCTGAGAATGCCGCTTTCGTCCCTTTCCCATCCAGCGGTAATCCGCAGCGCCCGCGAATGTGACGTGATTGCCCTGAAGGGGGCGGATAAGAAGGTCTCGGAGCTGATGAAGGACCAGCGCGTGCCATATGCCGCCGTCATTGAGGACAGGTCCGGAATAGCAGCGTATCTTGCCAGGCCGTTCGGTGGGCGGGATAGGCTTTCAAGACGCTTCCTAGGAGCATCTGGAGAGCCTGTTGCCCTTGCCCTTATCTGATAGCTACGGTATATTTTGCTTCAAATGGACGAGAAAGAGAATAAGGAGAACGAGGTCAGGCCAGATGGTGCCTCACCCGCTCCAGAACCGGAAAGGAAGCCGGAAGGCCCCGAGGGGGGCCGAAAGCAGGACGAGAAGCCCAGGAAGAACGTATATGACCAGTATAGATACTGGGGCTCTGGCGGTCAGGGGGGCGACGGTGGCCCATTCAAGGGAGGCGGCAAGCGTAACCGCCTTGCTCTCATCGCGCTCATCCTTCTCGTTATTTCCTTCGTATATGTGTTCATGTCCACGCCATCCGGCGTGGAGGCAGAGGAGACCTCCTATACCGCATTCCTTGATCAGGTAGAGCGTGGAAATGTCGCTTCTGTCACGATCGTTGAGCATAGCGTCATCGATTACACGCTCAGCAGCGGCGTGGCGGCGACCTGCCGCATCCCGTATCCTGATGGTACCCTTCTTGATAAGCTTGCAGAGAAGGGCATAGAGGTCAGCGGTGCGGTGCAGCCGACCCCGATATGGTACATCGTCATACAGCTTCTGCCGTGGATTGTCTTCGTGGTGATGATCTTCATGATCATGAGGCAGACCGGCGCGGCCGGAGGCGGCAGGATGATGTCATCCTTCGGCAAGAGCCACGCGCAGATGTATGGCAAGAACGACAAGAAGGTCACATTCCAGGATGTCGCGGGACAGAAGGAGGCAAAGTATGAGCTCCAGGAGGTCGTTGACTTCCTTAAGCATCCAGACCGCTTCGTGAAGATCGGTGCCAGGATTCCCCGCGGCGTGCTTCTCGTAGGTCCTCCTGGAACGGGTAAGACCCTCCTTGCGCGTGCTGTAGCAGGCGAGGCCGGCGTATCGTTCCTCCATACCTCAGGCTCGGATTTCGTCGAGATGTTCGTCGGTATGGGAGCTGCCCGTGTCCGTGACCTCTTCGCCGAGGCGCGGAAGAATGCTCCCTGCATAATCTTCATTGATGAGCTTGATGCCGTTGGCCGCGCACGTGGCGCAGGGCTTGGCGGCGGACATGACGAGAGGGAGCAGACGCTTAACCAGATGCTCGTCGAGATGGATGGATTCTCTTCCGATCCCGGCGTTATCGTGATGGCTGCCACGAACAGGCCGGACGTCCTTGATCCGGCACTTCTCAGGCCGGGACGCTTTGACAGGCAGGTCGTGGTCGAGCTTCCTGATGTGCAGGAGAGGCTTGATATCCTCCGCATCCATGTGAAGAAGGTGCAGGTGGCGTCCGATGTCGATCTTGAGAGGATCGCAAGGGCGACTCCTGGATCATCCGGAGCGGATCTTGCCAATCTCGTGAACGAGGCGGCTCTCTTCGCAGCCCGTGCCAATCGTTCTGTCGTCTCTATGGATGACTTCGAGAAGGCTAGGGATAAGATACTCCTTGGCGTTGCCAGGGAATCCGTGTATATGACCGATGAGGAGAAGAGGGCTACAGCCTATCATGAGGCGGGACACACGCTCCTGCATTACTATCTGAAGAATGCCGATCCCCTGCACAAGGTGACGATCATACCTCATGGGCGTGCCCTTGGCCTGACGATGAGCCTGCCAGAGAAGGATGCCTATACGAAGAACCGTTCGTTCCTTGAAGACAGGATCAAGATCTGCATGGGCGGCTATGTTGCCGAGGATATCGTATATGGCGAGACGACGACAGGCACCAGCAACGATATAAAGCAGGCGACGCAGATGGCCAGGCGCATGGTGACGGAATGGGGTATGTCGGCACTTGGCTTCGTCTCCCTCTCCGATGATGATGAGCCATTGTTCCTCGGCCGCGAGATAGCAAGGCATAAGGATTACTCCGAGGAGACTGCAAGGCGCATCGATGAGGAGGTCGGGAAGATCCTCTCCAGGTGCATGGATGATACCAGGGATATCCTTACGACGCACCGTGATCAGCTCGATGCCCTTACCGAGGCGCTGGTGCAGAGGGAGACTCTGGATGATAAGGAGATCAGGGAGATGCTTGGATTCCCTCCCGTGCATCATGTCTCGGATCTTACATAGGTGAGCGATGGATACTTCTCATAAGAGGAATTTCTGCATAATCGCGCATATCGATCATGGAAAGTCTACGCTGGCGGACCGCTTCATAGAGCGAGCCCGCCTCGTCGTGTCCAGGGGGCCGCAGCAGACGCAGATCCTGGATAATATGGATATCGAGCGCGAGAGAGGCATAACGATCAAGAGCCAGGCGGTCACGATCCCGTACACCGCAGCGGACGGGGAGGAGTACGAGCTTAACCTCGTAGATACTCCGGGACATGTCGACTTCACATACGAGGTCTCCAGGGCGATATCCTCATGCGAAGGCGCGCTGCTTCTGATAGACGCATCCCAGGGGGTGGAGGCGCAGACGCTAGCCAACCTCTATCTTGCGATGGAGCATAACCTGGAGATAATCCCGGTAATCAACAAGATCGACCTTCCTTCTGCCGATATCCCAGCGTGCCTGGAGCAGATCGACCATGACCTCGGTCTCGATCCTGACTCGACATGCTTCGTGTCTGCCAAGACAGGTGAGGGCGTAGATACCCTCTATGAGGCGATCGTAAATCAGATACCGGCCCCTACGGGAAGCGCTGACGATCCGCTGAAGGCGCTCATATTCGATTCGCACTATGATCCGTACCGCGGAGTCATCGTGCATTGCCGACTCTTCTCCGGGCGCATGAGGCCCGGTGATGAGATAAGGTTCATGCATTCTGGCGCGGAATACAAGGTCGAGGATACAGGACGCTTCCAGCTGCAGCTAGTATCGAAGCCAGAGCTTTCGGCTGGCGACGTAGGTTACTTCATCGCTGGCATAAAGACGATCTCGGATATCCGCGTGGGCGATACGGTGACGCTGTGCGCGGCTCCTGCCGAAGAGCCTATGGCTGGATTCAAGGAGGTGAAGCCTGTCGTCTTCTCTTCTATCTATCCCGTGGATTCCAATGATTACGAAGAGCTCCAGGAGGCCATAGAGCGACTCAAGCTCAACGATGCCTCGCTCGTCTATGAGAAGGATAACTCCGCGGCTCTCGGCTTCGGCTTCCGCTGCGGCTTCCTAGGGATGCTCCACCTTGAGGTCATACAGGAGAGGATAGAGAGGGAGTTCGACCTATCGATCGTCTTCACTTCCCCCTCCGTGCGCTATATCGTCTACATGAAGAACGGCGATGTGCTTCAGATAGACAATCCGCTTGAGTACCCTGAGGTGATGCGCATCGAGCGTACCGAGGAGCCTTATATACAGGCTAATATCATAACGCCGACTGAGTATGTGGGACCGATAATAACGCTTTGCCTCGAGAAGCGCGGAGTGCAGACGGGAATGAACTATCTCGATCAGAAGAGGGTAGAGCTTATCTATGAGATGCCGCTCGCAGAGGTCCTCTTTGATTTCTATGACAGGCTTAAGTCGATATCCCGGGGATATGCCTCATTCGATTACAATGTTATCGGATACAGGCCCACGGATCTCGTAAGGCTTGATATACTGGTGAATGGGGACCCTGTGGATGCCTTGAGCCAGCTTGTGTTCCGTTCCAATGCCCAGCAGCGTGGAAGGCAGGTCTGCGAGAGGCTGAAGAAGGAGATCCCGCGCCAGCAGTTCAAGATTGCCATACAGGCCGCGATCGGCGGTCAGATCATCTCCCGCGAGACTGTATCGGCATATCGCAAGGATGTAACCGCGAAGTGCTATGGCGGTGATATCTCCCGCAAGCGGAAGCTCCTGGAGAAGCAGAAGGAGGGCAAGAAGCGCATGAAGATGGTCGGCAATGTCGAGATACCGCAGAGCGCGTTCCTTGCAGTGCTTAAGACAGAGGAGGATGACTGAGATGGATAGGACGGTATTCGGTACGACATCTGGCGGAGAGAAGGTGGAGCTTATCTCGTTCAAGGCAGGACGGTTCCATCTCTCGGTCCTTACGTTCGGGGCTACGCTCTATTCGTTCGGATTCGATGATGTGAATATCGTCCTGAACCATGGCACGCTTGCCTCATATGAGGACGATCCAAGCTATATGGGCGAGGTCGTTGGTCCCTATGCGAACAGGATAGCCGGAGCGTCATTCTCGCTTGATGGCAGGAGATTCCTTCTTGAGAAGAACAATAACGGCAACAACCTCCATTCGGGCTCTGCCTGCTTCGGACAGAAGGTCTGGAAGGTGCTTGGCGTAGGGGAGAGCTCGCTAACGCTGTCGCTCTCTACCCCCGCGGGCCTCGGCGGCTTTCCCGGTGCCCATGAATGCACGGTTACCTATCTCCTTACCGGCAGCGGCCTCCTGAGCATCGACTACGCCGTCACCAGCGATGCAAGATGCCCTGTCTCGGTCACGAACCATTCCTATTTCAACCTTGATGGCGGTGGAACGATAAAGGACCATGTCCTGACGGTTCCTGCAGATCATTATGTGGCTGTGGATGAGTCTCTGCTTCCTGTGGCCGTCGCTCCTGTCGCTGGCACGGATTTCGATTTCCGTACGCCGCATAGGATAGGAGAGAGGAGGAACGGGGCGTATGACAATACCTTCTGCATGGAGCATGGGACGCCAGTGCGCGTGGAAGGGAAGAAGGCCGTGATGGAGATCAGGACCACGGAACCCGGTATCCAGATATATACGGCCGAGTTCCTCTCGGGCGATCATGAGCCATTCAGCGGCGTCTGCTTCGAGTCCGGCCGTTATCCTGACTCTCCGAACCATCCGGAATTCCCTGGTGCCTATACCGATTACGGTGTCACTTACAGATCCAATACGTCGTTCCTGCTAGAGGTGAAGTGATGGATGTGAAGCTCATCGGCATCACCGGCGGCTCCGGATCCGGCAAGAGCACCGTCGTGAGGAGGATAAAGGAGGCGCAGCCTGAGTCCGTGCTGATCAGCCAGGACAGCTACTACCGCAGCGCTCCATTCATCTCCAATGAGAACATAACGGCCTATAACTTCGATCATCCGGATGCATTCGACATGGATCTGATGCTCTCCAACCTGATGGACCTGAAGGACGGGAAGGCGTGCATGATGCCTCAGTATGACTTCGTCCATCACACGAGGCTTGACGAGTATGTCCGCGTCGAGCCTAAGCCGCTGATAATCATAGATGGCCTGATGATCTTCTATGATAAGCGCATCCGCGATCTCCTGGATCTCAAGCTCTATGTCGATACCCCTCCTGATATCCGCTTCATACGCCGCCTGCAGAGGGATATCACCGAGCGGGGCCGTACGGTCGAGAGCGTGATCGAGCAGTATACCCAGGTAGTGCGTCCAGGTCATTTCAGCTTCATCGAGCCGACGAAGGAGTATGCAGACCTCATCATTCCCGAAGGCGGCTATAATGAGAGCGCGATGCGTGTCATATTCTCTTTCGTGAAGTCGCTGTCGGCGGAGTTCTGATTCCTCCATGGCCTAGCGAGAAATCCGTCGGTTTCCGAAATATCAGGCTCCGATATCGGAGCCCCTTTCTATATCCATGCATGCATGATTCGCCAAATCCTCGGCATCTTTGCTGTAAATCTTTACAACAAAAAAAAATACATTATTTTAATGCTGGGGTGATAAAATGATATGCAAAAATTGTTCGAAAGAAATACCTGACGGATCGGTCAAATGTCCATTCTGCCATCATGTTCTGACTGGAAATGAATCAGGCATTTCGGCATGTCCCGTTAAGGATACGCCTGAATCGCTTGAGGCTGAATGGGGTAGCGAAGGTGTGCGGATACAGGTAATAGGATATGTTCTGTTTGCCATAGATCTGATAGCTGCGATAATGTTCCTTATCTCCTATCCTGGTGCTATTAGCCTGACGGTTGCCATCTGTATCGGGCTTTTCGGCCTTTGCTCTCTGTTTATAACGATCGGCTTCGGTGTCATGGTATCCAATAGCAATAAGCAGACAGCGATCATGCAGAAATTGCTAAAACGGTTCGAACAGGACTGATTCCATCGTCAGATGAATAATATATTGCCTGATTATGTCTTCTATTGTCGCAATCAGGCCTTATAGACTTAGGCCTTGACGTGATAACCTTTTATGGCATATGGTCATTTGTCGGATTGTTGACGCCATCCGGTGCCTTCTGATAGAATAGTGCGCCGGAAGGGTTGATTCCTAGATTAGAGAGGTAAGAGATGGCAACACCTAAGTATAAGACATCCAAGTCCAAGGCAGCATCGAGGAAGGCTGCGAACATGAAGCTTTCAGCACCGAATCTGTCTGAGTGCCAGACATGCGGTAACCTGATTCCTTCCCATCATGTATGCCCGAAGTGCGGGTACTATGCCGGCAAGCCGGTCATCGTAAAGGACGAGGAGTAATCTATGACTGAGAATGAAGTATTCGAGAAAGTGAAGTCGCTTGTCGTCGAGAAGCTCAACGTCGCTCCTGAGAAGGTTACGATGGATGCAAACTTCCGCAAGGACTTCGGCGCAGACAGCCTTGATACATATGAGCTTGTCTATGCTATTGAGGAGGAGACCGGAATCACCATCTCCGATGATATGGCTAACGAGTTCGAGACCGTAGGGGATGCTGTCCGCTATCTTGCAAAGGAACTGCAGTAATTGCTTTCATATCTCGCAAAGGCTCCCTTGCTCTCTGCAGAGCGTGAGAGGGAGCTTTCTTCTTTTCTTAAGGACAATGACCTTCAGTTCAGCGATCTCAGGCTGCTGAACCTGGCATTTACGCATACGTCCTTTTCCAATGAGTGCAAGGGCGCTCCGGATAACAACGAGCGTCTTGAGTTCCTCGGGGACAGCGTGCTGGGCATGGTCACTGCCGAATATCTCTTTTCCTCGTTCACCCGCTTCCATGAGGGCGAGTTCTCGAAGATAAAGGCCGTGGTGGTATCTGAGGAGAGCCTTTCTGAGGTCGCCCTGCGCATGCAGTTCAATCGCTACATACTTGTCGGGCGGGGTGAGCGGAGCCAGGGAGGAAGCCTGAAGAAGGCCATACTCGCTGATAGCATGGAAGCTGTCATCGCCGCGCTCTATCTCGATCAGGGGCTTGAGGCGGCAAGGCGCTTCGTCCTTTCGTTCATACCTCAGCAGGTTGAGTCATTCCTTGAGAACAAGCTTGCATACAAGGATTACAAGACGGAACTGCAGGAGTATCTGCAGAAGAGGCGTGGGAAGGTCCCCAGATATGTGCTTGTGTCGCAGAGCGGTCCTGACCATGATCAGGTCTTCTCCGTCTCCGTGGAGCTTGGCACGAAGGTATATGGACCTGCAGAGGGGCGCAACAAGAAGAGCGCGGAGCAGGCTGCGGCTAGGATGGCGCTCATCGCGATAGGGCTTGAGAAAGACCGATAGCCCTTGCTTCCAGCTTTTCCTCATCATTCGAAGATGGATCCTCGATGACCTCCTCCAGGAGTGCGTTGAGGATCTTTCCTATCATGGGACCTCGGGGAATCCCGAGCTCTATCAGCCGGTTTCCGTCTATCCTCAGATCCTTGATGCTCAGGGCGCATTCTCTTTCAAGCTCGGCATTGATCCTGTCTGCGAAGGCGAGGAGTACCCGCGGATCGGCCTCGTGCCCCGTGGTAGCTGTCATGTCGCATACGCGGAGTGAGAAGAGCGGATTGATATTGCCTATCCCGATCCTCCTGATGAAGCGCCGCACTGCGCTGTCTGTCCAGTCGGGGGTATATGCGAACATGTGGTTAGCCACAAGGTGCATCACCGTCTCCCTCTCCTCATTGGAGGTCTTGAGGCGCCGGAATATGGCATCGACCATCTCCGCGCTTCTTGCCTCGTGGCCATAGAACGTGTATTCCCTTGTTTCTCCCTTTGCCCTTGTATCCACCTTGCCGATATCATGGAGGAGGGCGGCAAGCTTCACCGTCAGAGGATAGCCATGGTCCCTGGCAGTCTCAAGCGAGAGCAGCAGATGCTCATACAGATCCTCATCATGCATTCCTCCCTGCTTGAAGCGGTATGTCCTCTCAAGCTCAGGAATGATCTCATGCATCAGTCCGGTACGCCTCATCGCTTCCAGGCCTTTCCTTGGATCCTTGCCGTCTATGAGCCGGAACAGCTCTTCCTTGATGCGCTCCGCAGATATCCTAGCGATAGTGGGTGAGAGGCGCCCCATCGCCTCTTCTGTCTTTCCCTCGATATCAAAGCCGAGCTGTGAGGAGAAGCGGCAGGCCCTCATCATCCTGAGCGCATCCTCCCTGAATCTCTCCTCCGGCTCTCCGATAGCCCTGATGATCCTGTGCCTGAGGTCCTTCTTTCCTTCGTGGAGGTCTATTATCTTCCCGTCGGGCAGCTCTGCGGCGAATGCGTTTATCGTGAAGTCTCTCCGCCTGAGGTCTTCCTCCAGGCTCTTGACGAATGTTACGGATTCCGGATGCCTGCTGTCCTTATAGTCGCCTTCTGTTCGGAAGGTGGTGATCTCATAGTGCCTGTGATTATGGATCACGGTGACCGTGCCATGCCTTATCCCTGTATCTATGGTACGGCGGAACATGCGCTTGACATCTGCAGGCTCTGCATCGGTGGTGAAGTCGTAGTCATGGTTCTCCTTGCCTAGCAGGAAGTCCCTTACCGCCCCTCCCACGAGATATAGGGAATAGCCGTTTTCCCTGAATTTCCTGCCAATCTCGCTGATTTCGCTGTCGATCCTCATCCGCATGAGCCTAGGATAGCAGAATGCGGCGGATTGTTCATGCGCCAGGGCATCCTTTAGCCGTTAACCTCCTTGAAGGCTGAGGCCTCTTTTCGGTATATTAGGCAGGTAGGAGCCTAACAATGTTCAAACCCGTTAACAACAAAGTCGATTTCCCTAAGATGGAAGAAGATATCCTTCGTTTCTGGGAAGATAGGGACATATGCAATAAGTCGATCGAGCAGAGACCTGCCGATAACGAGTACGTATTCTACGATGGTCCCCCGTTCGCGACCGGACTGCCTCACTTCGGCCATTTCGTCCCCGGAACGATAAAGGATGCCATTCCACGCTATCAGGCGATGAAGGGAAAGAGGGTCATCAGGCGCTTCGGCTGGGACTGCCACGGGCTTCCTGTCGAGGCGGAGGTCGAGAAGACGCTTGGCATCAAGGGTTACTTCGCCGTCATGGACTATGGCGTGGCTAAGTTCAATGATGCCTGCCGTTCGATAGTCCTGAGGTATACCAACGAGTGGAAGCACACGATCTCCCGCATGGGGCGATGGGTGGATTTCGACCATGGCTACCGCACGATGGACAAGGATTACATGGAGTCTGTCTGGTGGGCGTTCAAGACGCTCTACGAGAAGGGGCTGATCTATGAGGGATATAATATCCTGCCATATTCGCCGCTTCTCGCTTCTCCGCTCTCCAATATGGAGGTCAGCCTCGGAGGCTATAAGGATGTCACGGATCCTGCAGTCACTATCCGCTTCAAGGCCGATGGGGAGGAGGATACATACTTCCTTGCATGGACGACCACTCCCTGGACGCTTCCTTCGAACCTCGCGCTCGCGGTCGGTCCGGACATCGACTACGTCAAGGTGCTTGATGAGGAGAGCGGGGATCATTACTACCTTGCAGAGAAGCTGATCAGCAAGTACTACAAGGATGGCAAGGGGGCGAAGATCGTCGCAAGGATGAAGGGCTCCGAGCTGAAGGGCCGTACCTATGAGCCTCTTTTCCCATATTTTGCCGATCTGAAGGCTAAGGGCGCGTTCGTTGTCGTATGCGGAGATTACGTCACGACCGAGGATGGCTGCGGCATCGTACATACCGCTCCGGGATTCGGCGAGGATGACTACAACGTGCTTAAGGGAACGGGTATTCCTGTCGTCTGCCCGATCGATGCGGAGTGCCGCTTCACCGATGAGGTTCCTGATTTCAAGGGACTCTTCGTCAAGGATGCTGATAAGGGTGTCATACAGTGGCTCAAGGATCATGGCAAGCTCGTCAAGAGGGAGAACTATCTCCATGCCTATCCGTTCTGCTATCGTACGAAGATGCCGCTGATCTATCGTGCCATGAGCTGCTGGTTCGTGGATGTCCAGAAGATCAAGCAGACTATGCTTGAGTGCAACAGCCAGATCGAATGGGTGCCTGAGCATATAAAGAACGGACGCTTCGGAAAGTGGCTGGAGGGGGCCCGTGACTGGGCTATCAGCCGCAACCGCTTCTGGGGTAATCCTATCCCGGTATGGAAGTGCGATGGCTCTGATCATATCGAGGTGATCGGATCCGTTGCCGAGCTTGAGGAGAAGTGCGGCAGGAAGGTCGAGGATCTTCATAAGCAGTATGTCGATGAGCTTACATGGCCATCTCCTGACGGAAAGGGCACGATGAGGCGTATCCCTGATATCCTGGACTGCTGGTTCGAGTCCGGTTCGATGCCATACGCCGAGGAGCATTATCCGTTCGAGAACAAGGAGAAGTTCAAGAACATCTTCCCTGCGGACTTCATCAACGAAGGCCTCGATCAGACTCGCGGATGGTTCTATTCGCTTACCGTCCTTGCTGCGGCCCTCTTCGGGAAGCCTGCGTTCTACCATTGCATAGTCTCTGGCCTCGTGCTGGCCTCCGATGGCAAGAAGATGAGCAAGAGCGCGCGCAACTATACCGATCCCATGGAGATCATCAACAAGTATGGTGCCGATGCGCTCCGCTTTGCCCTAGTGAATTCGACGGTCGTCAAGGCCGATGACCTGAAGTTCTCAGATGAGCTTGTCAAGGATGTGCTCAAGGGGCTGATGATTCCGCTCTGGAACGCATATTCATTCTTCGTGACATATGCGAATATCGATGGATATGAGCCTTCGGAGACTGAGTACTCGAAGCTTTCCAACCAGCTTGACCGCTGGATCATCTCGGCGCTCAACAGCTTCGTGAAGGATGTGACCGAGGGATTCGATTCTTATGATATCCAGGAGGTGACATCCTCGCTCCTGTCCTTTATCGACGAGCTTAACAACTGGTATATCAGGCGCTCCAGGAGGAGATTCTGGAAGAGTGAGAATGACAGTGACAAGAAGGAAGCATATGACACGCTCTACCGCGTGCTTATGACCTTCGTGAAGACCGCCGCTCCTATCATTCCGTTCATAACGGATGAGATCTACCGCAATCTCCGTACCGAGGATATGCCCGAGTCGGTCCATCTCTGCGATTATCCCGTATACAATGAGAATGAGAGGGATCTTGAGCTTGAGAAGGAGATGAGCCTCGCGATCAAGACGATAGCGATGGGACGCGCGCTCAGGTCGACGTCGAATATAAAGATAAGGCAGCCGCTCTCTCGCCTTGTCATCATCGATCGCAGCGAGGGTGATAGGAAGATCCTCGCCGAGTACTCCTCGATCATCTCTGAGGAGCTTAACGTGAAGAACGTTGATATCCGTGCGGATGAGAGTGCGATAGTGTCATATTCCGCGAAGGCGAACTTCAAGGTCCTTGGCTCAAGGCTCGGAAAGAGCATGAAGGAGGTCGCTGCGATCATCCAGGACTTCTCGTCCGAGGAGATTGCCTCGATCCTCGATGGCAATGCTAGGAAAGTAAGCTATTCAGCTGGAGAGATCGAGATTACGGAAGGCGATCTTGTCGTGCAGAGGGCTGAGAAGGAGCATGTGAAGGTCCTCAACGAAGGATCTGTCACTGTTGGGTATGATACTGAGATCACGCATGACCTCCTGCTTGAGGGAATCGCGAGGGATATCGTACGCTTCGTGCAGACGGCAAGGAAGGAGAAGGGCTTTGAGGTCTCCGATCATATAAGGCTGACCGTTAAGGGAAGTGCCTTGATAGATGAGGCCGTGGAGGCGTTCAGGGGATATATCTCCGAGGAGACTCTCGCTCTTTCCCTTACCATCGCTGATAACGACGGCACTGAGGCTGAGATTGCCGAAGAGCGCGTGAAGGTGCTGGTGGAGAAGGCATGAGGAAGATTCTCCTCGCGATTCTCATAGCCGTTACCCTCTCATCATGCGTCTATCGTTCCCCGTTCGAGGACGGGGAGCTGTTTTCCTTGATGGGAGGAGATGGGGATCTTGTCGTCACGGTTGATCTTAAGAGGGCTCGGGAAGATGGGCTGTCATCCCTTATTCCTCCTTCCGTGATAACAGAACGCTCTGACAGGATTTCCGTTTCCATCTCCCCTGGGTCTGTCTATGGGGCCGCTGAGGGAAACTTCGGCTATGCTTCCGTCAATGCCTTCTTCGACTGGGTCCCCGACTGGAGGAGAAGCGACGGCGGTCTGCGCTATTACCAGAGCCGCTCTACCGGGCTGGAGGCGGCGGTGCCGGAGTCCGGAGTTCTTCTCTTCTCCACAGCAAGCTATCCGGATGCCTACTTCTCGCTGATGGAGCGCAGGGTCCCCGTGATCGATGGCGGGACAGGGCTTCTGATGGCGTTTTCGCTTGCTGCCCTCTATACGAGGAACGCGGAGAGCGTCATTGACCTTGGCTTCGGAATAACGGAGAGCGTTGCGGATAACATAGAGGAGATCGTGCTCTTCCTTGATGCCTCGGATGGTTCCTTCTATATCTCAGGCTGGATCGATATGGATTCGCCATCAGCATCGCGTGCC
Organism: uncultured Spirochaetaceae bacterium; assembly: GCA_944389145.1. GTDB lineage: Bacteria > Spirochaetota > Spirochaetia > Sphaerochaetales > Sphaerochaetaceae > Ornithospirochaeta. The sequence goes on from CALXLH010000020.1 coordinate 73,723, forward strand.
CTTGTCACGCTGCTGAGGAATGAGCTCATCAAGGGAATGAGGGAAAGGGGCGAGAAGCCGGACTTCAAGGTCCTCTCATCGCTCTATTCCCAGGATGGGGATAAGGTACGCCTGTCCTCCGTGAAGGTTGAAGATGATCAGGTTGGAGCCGTTCTCTCCACCCTGGAGGAGTTTTGATATGCCGCTATATGAATTCAGATGCAGGAAGTGCGGTAAGAGGTATGAGGTCATCAAGGGTTTCTCTGAAGATGCCGATCACGATATCTGCCCGGATTGCAAGGGCGAGGCTGAAAGGGTGTTCTCCGGTGCTCCTGCCGTTGAATACCATGGTTCAGGCTATTACTGCACGGACCATGCCTCATCACATGAGAGCTCAGGGGGAAGCAAGGAATGAAGAAGATAATCCTTACCGGCGACAGGCCTACCGGGCGCCTGCATGTCGGTCATCTGGTAGGATCGCTTAGGGAGCGCGTCAGGCTTCAGGATTCAGGCGAGTTCGATGAGATCAACATAATGATTGCAGATGCCCAGGCTCTTACCGACAATGCGGAGCATCCGGAGAAGGTGAGGAGCAACATCATGGAGGTTGCTCTCGATTACCTTGCCGCAGGAATAGACCCTGAGAAGACAACGATCTTCATACAGTCTATGGTTCCCGAGCTTACAGAGCTGACGTTCTACTATATGAACCTAGTCACGGTCGCAAGGGTACAGCGCAACCCGACGGTCAAGTCCGAGATCCAGATGCGCAACTTCGAGGCATCGATTCCCGTCGGATTCTTCTGCTATCCCATAAGCCAGGCTGCCGACATAACCGCATTCCGGGCGACTCATGTCCCCGTAGGCGAGGATCAGCTGCCTATGATCGAGCAGTGCCGTGAGATTGTCCACAAGTTCAACTCGACCTATGGAGAGACGCTTACGGAACCTGATGCGGTCCTTCCTTCCAATGCTGCCTGCCTCCGCCTTCCTGGTATCGATGGCAAGGCTAAGATGTCAAAGTCGCTTGGTAACTGCATATACCTTTCAGAGAGCGAGTCCGATCTGAAGAAGAAGATCATGTCGATGTATACCGATCCCAATCACCTGAGGGTGGAGGATCCTGGCAAGGTTGACGGCAATCCTGTCTTCATCTACCTCGATGCCTTCTGCCGCCAGGAGTATGTCGATGAGTTCCTTCCGGACTATGCCTCCCTTGATGAACTGAAGGATCATTATAAGAGAGGAGGACTTGGGGATGTGAAGGTAAAGAAGTTCCTTCTTTCCGTAATGCAGGAGGAGCTCCGCCCCATCCGTGAGCGCCGTGAGAGCTGGGAGAAGAGGATCGATGATGTCTATGAGATACTCAGGAAGGGGTCTGAGGAGGCTGAGAAGAAGGCCTCATCCGTCCTTGCCGATGTGCGCAGTGCCATGCAGATCGATTACTTCACCGATCGCAAGCTCATAGATATGTACAGAAAATAGGGAAGGCAATCAGGCGCAACGGGGACTCTTTAAAGAAAGCAGTCCCTCCCTTTTTGATATTCGGTCAGGGCCTGTTGCACTATGCTATTAGGCTTTTGGGGTTTGTGATTGTTCTGTCATTGCCAGGAACATCGGTGGTTATAGGTGCTCTTTCCTTGTATATGATAGAGGTGCTACCGTATCGATTGCTTTCTCTAAGTCCTGCCCCGGTCTGATTTGAATACGCTGCTGAAGGCCATGCCGTTATCGCTGTTTCCTATTACGATAGTAGCTGGCTTAGACACTGGATAGGTATTTCCTGAATATGTTAGGTGTCATTTTCGAGTTCAGAGCCCCGTCGATGACTCTCTTCAGTACCGCTTCTTCGACGTGACCTCTATCCTTGATCTGTCCGTTCTCGATCATTCTCTCTAGCGTACTGGCATCGAAGAACTGCATCTTGTCGTATACGACATAGGACGGATGCTTTATGAATGGGGTATCGCCTTCTTCTAGCATACAGCTTTTGTCATATTCCCTGTTCTCTGGTATAGAGCTGACAAAGGCACATATCAACATGCCCTTGTCGATTACCTTCTCAACCACGATGTGCAGATGCTTCTTTTCCTTCGGATAGGGATACATGAATGTTCTCCGGGGCGTATGGTCATAGCTGCCTTGCCTTTATTGCCATGTAGTTGAGCTTCTGGATATGTGCGGCAAGGCTGGTTTCCTCTATGCTATCCTCGACATTCTTGGCATCCTTGGTTGCCCTTATTATATCCTCAATGGATATCTGTATAGTTGAGCCTGCCGGATCCTGCCATTCTGCCAGGTTCTCATGGCAGAATTTTACGACATCCCATGCTCCGCTGTCTGCGAATGATTGGCTGACATTCGATATGACTTCCATTTCCATTGGACTAAGTCTGTCGTATTCCCTTGGTTCCTTTATCATCACGGCATCATATTCCTCAGTCCTTATGCATGAGGCCCAGTATGTGCCGTTATCTGTGCGGCTATCCTTTATGAGATCGTATATCTTGCTCGTGACAGGTCCATTATCCATGGATACATAGCTGTCTGTCGTTATCGAATTGCTATAATCGGAAATATACTTCCGATCGGCAAGATAAAGGAGCTTTATCATCTTCATGTAGTTCATCTTCCCAGCGTTCAAGGAAAGAAGGTAACAAGCTGCCTGTGTTGCCTTTATCTCATCGAATACAAAAGATATCGAATAATCCATAACTGGTCCTACCCCTCCTCATTATAGTATCTCAATATACTCTTGAACCGTCAATAAACGCCTAACCTTGTCAGGCTGGCATATTCTTCCATGTCCTTCCTGCCGGCATGATGGATTGCATCCCTTTGCTATCTCCTCGATCTCTGTGAATTTGTTTCGTAGGCTAGGAACGTGGCGTATATCGATTATCAGTCTGATAGAGGTGGAATAGGATAAATCATGAAGCATCGCAGGTGTCCGGCACTCCACCCTCCGTTCCTAAGGAAATTTTCTCAGACGCTTTATCCATTTCAAGTCAATACGATGCTTCATTTAGTCAAAATGTATCATCAGGAAAAAGAGCCCGTCCATGAGAACGATATCCGCACACAGCGTGCACTGGGTGAGGATGATGTGGACCAATGGCAGAGAAAGTAATCCGAATGGGCAATGTTCTTCCTAGGCTTTGAGGATGCTCGGTCCGAGGAAGATACAGGCTACGGCATCGTGCGGTACGGCATACACGAGGATGCATGTACCGTCAAGCTCGCGTGGCTATCAGCTTCTTTCTCATCCGCCAACGCTAGACAGCGCGGATGGAAGGTTGTCCTTCATGCGTGTTTCGTTCACTAAATCGAAAGAATCGACCATTGCTGAATCAAAGTTATGAATAGACGATTAGATAAAGGACAAAAGGAGGGTGAAATGCGAAAAGTCATTTCCGTGTTATTGGTTCTGCTGATGGCGTTCTCCGTCTTCGCCAGTGGCGCGAAGGAAAAGAATGATCAGATCGTCATCGAGTTCTGGACACATGAGGATGTGAACAGGCAGGCACTTGAGGATAGATATATCAAGGAATTCCAGGAGACTCATCCTAACGTGACTGTCAATGTTACCAGGCAGGCTTCCACCAAGCTTATCGAGCTTGTGCAGACTGCGTTCGCTGCCGGTGAGGGACCGACGATGTTCAACCTCTCGATCAGCGATGAGTATCCGTATATCGTGGCCGGCCGCGTTGCCCCTATGGATTATGAGGCTGCCGGATACACCGACGCTCAGTCCGTGAAGGACGCATATCTCGATGGAATGATCGATCCTGTGACGTATGATGGTGAGGACTATGGCCTT